>CAUJEJ010000126.1 GCA_963169255.1 Actinomycetota bacterium | reverse complement strand
CTACGGATAGTGAAACCGCCCGACAGACACCGAACAAGCAACGCCGGTGCAGCCGAACCTAGTGGCAGCGGCAGAAGCTACGGAAGTGGCAGTCGAAGTGGCGGTGGCGGTGGCAGTGGCGGCAGCAGTGGCAGTCCAAGTGGCTATGGCAGCGACAGCGACGATGACGACACGACCATCACGTTCATCGAATGGGAAAGCCCGCGCGGCATGATCCACCGCCAACCACGACCGCGCCCACTCCCGCTCAACAACGGCTACACCACCATCGAAGCCGACCTCAACACCCTCCTGGAAACCGCCTAACCACGCGCCGCATGACGGTTCGTGATCCAGCCTTCTGGAGGTGGCCGCAGCTGATTTCTTTCGGTCCCCCGCTCCCGGTCACGGGCATCCGCAATAGGCAGTCGGGCAACCGTCACGGTCTCTTCGGCATGTTGGGTGGAGAACGTCTGTAGGCCTGGCCCCAATGCCAGCGCGACCCGCTCGCCAAAACGAATATGCCGGTCATGACCAAACCGTTTGGCGCCGTCAGGAATCAAGATGACATCGAGCATCACGTCAGCCTCCCCTAGAGACCAACGCAATTCCTGGAGCCCATCAGCGATGACTTCAGCATCCATTCGCCGGCCGGCATCCTCCTCCATCACCGCAGTAATGAGGCGCACACGTCGGCCCGGGTGCTGAGCGATCTTCCCCATCAACCAGGTCAGTCCGTCCCGGCTGCGCAACTTGTAGACAAATCGCCGGGCAGCGTGCACTCCGGCATACCGGTCGTAGATGACGACCGACTTACTTACGGCCACAAATGGCTCCAGTCGGTCACGCCAGATGTCCTCCCGGTTGTCGCCCTCCCTGATCGGGGCGTCAACCAGTTCGCGCGCTCGGCGCAGTGCCTTGGTTCGGGTCGCTGTCGACAGCCGCCCGAGTTCGGGACTCCCGCCCGGAGCATCCATGCTGAACGCATCTGGCGGAACACCGAGTAGCTCCGCATGTTCACGTTCAAGCAGCACCAGATCAACACGACGGCCCAGGTGCTCTGCGATCTCCTGCACGTCGAGGGTCTGTGCGAGCCCCGGCTCTACCGGCGGATCAAGTACTTCGAGCTTGATGCGACCCGACGAGATCAGCGCCTCCCAAAGTTTGCCGACGTTCGAGGGTAAGCCGGAGATCTGACTGACGAATCCGTCTCGGTCCTGCTTGGAGGTAAACACCACGCGCCCGTGAATCATCAGTGCTTCGAGCAGCTCTTCGTGAACAGACCTGGCGAGCGCGGGGTCGAGCACCGCGATCGGTTCCCCAATTGCCGAGGGGTCGATGCCAACCCCAACGACCACTCCGGTCTCACGCACATGCTTAGGCGGCGTCACCAGCGCTGACCCAATACCTCTTCGAGACGCTCGTCAAAGAAGCCCCCGGGCCAGCCTTCGACCAAGTCACCGTCAGAATCAACGTCAAGCCGACGGACGTGCGCGGCTCCATCGGCGAGCAGATCAACGTAGAGGATCGAGAGATCTTTGGGGTCGAGCACGCCCTCACGCACTCGCCTAAGAAGTCGAAGGACGAGATGCTCGGAATGGGTCTCGACAAGAACTTGGTTTCCACGCTCCTGAACGCTGTTAATCAACAGGTCACCAACCTGGGCCTGAAGCCGAGGATGGATGTGGACTTCAGGTTGCTCGATCAGCAGCATGCCATCGCGGCTCAGAAGCGACTGCACCACAATGGGGGTGATCTGGCTAATTCCGTAGCCAACTGCTCGCGATGAGACGAGGCTCGGCGGGTCGTCACGCACATCGATGAGCCCAAGCACAGCAAAGTCTCCTGCGGTGACCGATACCTCGTCTGACGTCGGTGTCACGATTCGAATCTGATACCCGAGGCCAAGGCGATCGAACCACGCATTGACCTCGTCGACGAGGCTGGGATTGTCCGCGAGGACTTCTGTTGTGTACTCGCCCTCAGGGCCCACGTAGTGGTACGCCGTGGTGCTCAACGAAGCCGAGCGTTCCGGCCTCGCACGAATGGGTCCGAGGTAGGCAATCCTGGAAAGCACTTCGCTGAGTTCTGCCTTCAGTTGGACGCCGAGCCCTAGCCGAGCGGCCGCGACGGGGTCACCGGAAGCGAGGGGACCCGCAGGGTGCGCGTCGTCACTGCGACGCATGATCGGCTGACTGGGCATGGAGGCGATCGGATCGAGGACCTCACGCGCAATCGCCAACGAAGCGAGAAAGTCATCCCACTGTGGATCGTCTTGGCCGGCAGTGACGACGCCATCACCGTCAACCAAGAATTCCGTTGCGATCCCGTCGAGGTCGATGCCGACGAGTGTGTCGCCAGGGCGTTCACGGGATTCATCCCAGCCGTAGCCGAAGCTCAGCTCCCTCAGGACACTTGAGCCGAGCCACGTTGTGGCATCTGGGTCTGGCGCGGGAAAGCCGATCCCCAGAGTGATTCGAGTTGCCGGATCGTGTTGGTGAACCGCGAGTCTGAACGAACCGACATCAGCAAGATCACCACGGGTGCGCAGGTGATACGGCTTATCGGAGACCACCGTTTGGCGTAACAGGGTCAACGTCGAAAGCAGCGATGATTTGCCCGCCGAGTTTGGGCCGAAGACAAGAGTCAATGGGGCCAGCGGAACCTTCGTAGGCGACTGCGCATACGACTTCAAACCGCCAATGACGAGGTGATCGATCAGTGGTGGCCGAGACGCAGGTACCTCGTCTGGACTACTGGCGGGCTCATTATTCGCGACCATAATCGCCCATCCTGCCAGCACGCCTGGCATCAAGCGGCGTTATCTAAGACTATTGGCGCGTGGTTACTAATGATCCCCGAATGGGCGCCTTTGATGCTGTGATGTGGGGGGTTGAAGGCGATCCGCTCCTGCGTTCCGTCATCACCCTCGTTGCCGAACTTGATGCCGAACCTGAAACGGACGTCGTCATCGATCGCGTAGAGCGGATGTCGTTGTCCGCTCCGAAGTTACGGCAACGGGCGATCGGCAACCCATTCTCGCTGCTGCCGCCCCGCTGGGAAACAGACGAGAACTTCGACCTCTCTTACCACCTGCGGTGGGAGCGAGTTCCGGGGAAGGACACCGGACTCCCCCAGGTCCTCGAACTCGCCGAGACCATCAGCGAACAGGACTTCGACAGGGCTCGGCCGTTGTGGGAAGTTCACGTGGTTACGGGCCTTGCCGATGGTCGCGCCGCGTTCATCATCAAGATTCACCACGCCATCACCGACGGGGTCGGTGGGCTCCAGATGGCCGCTTCGTTGTTTGACCTCACGCGTGAACCCAACATGGATCTCCCGCCCAAGCCCGAGGCGCCAGCACCCCACCACCTCGATACGCGCAACCGCCTCAAGCAGGGTGTGAAGGTTGGTCGCGAGACGACCTTGAGTGACATCAAGGGCACAGCCAAGGGCGCATCGGATCTTGCGATGAAGGCTGTCGCTGATCCCATGACGTCGGCAGTTGAGGCACAAGAGTGGGTAGCGTCGGCGGGCCGTCTGATGGCGCCAGCTGCGATCCCGATGTCTGACTTGTGGACCAACCGCTCGCTCTCCGTCGCGTTTTCGGTGATCGAATCACCACTTGACGACCTGAAGAAGGCTGCGAAGGCAGTCGGCTGCACGCTCAATGATGCGTTCATGGCGGCAGTTGCCGGCGGACTCGCGTCCTACCACCATGCGCACGGCTCAACACCCGAAGCGCTCCGGGTCAATATGCCGATCAACGTGCGCACCGAAGGTGACGAAGGCAGTGGAAACCGCTGGGTCCCGGCGCGGTTCCTCGTGCCGGTCAACCTCGAAGATGCCGAAGCACGCATCAAACAATTGCATCCGATTCTTGCCCAGGCCCGTATGGAACCTGCCCTTGCACTCTCTGACGTCGTCTACAAGGTGTTGACTCTGCTTCCGCGGCCCATCACCACCTCGATCTCCGGCGGTCTGATGAAGGGCACCGACTTCGCAGCAACGAACGTCCCCGGCCCACCCATTCCCGTGTTCTTCGCTGGCGCGTTGGTTCGGTCCTTGATCCCCTTTGCACCCAAGGGTGGAGCGGCCGTCAACATCGGCCTCATGTCCTACGACGGCAAGGTTTTCCTCGGAATCAACGTCGATCGCGGCGCCGTGGCATTCCCCGATCAACTCACTGATTGCATCTCCGAGTCGTTGGAAGCCGTGATCGCCGTCGGCGCTAAGGCCCAAGTGGATGGGGCGGCAAAGAAGGCACCAGCAGCCAAGAAGGCCGCAGCGAAGAAAGCTCCAGCCAAGCGTGTGCCAGCCAAGAAAGCACCAGCCAAGAAGGCGACAGCGAAGAAAGCACCAGCCAAGAAGTAGTCGCGCTGGCGCGTCAGGCCGAGGTGGTCGGCTTCATTCGGAAGCGCTGCTTGAACTCTTGCCGGAATAGTTCCTGCATGAGGTCGATGTCTATCGGGCTGCCATTCACATCCCGTTCGAGCATCCGTTCACACACCTCGATCCAGGCACGACCTACCGCGGTCGTCAATGACGCTGCGACAGTCCCCGAGATCACTGCGGCCGGGATTTGACCGCCAGGCGCAAACCGCAACAGGGAACCGACCAGCCAGCGCCCAGCCGTCGTGGCGCCGGAGGTGAGCATGAGTGAACCGACGAGGGCGGCAAGCTTGGACGAGGGCACCGACAATCCGTACGCCGCTGTAATTCTGGCGATCATGGCGATTTGAATAGGGACCAAGATTGCGGCGTCGGAGAACGGAATCGGTGTCACGCCAGTCGTTAGCGCCGACGCCGAGGCAGCCTTAACGATCTGATTCGACGCCTGTCTTTTACGCTCCTTATCGATCAACTGCGCGGCAGTCAGTGCGCGACGACTTGCTTCGGGAGCAGTCGCGAAGGTTGCGTCCAGGAGGCGATCCAACCCGAAGACCACATTGCCGTGAAAGTCGTCGTAGAGCGCATTCGTCAGGACTACCGATCCATCCGGCGACGTCGGCAACGCCAGACTTTCGATGTAGGTGGCGAAGGCCAGCGCATCGTGATGCACGCGGCCGTCCGGTGCCTTTGGCACCTGACTGAGCACAAAAATCACCGGCACGAGCGTCGAGAGCTTCCGAACGAATGCGGCTTGAGCCTGCTCAAACCGTCGATCACTCCATCTGACGACGTACCACGCGGCATGAATATGCCGTTCAACTGGCTGTGTCCGACTATCGCTAACGATTCGTTCGAGACCGGCTAGCACCGCATCGCCGCCGTGGCCGGTCTCGAAGCCCTGCGAGTCATACAGACCGAGGATTCCGTCGGGATGTTCGTAGTACGTCACGTCTGTTGTGACCGGCGGACCGGTGCCAGTCGCTGCCACATCGCTGCCGAAGATGGCGTTGATCAGCGTCGACTTACCCGCACCTGTCTTGCCAAACACCGCCAAGTTGAAGCGACCAAGGTCCTTTACCGCTTCGGCATGCCGTTCGGTGAACAGCTTGCCTAGTTCAGCTGCCCCGTAGTCAGACGCCACAATGACTCCTCGTGGAGTAGAAGTTTCCCGCATCCCGGGCCGGCGTACTTCAGCCTCGACTGCTACCCAGTCCCTGAACCGCTTCCCAGCGCTCCTGCTGACATTGCGGTCAATCCGGAAAGGCCACTGGGAAGGACTTCGCCGGTTGCACCCCACGAACTCATTTGCCTAGAGATCGCTTCCTTGGCCTGGGCGATCTGTTCGGCGACCAATCGCTTCTCCGCCCACGTCAGTTCACGCTCGCGAAGTGCCCGCTCGATCGTTGCCAATTCGTCCTCGCTGACTTCCAAACCGAACGAAAGCGCGGTGAAGCGGGCAAGGTCGGCGCGGTAGTCGTGGCCAAACGCCTCGAAAGTCCCCGGCACAACGTCGGTTGCGTTCTTCATGTCAACCGCCGTCAGCACAAATGTCGTAAAGGGACGCCAACTGACCCCCTCGTGTACAGCTGGGGAACGGCGCGGCCCGTCTTCGAGCCACTCCGGCTTTTGGACCGCCATCGCAGGCGAGAACTTGGTGATCGGATCTTCGTGATGGCTAAGCAACACGTATCGCGCACTCTCACGCCGCTCGGGCGATAGCTCGAGCCATTCCTCGTAGCTGGCAACTTCAACGACCTCTGAGTCGGGGTCGTAACGCTCCGGATCGAACCGCCACTGCTCGGCCCACTTGCTCTCAGCCGGGGTACCAATGAACAGGCCGCGATCGATCCCCGCGCGGTGCAGGCCGCCTGTGCCTTCGTGGAGGAACGCGTCTTGCATGGTGAACGCTCCGAGGCTCTCCCCCATGGTGACGAACCGTGGCCGCTTTGCCGGGTCAATTCCCATGAGGCGGCCGTGGATCGCATGAAGCAACGCGCGGTTCTGCTCGCGGCCAAGCTTCACCTTGTCCAGCGACAAGAAGGACGGGCGCAACGAGTATTGCAACCCAACGGTCGCGCAGTCGCCGCCTGTCAGATACTCGAGCGTTTCCGCTACCACGTAGTTGATATAGCCCGTGCCCGTCGGGGACGAGAAACACAGCACGGAGCGCTCGAATGCGCCCAAATTCTCAAGTTCTTGCATCGCGATGGCTACCCGCGCGTCAACCGTCGGTGCCGTCGTCAAACCGACGAACGCGCGGACGGGCGACACCGCCGGTTTGCCGGTGACAGCGGTGATTTCATCTGGGGTCAGCGCCATGTTGACGAACCGTCGACCCTCCCGGCTCAACGTCTGCCAATCGACAACTGAATTCGGTCCACCGCTCACACGCTCGCCGGTCGCCGGATCTTGGTACGCCGCTTCAATCGCGGCGCCACCTTGCTCAGCCTGGCGATTAACGTATTCCATGCCAAACGTCAGTCCTGCTCCGATGATGCCAAGACCAAAGGCGTGGCCGATTGGTTCGGCAAGGAGCGACAGGCCTGGGACGGTTCGCCGCACGCCGAGGGCAACAACGCGTGCCAGGCGGGTTTCGGCAAAGCCAACGCCGCTGACGCCAGCCATGACCAACAGGCCCTGCCCGAGGGAATTGACCAGCGGAGGAGCATTTTCTTGGTGACGTCGATACCAGGTGATCTCACCTGCGGCAATTACCGCGCCAACGGCAAACGAGATAGGCAGCACTGCAGGATGAGTCTTGCCGTCGGGACGATCCGTTCGCCGCTCGAGTGCACCCGTGACCGCTGTAATACCGAGACCGGAAATCCCACTGAAGGTCAGTTCCCAACCGATGGTTCGCACGGCAGCGCGCTTCACCGGCTCACCGCGACGCTGAACGAACACACGTTGCAGGGCAACACCAGCGCCGATCGCCGTGAGGTTCGCAATCGTGTTGAGGTACTTACGACTTTCGGTGGGTGCGCGATCACGGCCGGGAGCGATCCGCCGAGACATCCCGTCAATGAAGGACTGACTGAGGTTCGCTACCCCGTAGGCGATGCTCGCGGACACGCCCGTGGCGATCGCTTGATCGAGTGGCTTTCGCGGTAACAGGTTCGGCGCGAACGAGGCGCCAACGTCAGCAGACGCTGCGAATGCGGCGGTTCTAGCCGCAAGATCACGGTGCCGGAACACTTCAAGTCCCCAACTACGGGTCACAGTGGCACGCCTTTCGCTTCGATTGATTCCAATACTCGGGTCCAAGCATGCCTCACCAAGACGTCGAATCCGCGGCAGATAGCCCGTTGGGTGGCCAAATTGACCCTTCTCGTCTTGCGTAATTAACTCTTGGCAGCGCGCAACCATGTGCCACATCGAAGTAGCGTCCCGACTCATGGCAACCGAGTTGCGCGTTCCCACAGCGGAAGACCATAGGTTTCTTGGTCAACCCGTCGGCTTGGCGACCCTGTTTAGCACGGAACTGTGGGAGCGCTTTAGCTACTACGGAATGCGCGCGATCCTGGTCTTGTACCTCGTCGCACCCACCGAGAACGGTGGACTTGGCATGTCGACAGCGGAAGCTGTCGGCATCTACGGCGTGTATTCGGCGATGGTCTGGCTACTCGCAGTACCTGGTGGCTGGCTCTCTGACCGACTCTGGGGTCCACGCAAAACGGTCCTGATTGGCGCATTCATCATCGCCGGCGGTCACTACGTCCTCGCTATCCCTACCTCATGGGCAATCTGGCCAGGCCTCGCTTGTGTTGCCCTCGGAACCGGCTTCTTGAAGCCAAACATCTCCGCGATGGTTGGTGGGCTATACGACGAGGACTCCGACGAAGGCGAACGCCGCGACGCCGGTTTCTCGATCTACTACATGGGTATCAACATCGGTGGCTTCATCGCGCCATTCGTCTGCGGCTACCTCGGGCAAGAGATTGGCTGGCACGTCGGGTTTGCTGCAGCCGGCATCGGTATGACGGTCGCTCTACTGGTCTACGTCTTGCTCGCACCACGCACCCTGGGACCGATCGGAAAGCGCGTCCCGAATCCCGCCGAGCGGGCACTCCTTCGCAAGGTCTTCACCATCACCGGCGTTGGGCTGGCCATCTGCGCGATCCTCGCGATCATCGATGTGGCCCTCGGGACCTTCGACAGCAAACACGTGATCTGGTTCCTCAGCGCGGTCACAATCGCAACGCCATTCATCTACTTCACCCGCATCTTCCGAAACAAGTCCTTGAGCCCAATCGAGGTCAGCCGGATGCGTGCCTACATCTGGATCTTCGTCGGCGCTGTGATGTTCTGGATGATCTTCGACCAGGGCGGGTCGATCCTCAACCTCTTCGCTGAGAACAACACCTCCCGGTACATCGGGGACTTCCAGTTCCCCGCGAGTTGGCTGCAGTCCGTCGACCCGATCGGCATCATCATCTTCGCGCCCGTGTTTGCCTACCTATGGATCAAACTCGGGAAGCGCGCACCCTCCCTACCAGCCAAGTTCGCGATCGCAATCTTCCTCATTGGTTTCTCGTTCTTCGTGATGTCATACCTCGGCAAGGTGAGCTCCGGCGGCACCCTGGTTGCATGGGAATGGCTGGTCTTGGTGTTCTTCATCCAGGTGATCGCGGAGTTGCTGTTGAGCCCAACCGGACTTTCGGCCTCCACCCAACTCGCACCACGCGGCATGGAGAGCCAAGTGCTCGCTTTGTGGTTCCTTGCCACGGCCGTCGGAGATGCGATCGGTGGTTTGCTCGCAGGCTTGCAAGAACCGCTCGGCAACGCGGGATACTTTGCTTTGCTTGGACTTGGCGCCGTGATCGTCGCCGCGATCTTTGCAACACAGGTCAAGAAGATCAGCAAGTTGATGTCGGGCGTGCACTAACTCCAGGGCTCGCGCATAGACGTGAGGCCCCCGTCACGGATGACGGGGGCCTCACGTTGATCGCTTCGCAGGTAGACCTATTCCGGTGTTTGATTCCAACCGGAGATCACATGCTGCGTCCGCTCAAAACCAAGTGAAGACAACGCGCCCGCCTCCAGCATGAACAACCGCCCCTTGTCTGACGGCAATCCGAGCCACGTTGCCGTCAGAATGCGCAGCACGTGTCCGTGCGCGATCAACGCACAATCACGCCCGGAGTTCAACACCGGCAGACATTTGTCGATCACGCGCTGGCATCGCACAGCGACCTCGTCGGTTGACTCCCCCGGCGTTGCGCCTGGCGGAATCGGGTAGTCCCAGATCGCCCACTCGGGATTGCCAAGCTCGACGCGAATGTCGGGTGTCGTTCGACCTTCCCAGGCACCGTAGTCCCATTCCATGAGATCGGGGTCGATCTCGTCTGGGGTCAATCCAGCCAGATGTGCGGTGTCTCGCGCACGCTCCATCGGAGAACACACGGTGAGCCCGAAGGCTCTGTGGCTCAGGAGCGGCTGAAGTTCCGCAGCTCGCTTTCGGCCGTTACGGGTGAGGGGAATGTCCGTCCGGCCGGTGTGCTGCCCGGACTTACTCCACTCGGTTTCGCCATGTCGGATGAGAACTAGTTCAGCCATGGCGTCACCTTGCCACGGTTCTACAAGTGGTTGCTCGCCACTAGGGCGTAACAGGCGATAGCCGCAGTGGCAGCAACATTGAGGGAGTCGACCCGATCCGTCATCGGAATCCGAACTCTTGTATCGACGGCCTTCAAAGCGGCGTCCGAGAGTCCAGGCCCCTCGCTCCCGAGCAGGAGCGCAACCTTGGGTTCGGCAACCGTTGGACGCCAATCACGCAAGTCCACCGCGTCTGCGGCGGGCGTGAGGGCAATCCGCTCAAAGCCACGTGGGCCGAGATCATCAACGAGCCATGGCCAAGGGTCCGCCCTAGTCCACGGTGTTGTCAGCACCGCTCCCATCGAGACCTTGACGCTGCGGCGGTACAACGGATCAGCACATTGAGGCGAGACAAGCACTGCATCAACGCCGAGACCTGCGGCCGACCTGAAGATCAGACCAACATTGGTGTGGTCGACGAGGTCCTCGAGGACCACGATTACCCGCGCACCCTCGAGCACCTGCTCGACCGACGGAAGTGGTCGGCGGTGAAACGCGGCGAGCGCGCCTCGATGCAATCGGTAGCCCGTTACAGACTTCAGTAACGCCTCATCTGCCAAGAACACCTGACAGTCGTGGCTAGCAAGCGCAGGCGCCAGACCGGGCAGCCATTTCGGCTCCATGAGCGCGCTCAAGGGTGAAAATCCCGCTTCGAGAGCGCGAAGAATGACCTTCTCGCCTTCAGCAAGAAAGATCCCTCGCTCCGGTTCGACCTTTAGCCGCAACTGCATGTCCGTCAACTTCGTGAACGGAAGGAGCGCGGGGTCGCTGAGATCAGTTACCTGAACGGTCTGCATCGCGCCACCTCACGGGGTGAACCCTACTCGTCGCAGCACGTAGGATTCTGAAACCATGACTGAACAGCCAAGCTTCGCAACCTCGGTGCCACAGGCCCTACGTGAGCCGATCCCCCGCGCGGTCGTTCTGACCACGTGGGTGAACGCGTGGATCGCGAGCGAGTGCAGCGCCGACGAAATCACCACAGCACTCACGGCATTCGGTGCACAACGGATCTGCGGGTCAGCCTCACCTGCAGATTCCGACCTGCCAGTCGGAACCGAACGCGTCGAACACCATGAGAGTGGACTCCTCGTCGGCCTCGTTGAGCTAGGCCTCACACGCAACGCACACGACTCCCAGTTGCGGGTAGTGCTACCGGCAGCTGGCGATCCAACTGGGCTGCCAGGCCCTCCACGATTCAACCAACGAGCGATCGAAGCGGGCCAAGCGATCGTTGTCGATCACTTGAGTGTGGGGCTGATTCCCCAGGTCACGGGAACAGCGACACACTGGGTCGCTTTCCACACAACCCCCGGAGTCGTGCCTGGCGTTGCAGTTCGACCTGAAGAGGCGGCCCGCCAAGTTCGGCTCGCTCTGATCGAAGCAACGGCGCAACTCGCGGATCTCGATATGGCGACGGGGCGCGACGACGTGTCCGAAGCAGTCAGGCTCATGCAGGCTCAGTTGAAGCAGGCACACTTCCCATCATCGCTTCCGGGATCGGACCAACACACAATCTTCAGTGCAGCCCAAATCCTCGGCATCTGCGAGATCGCATTAACTTTTGCTCGTCCAACTCCCACGGCAGGCCTCGACCAACAACGAACCCGTGTCCTGACCGATCTGGCCACAACTGCGCGCCGCTGTCTCGCCGCCGCAGCGAACCCGCGATAGCGTCACCCTCACAATGACTGAAACTCTGCTTGTCACGATCAGCGGCGAAGACCGACCAGGCGTGACCACTCGAATCCTGGAGGCGCTCGCGCCTTCAAACTTCCCAGTGCTCGATATCGAGCAAGTCGTGATTCGTGGCCAACTCGTATTGGGGATGTTGCTTTCAACCTCTGGCCGGACGAACACGGACTGCGACGCCGCGACGCAAAGCGTTTACGCGGCGACTCGCGACCTGGGCCTAGCGTGCACGATCAACGCCGATACTGCTGAATCGAGCCCACAGCACAGCGCACGGTTGATCGTGACTGTGATGGGAAATCCGCTCCCCCCTGCGGGCCTGTCAGAAGTTGCGGGGCAAATCGCGGCCCGCGGAGGCAACATCGACCGCATCGTCCGGGTTGCCGCCTACCCTGTCACTGCGCTTGAACTGCACGTCAGTGGCACTCAGATTGAAGACCTACGGCCAGGACTCGCGGCGATCGCATCTGCCACGGGGGTCGACCTCAGCGTGCAGAAGCCAGGCCTTGCACGACGTGGGTCAAAGCTCGTCGTCATGGATGTTGATTCGACCCTGATCCAAGATGAGGTGATTGAGCTCATCGCGGCACATGCTGGTTGCCAAGACTCAGTGGCGGCCGTTACGGAACGGGCGATGGCAGGAGAACTCGACTTCGCCGCGTCGCTGGAAGAACGGGTTGCCCTCCTCGAGGGGGTGCCGGTGGAAGCACTTGCTCGCGTGACAGAAGAAGTCCGCCTGACGCCGGGCGCGCGCACCCTCGTGCGAACCCTGCATCACCTTGGGTTCCACGTCGCCCTCGTCAGCGGAGGATTCCACGAAGTCATCGATCCAATCGCTGCAGATCTCGGCGTGGGTCACGTCCGAGCGAACCGCCTCGAAGTCGCCGATGGGCGCCTTACCGGGCGAACCACCGGTCCTGTCATTGACCGCCCCGGCAAAGGTGTGGCCCTGGAGGAATTCGCTGCTGAACTCAACATCCCCCTCGATCGGACCGTCGCAATTGGTGACGGAGCGAACGACCTCGACATGTTGGCCCGCGCCGGTCTCGGCATCGCATTCAATGCCAAACCACTCGTCAGGACTCAGGCTGACACCGCGGTGAATGTGCCCTACTTGGACTGCGTGTTGTTCCTCTTGGGTATCCCCCGCGAAGAGATCGAAGCCGCCGATCCAGGATTGCTCTCCGGCTCCTAGTCGCGTTGACCTCGTCGGCGGGCGATGGAAATGATCGCGCGAAGGCTCACCAACTCAGAACAGCAAGCCAACCATCGATCTGGGAATCGAAGTAGGCCCGACGGGATGCTTCGCCGTCCTTGATGACGTTGTGAAGCTGGCCGCTAAGTTCGAATGAAACAGCGCCGAAGAGCGCCGAGAATACTGACAGCCCGCTTGCCAGTTCAGCATCGGATATTTCGTTCGAAACTCCTGCACGGATTGGCGCGAGCGCCCGATGAAGCGCCGCAGTCGCCGGAGTCGCCGCCACCGACTGCGAGAGCCGTGGACGCGCCATGTCTGACTCAACGAGGAGAGCAATCATGAGATCCGCGACCCGCGTCGCTGGACCGACTGTGTCTTGCGGTGCCTGGTAGCCAGGAACAGGAGTTCCGTAGATCAAGAAGTACTCGTGCCGATTCGCCAACGCCCAGCGGCGAACCGCATGACAGATCGCCCGAAAGCGTCCTCCCGGATCATCTCGCGAGATTCGTGCCTCAGCCGACTCTGCGGCTCGTCCAAGGGAATCGTAGGAATCAATGATCAGCTTCGTCAGCAACGCGTCGCGGCTCTCGAAGTAGCGGTAGATCGCCGAGGACGCCATACCGAGCTCCCGTGCGATCGCACGCATGGAAAGGCTATTCGCACCACTGGCAGCAATCTGGTCCCGGGCAGCGGCGAGCACGGCTTCATTAATTCGTTCACGGTTCATCGCGCGGATCGATACCGCCTTGGTCATGGCCATGACCGCATACTTCCACATCGTGAGGCTAGTGCACCTATTTGTGAGCAGTGCTCTTGACAATCCCGACTCGGCGGCGCATCCTAAATGTGAACACCGCTCTCCTTTACCCCACTGCCTTCACGATTGGATGCCCGCAATGGCGAAACACCTGATTTTTGGGGCCGGTCCGATTGGAACTGCAACCGCCCTCCACCTCGCACGCAAGGGCGAACAGATCGTCGTCGTCTCACGTTCCGGGCAAGGGCCATCCCACGAGAACGTGCACTTGGTTCCGGGAGATGCCAGCGACCCAACGACAGTTGCCGCGCTCGCTGACGGGGCGACAGCAATCTACAACTGCCTGAATCCCGCCTACACGAGGTGGGCAATCGACTGGCCACCCATGGCAACCGCACTGCTCGACGCAGCGATCTCTAGTGGCGCTGTCTACGCAATCTGCTCCAATCTGTACGGATATGGCCCAGTTGACGGGCCGATAGGTACAGATGCTCCACTCAACGCAACGGGCACCAAGGGCCGCGTACGAGCCGCCATGTGGGCTGACGCCCTAGCCGCACATTCTCGGGGCGAAGTTCGGGTCACGGAAGTTCGCAGCTCCGACTACCTCGGCGCCAACGCTGAAAGCCACCTAGGTACGCGCATCGTTCCGAACATACTCAAGGGCAAAGGTGTGCGCGTCGTTGGTGATCCCGATGCTGCCCACTCGTGGACCTTTACCGAAGATGCAGCACGCACGTTGGTTGCTGCTGCAGCATCCCCACAAGCGTGGGGACGAGCCTGGCACACTCCGTCCAACCCACCGAAATCGCAGCGAGAGGCAATTGCCGACCTCGCGTCCGCCGCTGGCGTTGACGACATTCCTGTCAAAGGGATGTCTAGGAGCATGGTCTCAACGATCGGCCTGCTTGTGCCCACGGTTCGTGAACTCAGGGAGACTTACTACCAATTCGGGTCACCATTCATCATGAAGGACTCCGAGACTCGTTCTGCGTTCGATCTAGAGCCCACGGACTGGCGGGTCGTACTCGATCGGCATATCGCGCCATTCTTGGCGGCCTCGATCTGATGGCGGGGCCGCCAAACGGCGCCGGAGGAATATGGACTGAGCTCGGCCCGACACGACTGTGAGCTAGCGACGTTGCGCGTGGCCGCGCGGGGTCCAAAGTTCTGCTAGTTCACCGCACTGGCCACCCCACAGGTGCCAATCGAGGTCGCTGTGAACCGTCGCCGCTGCACACGTGGGAAACTTCGCGCGCAGCTCGCGCATCGCGCCGCGATTACTCTGGTCGTTTGCCAATTGTCCGGCAACGTCCTCCATCGCCGGATTGTGACCAATCACAAGGACCCTAGAAGCGGTCGCTGACAATCCGCGGATCACGTCCATCACGTCCCACCAACTCGCTGCGTAGAGACGTTCATCGAGAACGGCATCGGATTCCAGGATTCCGACTTCCGTCGCGACCAAACCCCATGTCTGCCGGGTACGCACCGCTGGAGACACCACCACAGCATCAGGGCGCCGTTCGTCCTCAACGAGATAGCGACCAAACGTCGTCGCATCGCGGATGCCGCGAGACGATAACGGTCGATCCGAATCGCGAACGCCAACGGGCCAGGCGGATTTTGCGTGGCGAAGCAGGATGAGTTCGTGAATCACAGACCTAGCCTGCCAGGATGTGGCCCATGGCAACGACAGACGCAGTCGAGACTCGCCAAGAATCTGATCGGCTCATTGCTTTCAGCGATGGTGTCGTCGCGATTGCGATCACGCTCCTCATCTTGCCGCTAGCCGACATCACGCTGCCGTCCGACAACAGCAGCGAGGTGGAGAATCCCCTCGGGTACGTCTGGCAAGAGAATCAGTCGCTCATTACGAGCTTCCTCATCAGTTGGTTCGTGATTCTGGCCTTTTGGCTTGCGCATCACCGAATGTTCGCCGACATCGAACGAGTCAACGGCAACATCATCAAGTACAACGTGCTCTGGCTCTTCGGAATCATCATCTTGCCTTTCCCGATGAACCTGCTGGACCAAGTTGGACCAAATTCACCCAGCAAGACCGCTGCTTCACAAACGACGACGTTCTATATCGGCACGATGCTCTTTATTAGCCTGATGCTCGCGCTCATCAGTCGCGAGGTCCGCCGAAATCCAGATCTGCTCTCAGCTACGGCACGCGAAAAGGTGCAGACCCGAACGGTTCGAAGCAGGATCATCACGTGGTACTTGTTCTTCTTACTTCCAGTGGCCTGGTTCGCCCCCGCCTACGCAACGTGGGCGCTGTTGGGCCTACTTGCGGTGCAACCTATCGCCGACAAGATCGACTCCATCATCTTCAACGACGAACCAGGGCCTGCGCCACCCGTGAAGCCTAGCTAGGCAACGGGTCTAGTCGGCGTCTTCCATGCGGAAGCCAAGCTTCATCGTCACCTGGAAGTGGTGTACATCGCCTTCCTTGATGTACCCACGCACCTGGGTGACCTCAAACCAGTCAAGGTGACGGACCGTTTCCGACGCCCGAGAGATGCCATTGCGAATCGCAGCATCAACGCCTTCGGCAGAGGTACCGACGACCTCGGTTAGTCCGTATGTGCGGTCAGTCATGTTCGATCTCCATCTGCATCAGCAAAGTTGGTAAAGAAATACACCCGCCTAGTCTGGCTTTAGGGGCATGTGAGGCCTAGTTTAGTCGTATGCGCCGTGATGAGGTCTACAACATCACCGGAGCGCGGGAGTCTGCGCAAACCGAACGTCAAGCTCGGACCCGCCGGTACCTCATCTCGATGGCAATCCGGACGGTGTGTTTTATCGCAGCGATCCTGGTGAGCGGTTGGCTTACCTGGGTGCTCTTCGCAGCGGCAATCATCCTGCCCTACATCTCGGTTGTCGTCGCCAACACAGTCGTGCGACCCATCTCACCGCTGGGTATGCCACCCATCATCTTGAAGGACACCACGGAACTGCCAGCCGGGCATCCGGACCGAACCTGAGGTCGGCGATGCTCAATACCCGGTAGGTCCCGTCTCGCTGCACTGAAGCGGGATACGCTAGACCAGTGTTGCGGATGCTCCGAGAACCTCGATGGATAGCACTGCTTATTGCTGTCCCCATCGGAATCGTGATCTGCCTGATCCTCAGCGACTGGCAATGGAACCGCTACGAGGGCCGCAAGAGCTCTAACGAAGTCCAGAGCGCGAACATGGCACTGCCGATTGAAGACGCAGCCCAGGCAATGCCGCCTGGTACCGAGGTCACTGACGCCAATCAGTGGCGAATGATCACCGCCACTGGAACGTACGTCCCAGCCGGCCAAGTGCTCGTTCGGAAGAAGCCGCTAAACAACACCAACGGATTCTGGGTCGCCACTCCCCTGGTCACGGCCAGCGGCGATGTCGTCGTGGTCAATCGTGGCTGGGTGCGCGCGGATTCAGACGCCAAGTCCACGCCGGTCGTCCCACCGCCACCGACCGGCACCGTGACGGTTGAAGGTCGAATTGAGGCCTCTGCCGCCAATCAAGGTCCACGGCCTGCCGACCTGCCAGCAGGCCAGGTGAGCTCGCTAGATGTCGCCACGATTGGTGCGGTTGCGGGTGCGAGCATCTTGCCCGGGTACCTCGAACTCACGAAGTCCACGCCACCGCAAGCACCAGGCCTCACGACCATCCCGGCTCCGGAGATCTCCGAAGGCCCCCACCTGTCCTATTCGATGCAGTGGATCGCCTTTGCCATCATGTTTGGCATCGGTGTTGTCCTTCTCGCACGCAGGGAATTGCAGGTGCGGCGCCGTGAGGCGGAATTGGCAGAAGGCCAAGGCCCACCCGATGACCCCGACGATGATCCAGTCTCCGACACTCGGCCGGGCGAATCCTCGCAACTCCCGCAGGACTCCCACCGCTAGCAGCGGGAGCATGGCCGCATGAGCCTTGGCCTCGACAGTCGCGTGTACATCGTGACAGCTGGTTCCCGCGGGCTCGGGTTTGCCGGAGCGAAGTTCCTGGTCGAGCAAGGCGCCCACGTTGTTGTCGCCGCTCGTGACGAACAAGTGCTCGCGAACTCCATAAAGGAACTCGGTGGACACGAACGTGCCGTCGGCCTAGCAAGTGACTTGACCGACCCCGCGACCGCAGAGCGCCTCACAGCGGCGGCAATTGCCCGGTTCGGGCGCCTCGATGGCTGCTTGATCAGCTCAGGCGGACCGCCTGCAGGGTCAGCCATGAACGTGACCGATGACGAGTGGCGAACAGCATTCGAATCGGTATTCCTCGGACCGCTGCGAGTAGCGAAGGCCGCGGCCGCGGCGATGGAGCCACACCCCGGAGACGTGAGCGGCACGTGCGGATCGATCGTCTTTGTCCTGTCGACATCGGCCAGAGTCCCGCTGCCATCAATGGCGATCTCAAACGGCATCCGACCTGGTCTAGCCGCGGCAGTCAAGGACCTCGCGGATTCACTCGGCCAACGTGGAATCAGAGTTAACGGGCTCATGCCTGGGCGAATCGCGACGGACCGAGTCTTCGCACTCGACGCCCGCAACGGAAGCCCTGAACGGACTCGAATTAAGGCCGAAGCAGGGATCCCGCTCGGCCGCTACGGTGAACCAGAAGAGTTCGCGAAAGCCGCAGGGTTCCTTCTCTCGCCGATGGCGTCCTACATTACGGGTGCGGTCATCCCGGTGGACGGCGGTTCGACGCCAGCTTGGTAGCGCAAACGCTGCCATCCGGCGTTCTGAGAGCCGTCTCGAGTTCCCTGCTATTGCTCAGAATCTGCAAACTGGGTGCGGTACAAGTCTGCGTAGAGTCCACCCGCCAACAACAATTCGGTGTGGGTACCACGCTGCTCGATCTGGCCTCGATTGATCACCAGAATCTCGTCGGCTTCCCGGATCGTCGATAGCCGGTGAGCCACGACGACCGAGGTCCGACCGTGCAGAGCTGTTGCCAACGCACGCTGAACTGCCGCCTCGCTCTCGCTATCGAGGTGCGCAGTCGCCTCATCGAGAACGACGACGCTGGGGGCTTTCAGCAGCAGCCTGGCGATCGCGATTCGTTGCTTCTCTCCGCCGGACAACCGATGCCCGCGATCGCCAACCACCGTGTCGAGACCATCCGGCAAGGAACGGATCAGTTCGCCGATATTCGCGTCGTCGCACGCCTTCCACACGTCAGCCTCGGTCGCGCCAGGTTTGGCGTAGATGAGATTCGATCGAATCGTGTCGTGGAACAAGTGTGCGTCCTGGGTAACCGCACCCACTGTGGAGTGCAGCGATTCCAACGTCACATCTCGCACGTCCGTGTCGGCGACTCGCACAGTGCCTTCTGACGCGTCGTAGAGGCGAGCGATCAGTTGGGTGATCGTTGTCTTCCCCGCGCCACTCGGGCCCACCAGGGCCAACATCTTGCCTGGGGCAACCGAGAACGAAACATCCGTCAACACGGGGCCATCGCGGCGACTTGTGGTTCGCGCAACCGCTTCCAAGGATGCGAGCGATACCTCGTCCGCACGCGGGTAGGAGAAGCCGACGTGGCTAAATTCTACGCCCGCGGGCCCAGTGGGCAATGGCTTCGCGTCAGGCTTCTCTGTGACGAGCGGTGGCAAATCAAGGACCTCGAAGACCCGTTCAAAGCTCACCAGCGCGGTCATCACGTCGACCCGCACATTCGAGAGACCTGTAAGTGGGCCATATAACTGCGCGAGCAGGCCCGCCAACGCAAGCAGTGTTCCCAGGGTCATCGCTCCACTGATCACGAGGTTGCCACCAACGCCGTAGACCATCGCAGTAGCGAGCGCAGCAACGAGCGTCAGGGCAGCGAAGAAGTACCTGTTTGCCATGGCAATTCGAACGCCGATATCGCGTACCCGTCCAGACTTCTCCGAGAACGAGGCGTCCTCGTCCGCGGGGCGACCGAACAGCTTGACCAGTAGTGCACCCGAGACGTTGAACCGCTCCGTCATTTGGGTACTCATATCGGCGTTCAACTGCATTTGCTCACGGGTGAGCGCCTGCAGCCTCCGCCCCATCCACTTTGCCGGCAGGATGAAAATCGGTAGCAGAATCAAGGCAGCCAATGTGATCTGCCAGGACAAGAACAGCATCGCGATCAGCACCGTAACCAAACTGATCACGTTGCCCAGAACACCTGACATCGTCGAGGTGAAGGCTTGTTGAGCGCCGATCACGTCGTTGTTGAGGCGCGACACCAACGCTCCGGTCTGCGCGCGAGTGAAGAAGGCGATCGGCTGGCGTTGGACGTGACCGAACACCGATGTTCTCAGGTCGTAGATCAGACCTTCGCCAATACGGGATGACCAGTAGCGACCCACAAGCCCCAGAATCGCGTCAAACAGAGCCACGACAACCAGCAGCAGTGCGCTCGTGGTGACCACTGCAGCATTGCCCGGCGTAATACCTTGATCGACGATTCGCTTAAACAGCAGCGGGCTCGCAACCACGAGCAACGCATCGAATACCAGGGTAATGATGAAGAAGGTGATGATGAGCTTGTATGGCCGCGCGTAGCTGAGAATGCGCTTCACAGTCCCTGGCGCGAGCTTCTTCTCCTTGACGGAAGGATCACGCGTATATGAGCGCAGCGTGCTCCACGGCCCACCCGACATTGACATTTGCTACCGCCATCTGCGCCACTCGCATCGAAGTCACTTCTACTCCCGCGTCAACAACGATCGGGATTCATGCCATTCCCCAGATTAGCGAAGGACGCTGTAAGCGTAACTGCGCTAGGGATTGAGGAATGAGGCCAGATGCGCAATGCGCCGACGTTGCGAGAGCCTCTCCTGCCGGACTTGCTCGGAAGGCGGACTATCGATTGCACTCACCAACAGGTGCTTGGTCTCGGCAACCGCTTCGGGCAACGCGGTGATGAACGAGTCAGCCAGAGACAGAACCTCGGCGTCGAGTGCAGCCGGAGCAACGCTGCGCAATGCGATGCCCGTTGAGACCGCTTCTGCTGAACCGATTCGCCGGCCTGAGGCACACATTTCAAGCGCGCGCGGGTAGCCGACTGCAGCCACCAACGGGTGCGTCCCACCAAGATCGGGGACGAGCCCGAGTTGTGTCTCTTTCATGCTGAACTGCACATCGTCAGCAACAACAATCATGTCAGCGCCAAGTGCCAGTTGGAAACCGGCGCCAATGGCGTGTCCCTGCACCGCTGCTATAACGATGGCGTCGAGCTCTCGCCAGCACGTAAAGGCGTGCTGGAACCCCGCGATCGCTGCATCAAAGTCACCGTCTGACAGCGTCGCCATTCCGGACAGCGGCAACTCACCCGGGACACCTTCTGTGAACATCCGCTTGTCTAGGCCAGCGGAGAACGATTCGCCCTCGCCCCGCAGAACAACGACTCGAACGTCAGAAGCCAGCGACGTAGCGATCGCACTAAGTGCCCGCCACGTCGCTGGCGTCTGAGCATTGCGGCTCTGCGGTCGAGCCAAGGAAATCGTTAGAACTGACCCTGATTGATTAACTTTGAGGCCGCCAGCTGACAGCAGCGCCTCATCCACGTTTTCAAGCATCAATCAGGCCCGTCGCTACTTCTTGCCCTTGACCTTCTTGCCACGGGTTGCGCCGCCGCGGCCGCGCAGCGTCACACCGGACTCTGACAAGACCCGGTGCACGAAGCCGTACGAACGGCCGGTTGACTCTGCAAGTTCTCGGATACTCGCGCCAGAGTTGTACTTCTTCTTCAACTCGTTCGCGAGCTTGCTGCGCTCGCCTCCGGTAACCCGGCGACCCTTCGTTAGTTCAGCCATGTTGCACTCCCAGTTGCTCTGCTGATCCGCCTTCACACATGTGTGTGGAGGCACTTGATGTTGATCCTTGCACCGGGAGTCGCTCCGTGGGGGGGAACCTGCCGGTGAGTTCGATCACCATCAATATTGGTGGGACCATTCTGCATGATCACGCCAGGGAAACAAGATCCTTGTACGAGTCATTCCAGAGATCCTCATCACCATCGGGCAACAGCAAAACCTTGTCTGGGGTCAACGCGTCCACAGCGCCCTCATCGTGAGTCACCAGCACAACCGCACCGGGGTACGTCGAGAGCGCATCAAGCACTTGATCGCGGCTAGCGGGGTCGAGGTTGTTGGTTGGTTCATCAAGCAAAAGGACGTTTGCTCCACTGACGACCAAGGTCGCCAACGCGAGCCTCGTTCGCTCTCCTCCTGACAGTGTCCCTGCCAGTTGTGAGACTCGATCGCCCGAGAACAGGAAGGAACCCAGCAAGTCTCGCGCCTGCTGCTCGCTGAGGTCTTGCGAGGCACCTTGCAGGTTCTGCAACAGACTCTGATCCTTCCGCAACGTCTCATGCTCCTGGGCGTAGTACCCCACCCGGAGCCCATGACCGGGGATTACCCGACCGCGGTCAGGCGTCTCGACTCCGGCAAGCAGGCGCAACATGGTGGTCTTTCCAGCGCCGTTCAGGCCGATAATGACCACCCTGGCACCACGGTCAATTGCGAGGTCAACGCCACTAAACACCTCAAGCGACCCGTATGCCTTAGTCAGACCCTCTGCTGTCATCGGCACCTTGCCGCACGGTTGCGGATCGGGAAAGCGCAGCCGCGCGACGCGTTCGGCCTGTCGCAATTCTGGTTGGCCATCGCGCAGGCGCTCGGCTCGTTTGAGCATCTGTTGAGCAGCTCGCGCCTTGGTGGCTTTGGCGCGCATCTTCTCGGCCTGGGCCGTCAAGGCAGATGCAGTCTTATCCGCATTTGCGCGCTCGCGACGTCGCCGCTTCTCGTCGGTCTCACGTGCCTTGAGGTAGGTATTCCAACCAACGTTGTAATGATCAAGCACTTGTCGGTCGCCATCGAGGAACGCCACCTTGTTCACAACGGCGGCAAGCAGTTCGACATCGTGGCTGATGATGACAAGTCCGCCCGTATGAGACCCGAGAAAGCCCCTCAACCAGGTAATCGAATCGGCGTCCAAATGGTTAGTCGGCTCATCGAGCAACAACGTCGAGTGTTCAGCGAACAGCAGCCTGGCCAACTCCACCCGACGGCGTTGCCCACCGGAGAGGTCACCGAGTCGCCCGTCCATCATCCGGTCATCGATTCCGAGACCGCTCGCGACCGCTGAGGCTTCGGAACTTCCGGCATATCCCCCCGCTGCGATGTAGTCGGCTTCGGCGTTCGAGTACCGCCGCATGGCTTTGTCGCGGGTCTCAACGTCAGCACTCGCCATGGCCTTCTCGGCTTTGCGCATGCGCATCTCGATGTCCTGCAGTCCCCTCGCGGAGAGGATGCGCGCTCGTACAAGTTGGTCTTGATCTGCAGCCTCAGGGTCCTGCGCCAGGTAGCCCACAGGCTCGGATCGGGTGACCTCGCCACCGGCCGCAGTGGTAAGCCCTGCCAGGACCTTCATCAGGGTCGTTTTGCCTGCACCATTGCGCCCTACAAGGCCAATTCGGTCGCCATGAGCAACTTGCAAAGACGCGTCGGCAAGCAGTAGGCGTGCGCCTGCGCGCAACTCAATATCGCGGGCGGTAATCACAAGGGCGGGAGTCTACGCGGGCTTGGAGTGAACCAACGGCACTGGCGTTGACGTTGCCCGCGATTGCGAAGACTCAAACGTTGAATCCGAGCGCGCGCAACATCTCGCGGCCCTCGTCAGTGATCTTGTCAGGACCCCACGGTGGCATCCACACCCAATTGATTCGGAAGTCCTGCACGACGTTGTCGAGTGCGGCCCGAGTCTGATCTTCAATCTCGTCAGTCAGGGGGCACGCGGCGGAGGTGAGCGTCATATCGATGGTGGCTGTGTTGTCTGTATCAACTGTCACACCGTAGATCAGCCCAAGGTCAACAACATTGATTCCAAGCTCGGGATCAACCACGTCCTTGAGCGCTTCAAATACATCGTCGTCGGAAGCATTCGACGCATCGACGGCAGCCACCGGATCGGTCGGTGCGGTCTGCACGGCTGCCTCAATGTGTTCCACAGTCTCGGCGTTCATGTCACTCATCTCCTGTTACTTCGCTTGCGTGATTCTGAGGCGCGCCACTTGCTTGCATCGCGGCGTCCTTGAACGCCATCCATGCCAAGAGCGCGCACTTGATTCGGGCTGGGTATTGCGCAACACCTTCAAACGCAATCGCATCGCCGAGGAGTTCTTCGTCGAGATTGACGTCCTGAGTCGCCGAGCGCATGAGCTGCGAAAACTCATCGAGGGTCAGCATGGCCTGATCGAGGGACACGCCCTGGACCTGATCGTGCAGGACACTTGCCGACGCTTGCGAGATCGAGCACCCTTGGCTGTCAAACGACACCGACTCGACGGTGTACTCCCCCGGCCCCCCAGTGAGCTTCACCCGCAGCGTGATCTCATCGCCACAGGTGGGATTCACATGGTGAACTTGGCTATCAAAAGGCTCAACCAAACCCTTGCCATGAGGTCGCTTGTAGTGGTCGAGGATCACCTCTTGGTACATCTGGTCTAGGCGCATTAGCTACTCACCCCAAAGTACTCCTGAGCGCCACGCACGGCGTCAACGAGAGAATCGACGTCATCGAATCCGTTGTAGACGCCAAACGAAGCCCTGACCGTGGCCGTGACGCCGTAGCGCTGGCAGACAGGTGCCGCACAATGATGTCCTACGCGCACTGCGACCCCCCTGTCATCAAGGACTTGGCCCACATCGTGAGCGTGGATCTCGTCCACAACGAATGAGATCGCCCCACCCCGGTCAACGTTGGTTCGCGGCCCGATAATCCGGACCCCACCAATCGCTTCGAGCTTCTCGAGCGCGTACCCGGTCAGGGCATGCTCATGCGCGAAGACGTTGTCCATCCCGAGGTCGTTCAAGTAGTCAACAGCAGCGCCTAACCCGACCGCCTGGGCCGTCATGGGGACTCCTGCTTCAAACCGCTGCGGTGGGTCGGCGAACGTCGTCGCCGCCATCGTCACCTTCTTGATCATCGATCCGCCACTGATGAAGGGTGGCATCGCAGCCAAGACGGACTCAGTACCCCACAGGCAACCAATGCCGTTGGGAGCCAACATTTTGTGCCCGCTCCAAGCGACAAGGTCTGCACCGAGTGTCGCGACGTCTACTGGCATGTGTGGGATGGACTGGCACGCGTCAACCACAAAGAGGCTGCCCACGCCGCGTGCGTGGCGGCTCAACGTCGAGATGTCGTTGATAGTCCCCAATATGTTCGACTGGTGAACCACCGATACACACTTCGTACGCTCCGTGATGAGCGCGTCAAGTCCGGACAAATCGAGCCGACCGTCGTCAGTCAGTCCGATCCAGCGCAGCGTGGCACCAGTCTTCCCGCACAACTCTTGCCAGGGTACGAGGTTCGCATGATGTTCCATCTCGGTAACGACGATCTCGTCACCGGGCGCCAGCACAAATCGCTCGCCGCCGTCAGGCAGGTCAACCCCACGAGACGCCTTCAGAGTCGCATTGAGAA
>CAUJEJ010000125.1 GCA_963169255.1 Actinomycetota bacterium | reverse complement strand
ACCGCGGCAGGTCGCAGTGCTTTTGATCAGGCGTACGACGACCTTGCGATTGCCGCACTTCGCCACATGGCAGAGGTCGGTGGCGACCAAGCAGTGTTGGAATTCGCACGTGGGCGGGCCCGTGAGATGGAACGCCGGTACCGCGAATTGGTCGATTCTGGCGCAACGATTGAACGCCGTGCACAACTACTTGCCCAAGCCCTGCGCGACGACGGCTTTGCGTCATCCGCGGACATGACCAGCGAGCTCGGAATCCAGTTGTGTCAGCACAATTGCCCCATCGCACACGTGGCGGAAGAGTTTCCGCAACTTTGCGATGCCGAGACTGAAGCATTTGGGCGCCTCATCGGAACCCACGTTGCGCGGCTCGCAACCTTGAGCCACGGCGATGGGCTTTGCACGACACACATCCCCCTGCATCCGATCAATACGGAGAAGGCGCCTGGCGCCGACAAGACCGGCAACGAAAGTCCATCGAACGCGCCAATACCGGCCCAAGTCTGACGAAAGGACTTACGCCATGACTGAAATCATCGATCACCCCGAACTTGAAGGTCTGGGGAACTACGAGTACGGCTGGCACGACGGCACTGACGCCGGTGCCACCGCCAAGCGTGGACTCTCAGAAGAGGTCGTTCGCGATATCAGCGCGAAGAAGAACGAGCCTGCGTGGATGCTTGAGACCCGCCTCAAGGGCCTCAAGTTGTTCGAACGCAAGCCAATGCCGACGTGGGGTTCAGACCTGTCTGGCATCGACTTCGACAACATCAAGTACTTCGTGCGTTCGACCGAAAAGCAGGCGGGAAGTTGGGAAGACCTCCCCGAGGACATCAAGAACACCTACGACCGTCTCGGCATCCCCGAGGCAGAGAAGCAACGTCTTGTCGCCGGTGTTGCCGCCCAGTACGAATCTGAGGTTGTCTATCACGCTATTCGCGAGGACCTCGAGGCTCAGGGTGTGCTCTTCCTCGACACCGACACCGGGCTACGCGAACACGAAGACGTGTTCAAGGAGCACTTTGCTTCGGTGATTCCAGTTGGGGATAACAAGTTCTCTGCCCTCAACACGGCGGTGTGGTCTGGCGGATCGTTCATCTATGTGCCAAAGGGTGTCAAGGTCGACATCCCGTTGCAGGCCTACTTCCGCATCAACACAGAGAACATGGGTCAGTTCGAGCGCACGCTGATCATTGTTGATGAAGACGCCTACGTTCACTACGTTGAAGGTTGCACTGCACCGATCTACAGTTCCGACTCGTTGCACAGCGCCGTGGTCGAGATCATTGTCAAGCCCGGTGGCCGTTGCAGGTACACGACGATCCAAAACTGGTCGAACAACGTGTACAACTTGGTGACCAAGCGTGCTGTTGCCCAAAAGGGCGCCACGATGGAGTGGATCGACGGCAACATTGGGTCAAAAGTCACGATGAAGTACCCGGCCGTCTGGTTGATGGGGGAGCACGCCAAGGGCGAGACGCTGTCGATCGCGTTTGCTGGCGAAGGCCAACACCAGGACGCTGGCTCGAAGATGGTGCATGCTGCACCGAACACTTCGTCTTCGATCGTCTCGAAGTCTGTTGCCCGTGGCGGTGGACGCACGTCGTACCGCGGACTCGTCCAGGTCCTCGAAGGCGCCAAGGGCTCCAAGAGCACCGTGCGCTGCGATGCGCTACTCGTTGACGACATCAGTCGTTCAGATACGTACCCCTACGCGGACGTTCGTGAGGACGACGTGTCGATGGGTCACGAAGCGAGTGTGTCGAAGGTTGGCGAAGATCAACTGTTCTACCTCATGTCGCGTGGAATGACCGAAGAAGAGGCGATGGCGATGATCGTTCGCGGTTTCGTCGAGCCGATCGCTCGTGAGCTTCCGATGGAGTACGCGTTGGAACTGAACCGCCTGATTGAGCTTCAGATGGAAGGAGCGGTCGGCTAGATGTCAGTCATCAACGAGGAACGCGAGATTGCGATCACCGTTCCCAAAGACAAGAGCGAAGTTGTTGCATCGTTCTCGCCAAGCGATTTTGCTGCCCCAACTGGGCGCGAGGAAGAATGGCGATTCACGCCGATGCGCCGAGTTCGCGGGTTGTTGGGCGCACTTGAGACCATTGATGGCGCAGATGTCATCGTCGAAGGCGGCGATGGCGTCGTCACGCTTCCGAACTCTGCAGAGGTCACGGGGAGCGCAGGCGCACTCATCCCGGTCGATCTTGCTAGTGCGCTGGCATGGCAGGGCGCGGGATCGGTTATCGCAGTGGACGTGCCTGCAAAGACTGACTTAGCCGAGCCGGTCACGGTGACCATCACAGGTGCAACGAGTTCCTACCAGCGGGTTCGGATCACCGTCGGCGCGGACGCGTCGGCAACAGTGGTCATCAACCACCAGGGTTCGGGCAGCCACAGCGAGAACATTGAGGTCGAGATTGGTGACCGTTCGACGTTGAAGTTGGTCGTTATCCAAGACTGGAACCGCGACGCGGTTCACCTCGGACGAATTCACACTCGTGTCGGGCGCGACGCAACCCTTACTCAGGTCGTGGCAACTTTCGGCGGCGACGTTGTGCGGTTGGTGTCGACTGTCGACTATGACGGCCCCGGCGGTTCCGCGGAACTTCTGGGTGCCTTCTTCGCCGATGCTGGGCAGCATCTAGAACATCGCCTGTTCGTTGACCACAACGCTCCGCATTGCCGCAGCAACGTGGTCTACAAGGGTGCACTGCAGGGCGAACACGCGCACTCGGTGTGGATCGGCGACGTGTTGATTCGTGCCAAGGCCGTGGGGACAGACACCTACGAGATCAACCGCAACCTGGTGTTGACCGACGGAGCGCGTGCCGATTCGGTGCCGAACCTTGAGATCGAAACCGGTGAAGTCACCGGTGCTGGCCACGCGAGCGCTACTGGCCGCTTTGACGATGAGCAACTCTTCTACTTGCAGGCGCGCGGCATCCCTGCCGACGAAGCCCGCCGGTTGGTCGTGCGTGGCTTCTTTACCGAGGTACTTGATCAGATTCCCAACGAAGCGATCCGAACTCGACTGTGGGCAGCCGTTGACGATGAAATCGGAGCGGTTGGTTCAGGGGTCGCGTCATGACCGCCGAAATCGGCCAAGAGCACGCTGTTGCGAAACTCGCGGATGTCCCGGAAGGAACGGCACTTCGCGTTGATGTCGATGGAATTGACGTCGCGGTGGTGCACACCGAGGGCCAAGTCTTCGCGATCGACGATGTCTGTTCACACGCAGAGGTCTCGTTGTCTGAGGGTGAAGTGGAAGGGTGCTTCATCGAATGTTGGCTACACGGATCGCGGTTTGACCTGCGAACCGGCGAACCCACCGGGCCGCCGGCAGTCGAACCGGTTCCGGTCTACACAGCACGCGTCGAAGGAACTGGTGCCGACGCCACCATCTACGTAAGCGTCACACAAGGAGCTGGACACACATGGCAGAACTAACGAACGACGCAGCCTCGAACCAGGGTGCCGAACTTGTCATCCGCGATCTGCACGTCAGCGTTGAGGGCGAAGAAGGCGCTCGGGAGATCCTCAGCGGCGTCAACCTCACGATCAAGTCGGGCGAGATCCACGCGATCATGGGGCCAAACGGCTCGGGCAAGTCGACCCTTGCGTATTCGATTGCTGGGCACCCGAAGTACACCGTGACATCAGGTTCGGTCACGCTTGACGGCGAAGACGTTCTGGCGATGTCGGTTGATGAACGTGCGAAGGCAGGGCTCTTCCTGGCGATGCAGTACCCCGTTGAGGTTCCCGGGGTCACGGTCTCGAACTTCCTGCGAACCGCCGCAACTGCGATCCGCGGTGAAGCCCCGAAGCTTCGTACGTGGATGGGTGAAGTCAAGGACTCGATGGAGAAGCTCAAGGTTGATCCGGCGTTCGCCCAGCGCAACGTGAACGAGGGGTTCTCCGGCGGCGAACGCAAGCGCCACGAGATCCTGCAGATGGATCTCCTCAAGCCCAAGGTTGCGATCCTTGACGAGACAGACTCCGGCCTTGACGTTGACGCGCTCAAGGTCGTCAGTGAAGGTGTGAACCGTGTCCATGCCGAACAAGGCACTGGACTGCTTCTCATCACGCACACGACCAGGCTGCTCAAGCAGATTCCGGCTCAGTACGTGCACGTTTTTGTCGATGGTCGGATCGCCGAAAGCGGCGGACCCGAGCTAGCTGAGAAGATTGACGCCGAAGGCTACGAAGCGTTCGCCACACCCGCGTCGGCGAGTGCATAGGCATGACCCAAACGACTCCGTTGGACGTTGAGAGGATCAGGAAGGACTTCCCGATCCTCTCTCGAACCGTGCGCGGAGATCGTCCGCTGGTGTACCTCGATAGTGGTGCAACCTCGCAGAAGCCGACCGCAGTACTTGATGCTGAGCGCTACTACTACGAACACACCAATGCGGCCGTCCACCGCGGCGCGCACCAACTTGCGGAAGAAGCGACGGACGCGTACGAATCAGCCCGCAGACGGATCGCCGAGTTCGTCGGCGGAACCGCGAACGAGTTGGTGTTCACAAAGAACGCCACAGAGAGCATCAATCTCGTCGCCTACGCATTTCTCAATGCGACTCTGAAGGCGTCTCGTGGGGTTGACCTGCCTGACGGCGGCGAGCGATTTGTGCTGGCGCCCGGTGACGAGATCGTCGTTACCGAGATGGAACATCATGCGAACCTCGTACCCTGGCAAGAGTTGTGCG
>CAUJEJ010000124.1 GCA_963169255.1 Actinomycetota bacterium | reverse complement strand
GGCCTCGCATTTGACGCTTCAGGAAATCTCTACGTCAGCAACTACACCGGAAACCGAATCTCTGTCTTTGCGCCAGGTGCAACCGGCAACGCCACTCCCACTAAGACGATTTCTGGCGGGTCGACGGGTCTCTCCGCGCCAAACGCCCTGGCCATCGCGCCAAACGGCAACATCTTCGTCAGCAACAACTCAGGCAACTCGGTCACCGTGTACTCAAGCACCGCAACCGGCAATGCCTCACCGGCCGCATCGATCGCCGGAGGCAATACCGGCCTGAACTTCCCTCAGGGTGTGGCGATGGATTCCCAAGGTCACGTCTACGTGTCGAACTTCTCCGGCGCGGTATCGGTGTTCGCGCCAGGCGCATTCGGCAACATCGCACCGCTACGCCAGATTGTCGGAGCCGCGACTGGTTTGGATGACCCGGTTCAGATGGCTGTGGATGAGAACGACGGCACGTACATTGCCAACGCTGGCAACAATTCGTTGACGATCTACACCCAACCCCCGCTGCCAGCATCTCCACCAGCAATTCCTGGTACCCCGACCGCAGTTGCCGACGGAACCGGAGAGGTCTTCGTGACCGTCACACCGTCTGCTGATCAAGGCGGCACACCCGATGAGTACACCGTCACAGCGTCTTCAGGCGGGGCTCAGTGCACCCTTGCTGCAACTGCTTCACCACTCGGCTGCAAAGTCACCGGACTGAAACCAGGTGCGTCCTACACCTTCACTGCGACGGCGTCGAACACGGCCGGAACGAGCGCCGCGTCGTTGCCATCTGCGCCGGTGCGAGCAGGAGGCTCGTCTTCCACAGTCCTCATTACTGCTGCGAAGCTGGTCGTCCACGGCTGCCAGGCGAAGGTAACCGCGCGTGGAACTGATCCGCACTCATCGGGAAGGGTGAAGCTCCAAGCCAAATCGCGCTCGGGTTGGCGCACTCTCGGAACGTCCAAGGTGAAAGACAACCGCACCTGGAAGGTGACCGCGCGAGTCAACGCGACGCGGCTCAAGATCAGGGCAAACGATGGAAAGACGCGTTCTCCCGCACAGGTCGTCAAAGCAACGGGCGCAAAATCCCGAGGCTGCTAGTAACTCGTGTGTCTCTCGGCGCGTGGTCGTCCTCGAATAGCAAAGTGACCAGCCGGATTGGTGGCTGGTCACTTTGCTATTCAGGTGTACGGACTCCGTGCGAGAAACGATTGACGCAATCAGGTGCAGGAGCGCCGCTACCCGGCAGCGACAAGACCCGGTGACCTATTGCCAGGATTCGCGAAATCTGCAGTGAGCAGCATGATCGCCATCACGAGGCACACAATGTTGACCACAATCAGCGCGGGATCTCCCAGCATCACGCCGTAGATCAGCCAACCGGTCTGACCCGTCGCTGCGAGCACCCACGTCGCACGTGATACCGATGTGCGCTCAGATGCGCGATAGCTCGCGACTGACGCACGAAGCTGAGGAATCCGGCTCGCGATCGGCAGGAAGACCGCTCCCGCGATAACAACTCCGAGTGGAACAAGCATCGCGACGACGAGCAACAGACCCAACGCACACACGATCCCTGCTGCCGACAGGAACCACCTGCCGGAATCAGCGTGTGCAAGGACGAGCAGCGTGGCAGCCGTGACAACGAGGGAGGCGACATTGGCCACGATCAGCACAGTAGATTCCGTGCGAAGCCCATAGACGAGCCACATCGAGACTGCCGCGGCGATCGTCCACCACGTCAACGCAGAGACGCCTGCAGTTCCCATCCGGTAAGCGCGAACGGTTTGTGGCACGGACATGACCATCAACAGGGCCGCCGAGGCGTACCCGATCAACTCCACCAATTGCATTGTCTGTGCACCCCCGAATGGCTCCTCTATCCATGGAACCGCAGCCGCTGGAATTCGGCAACCGAGATATCTGGGGGATGAATCACTCCACGCGAGCGTGGTCCAACGGGCCTAGTCGTAGTACGCGTCGGCCCAGCCGAGGTACGGGCCCCACGAATCCATGTCTTCGATGGTTCGCAAACCAACCCGTCCGCCGTAGGCACCGGTTGTGATCACCATGCCACCACCGGCGTACATCGCGATGTGACGTGCCGCGTTGGGGCTCCACCAGAACATCTGCGCGCCGACTGGCGGCGTTCGGTCACCCGGGTGCGCAACACCGACGCGCTTCGCTCGGTACCACTGAGCGATAGCCGTTGGCAGACGTCCACCCGCTGGATCGTAGGCATCATCTACAAAGCCCAAGCAGAGGCCGTCGTAGTGCGAGCCACCCCCGACCCACTTCATCGCCCACGCGAGTGCCTCCTGCGCGTTTCGACCGGTCCCCTTGGTGCGCGCAATACCGGACGCTGCCATGAGCTTTGCCTGCAAGGCCTCATATTGACGTTTCACTTCACCGCGCAGGCGCAGCGATTCGGCGAGAGAGTTCTTGCTGACCTCGATCAGGCGCGCAATTTCCGCCTTAGCTGCGGCCGCTGAGTTGCGTGCGCTGTTGGCGTCGTTGCGGCGCGCGCTGGCAATCGCTGCCTGATCTTGCGCTTCCTGTTCCAACGCCTTGAGCTTGGCCAACGTGTCGGCAAGCTCAGCCTGCAGGGTTGTCAGTTGATCAAAAATGGCATCGTTGCCTCGCGCGGTGCGCCTGATCGCCTCCATTTGGGCAGCAAAATCAGCGGCGTCTTGTGCGTCGAGGAGCAGACTCAATTCCACAGATTCATTGCCATTGATGTAGTTCTGGCGAGCGATACCGGCGATCTTCAGCTTGAGGGCTTCCATCCGTTCACGCGCTTCGGCGACCTTCAGCTTCTGCGCCGCAACCTGTTGTTCGGCAACGACCACCTGAGCCGCGGCTGCCTCTGCTGCCGCCTGCGCTTGGGCAAACTTGGCTTCGGCTTTGGCGAGCGCGTCGTTCGCCGCGGGCAGCTTGCCCTGCGCGTCGTCTACGCGCTTCTCGGCGGCGTCCACAGCTTTAGTTGCTTGCTTGAGCTTCTCTTTTGCGGCTTCGACGTCGTCCTTCAAAGCTGCCGGTGCAACTGCGGGAGCGGACTGCGGTGGCGCCGACAGCGCTGGTGTCGCGATTCCGGAGGTTGCGATCATCGTCAGTGACAGGAGCGAGACCGTGATCGGGCGAGCGATCCGCCGCAACCGGGCTCCGGGCTCGCGCTGCCCTAAGCAGCGAGCATCGTGTGCACCGGGAGTGGGCTGAGGTCCGCGCATCTGTCGTTTCATTTGCGTGAACGCTACGGCGTGCAGTCCCTCATCGGAACTACCGTGAGCCGGCGTGTCCCAACGCAGTGTCATCTTGGTGGCGAGACGCGCAAAATTGGAAATCCGCCAGACTTCGCTTTACCAATTCCTGAATCGGAACACGGCCGTGGAGGCCTACTTCAGGTAGTCGGTGAGTGGCGCTGGACGTAGTCCGCGACGCTTCGCCATCTCCATCACGGTTTTCAGCTCGCCCGACAACGTCGGAGTGAAATGGAACAGCACAATGTCGCCACGGCTCAGCGCGCCTCGAATGAACCTGAACTTTCCGTTCTCGGCCAAGCCGTTCCACATCACGATGTGCTGGATCCCGCAGCTGCTCGCAACCGCGTCGATCTCTTTTCGCCGCTTGGGCGTCGTTGTCGAGTATCCGCCATTGCCGTACGGCGGCCGCAGCATCGTCGGGACGCGCCCGTACTCCTGCGCATAGATCTCTTGAGGGCGACAGATCTCGTACGCCAACGGGGTGCTCGGACTCGTCAGCGACTTGTGGCTCATCGTGTGGTTCTCGATCGAGCCGCCTTGTGCGGCGAACTTCTCAAAGTAATCCCACTGTCCGGCGACGGAGGCGTTCGTGAGGAACACCGTCGCGGGAATGTTGTGCTTCTGCACGTACTCGAGCGCCGCTGGGCTCTTGGTATTGCCGTCGTCAATCGTGATGAAGAAGACCGGGTCCTTCGTCTTGACTTGGAAGGTTCGTTTGATCTTCTTGTTGGAGCTGGCGGGAACCGGATTGGGGTTGTCGGACCCGCTTGGTGATCCAGTCGGCTCATCCGTGGGTAGATCTGATTCCCCATACGGCGTCGGAGCGGTGGTGTTCGTACCTTGACTGGTCTGCGGATCGCCGCTGGTGCTCACCCCGCCGACGGCAGCGGTACAGGCCGTCAGAATCGCCACCGCAACGACAGCGCCCACTGCGCCGATCTGCCGCCGCTGACTCATGAGGTTCCCAACAAAGTGCCGAAAATCCCCCGACTGACCATGGATGCGGCACCAATAACACCCTTGGATTCCGCACTATCCTACGTGTGACCTGCGGTTATGCAAGATCTCGAGAGTGTGACGTCACCTGTTGGCCCACCGATGGGGCCTCATAACGATCCGAACCTTTACGCGTTGCGCACGTAGAACGGCGACACGAGCAATAGGGTGTCGGCCATGCCTGTTGCTGACCCGCTTGTGTGGATCGACTGTGAAATGACCGGTCTCGATTTGGGTGCCGACGCGCTCATTGAGATTGCCTGTGTGGTGACGGACTCTGAACTCAACGAGGTTGATGCCGGATTGACCGTCGTCATCACACCACCGGATGCCGCGTTGGAACAGATGAGCGATTTTGTGCGGAACATGCACGTCGAGTCGGGACTGCTCGACGAACTTCCGGCGGGAACGACGCTCGAACATGCACAACAGCAGGTCATGGAGTACGTCGAGGGCCACGTCGCCCCAGGCGCTCGCGCACCGCTTTGCGGGTCGAGCGTCTACGTGGACCGAGGTTTCCTCGCCCGCGACCTGCCTGAGTTCAATGACTTCTTGCATTACCGCGTACTCGATGTGTCGAGCTTCAAAGAGGTCATTCGACGCTGGTACCCGAAGGTGTATTACGCGAGCCCCGACAAGCACGGTGGACACCGCGCGATGGCTGACATTCGCGAATCGATCGCCGAACTTCGCTATTACCGTGAGGCCATACTCGTGCCGCTACCAGGTCCGAGCACGTCTGAGGCCCGCGAGATTGCCGCAGGGCACGTCATCAACTAGCAAGCCTCTTGTGGCCTGCGTTGCGGCTAAAAGAGTGCGTTCGCCAGCTGGGTGCGAGCCGCAGCAACATCTGGGTCTTGGTTGCCAACGAGTTCGAACAAGCTCACCAAGTGTTCACGCGCCGCTTGGCGTTCGTCCCCGGACGTTGCCCGAACCACCGCGATCATGCGCCCAAATGCACTGCGGGCATCGCCGTTGAGTAACTCGATATCTGCTGCTTGCTTCGCAGCGGCGATGTCCGCGGGTGCGGCGTCGGCAGCCGCGATCGCCGCTGCGGCATCCACACCATCCGTGCGCCGCATCAATTGAACTCGGATCAACCCTGCGGTGGCGTCCGGTTCCTGCGGGTCCGCTTCGAGAATGTCACGGTAGGCCTTCTCAGCCGCGTCCCAGTCGCGCGCCTCGAATGCGTCGAATGCGGCATCGAATCGAGCATCGTCGGCAAGTTCGGCCTCAGTTGGCTCGGCAGGTTCGACCGGCGCGGGGACGCCGACGGTTCCGGAGACACCGTTCTCAGCCGCGACCTTGATGAGTTCGTCCATGACCTGGCGTAACTGTGCCTCGGGCATCGCACCTTGGAACATCGGAACTGGCTGACCCTTGATGATCGC
>CAUJEJ010000123.1 GCA_963169255.1 Actinomycetota bacterium | reverse complement strand
GCTCAGACTTTCCGCGGATTCGCTGCAACAATGCGTTGTGGCAAGAATGAATGCGGCAACCGCGGCGGCGTCGCTCGCGCTTGCGGGCGCGCTCGTCAGTGGGTGCAGCATCAGCGCAGGAACATCCGATGCAGCGCAAGAACCTGCGTCAACAAACAGCGAAATCCCGGAACAGACCGAGGCGACATCGAATGGCGGCGCTAATTCCGGTGCTTCCCCCGTCGCCCAGCGCTACGCCAGTTTTGATTGGGGCAGCGCGAAGACGACGCCGGGTAGAGCAGTCGGTATCCCGAGCCCGCCAGGCTGGTACGAGGCAGCGTTTGGACCTCGTACCACCGACAAAGTCATCTACCTGACCTATGACGACGGGCCACACCCGGCAACCACCGACCGAATTCTGAACCTCCTCGCCAAGTCGAACGCGAAGGCGACGTTCTTCGTGAACGGTCGCCATGTCGATCAGCACCCGACCTACCTCAAGAAGGTGACCGCCCAGGGGCACGCGCTCGGCAACCACACACAAGATCACGAAAACCTGGCAGCCAAGAACAAACGGATCATCAGGCAGCAACTGACTGACGTGGTTGATTCCGTCGGACCGACGCTCGGCGATTGCATGCGTCCACCGGGCGGAATGATCAATCAACGTGCCGGGCGCACCATCACGGAGATGGGAATCGTTCCAATTATGTGGACTGGACACGCCCAAGATTGGGCACCGCCGCCGGTGAGTCGCATGGTGCAAATGCTGAAGGAAGCGACTGAGCCCGGTGCAGTCATCCTGCTACACGACAGCGCGAACATGGAGCCTACCGTCGCGACGTCAGCAATCATGATCCCGTGGTGGACCAAGCAGGGCTACCGCCTCGAGACGATTCCTGCGTGCCGTAAGTAGTTCGTCTCGACCGTCAAACCCGACGTCGGCTCGACAGGCACTGGACAAAGCAAAAGTCCCCGGTTCAATGAAGAACCGGGGACTTTTGGGTGTCAATCACAAATCCTGGGGTGACATCGCGCGAGATCTAACTCGGCAGTGTCGGAAGGATTGTGCAGACGTTAGGCAGGACGTACCTGATCTGCCTGCGGTCCCTTCTGACCCTGGGTGATCTCAAACTCGACTCGCTGGCCCTCATCCAGGGTGCGGAATCCGTCAGTCGCGATGGCTGAGTAGTGAACGAACACGTCCGCTCCGCCGCCATCTTGCTCGATGAATCCGAAACCCTTTTCGGAGTTGAACCACTTAACTGTGCCTTGTGCCATTTTGCTTAATTCTCCTTATATGTGGCGAAGTGCCACTGCACAGTCTGGCACGGATTCGGCCGAATTAGTGCAGCAGGCCCGCAAAACTTTTGTTGGATCGGTCGATTTCGTCAGCAGCAGCCGGGGAAATCCCGCCAAGATCATAGAAACCATGGATCATTCCAGCGGCCCGAATATGCTCGACAGCCACGCCCGCTGCGGCGAGAGCGTTCGCGTACGCCTCACCTTCGTCGCGAAGCGGGTCGCACTCTGCTGTGACGACTATCGCAGGACACAGGTCCGCGAGATCGGCATGAATTGGTGACAAATGCGGATGAGCGACGTCGCTTCCCTTGCCTGCGTACTGCATTCCGAACCAGGCCATGTCGTCCAAGGTGAGGAAGTAGCCTTCGGAAAATTCCATCCGTGACGGGTACGGCCCGGTGTACGAGAAGTCCACCACTGGGTACACCAACATTTGCGCCTTTAGAGGCCGGCCAGCGTCGCGCATCCGAATTGCAGTGACGGCCGCGAGGTTTCCTCCCGCACTATCACCGGCGACGCCTATGGCAGTCGCGTCGCCACCGAATTCGGCAATGTTCGAATAGACCCACTGTGCTGCTGCGAATGCGTCGTCCGCAGCGGCCGGCCAAGGGTTCTCTGGAGCCAGCCGATAGGCGATGCTCACAACTACTGAACCTGTGTCGCGGCACATCGTGCGAGCTTGGTTGTCGTGAGTGTCGAGATCACCAATGACGTGACCTCCCCCATGAATGAAAAGAACAGTCGGAACTGGTCCGTCCGCCGTGCCTGACGGCCGATAGATCCGGGCCGCCAAAGGACAACTCGGACCTTCGAATGTGGTGTCCGCAACTTCACCTACCGGTACCACCCATTGGGGCTGCCGCAGACCAATGGTCACTGCCCTGAATTGTTCGCGAGCTTGCAGTGCGGTGCCTTGGCTCATCCGAGGCGGGTTCATCGCGGCGAGGAGATTTAGAACGTCATTAATGACTGGATCCACTGGCATTGCAAGAGCATCGCACGCATGACTTTCCAACTGCTTTTGGAGGCCCAATCACCTCGATTCAATGTGCCGACGCAGCCGTCAACAGCAGGTGATTACGCTAGATTCGTGGCATCGAGTAGCGAGTCTTCCGCCGACAGTTCCCCCAATGACGGAGGAATTGTTGCGGCCCTAGAAATCCTCGCAAACCCGGAGCGACAACACCACGAGAAGGCCTACCTCAAGAGCCCGCTAATTCACCTCGGGGTAGCGGTCCCAGAGGTAAGGCGGATCTGCCGATCTTGGGCCCGTCAGCAAGAACTCGATCACGACGCGCTCATGGAACAGGTTGAGAACTGGTGGGCGAACCCCATCTACGAGGTCCGCCTTTGCGCGGTGGAACTGCTGTCGTATCGAGCAGACCTGCTAGGTCCAACGGATCTCGGCACACTGCGCGACATGATTGCCGGCACATTTACGTGGGCTCTCGTTGATCCACTCGCAATCTACGTCACCTCTTCGATCCTCAACACAATGACTGAGGAGCAGATCGACTCCGCACTGGATCAGTGGGCCGTCGATCGATCCTTCTGGGTTCGGCGGGCGAGCCTGCTCAGTCAGCTTCAAGGTCTGCGCCTAACCAGCGGAGATCCCACTCGGTTCTTCCGGTACGCGGACCAAATGCTGAGTGAATCTGAGTTCTTCATTCAGAAGGCAATCGGTTGGGTACTCAGGGACATGAGCAAGAAGCGCCCCGATTTGGTGTTTGATTGGCTACTCCCCCGCGCACCATCCTGTTCATCAGTGACGATTCGGGAAGCGACGAAATATCTGTCCGGCACACATCGCCAGACGATTGCGACACTGCGCGCCCAGCGTCACGAACTGCCGCTCTGACGACCCACCCGCTGAGGAACCGGCTAAGGGGTCGCAACTCCGCTGAGATTGATCACCATAGGCACGTTGACGTTGGGTATGGTCGATTCCGTCAGGGTGATTGCGTTGAGACTCATGATGCTCACGTTGCGGGCATCGCGAGCGATTCTGATATCTCCGGTATTACTGCTGACGCTCCAGCTGCGGCCGGCGTACGCCAGCGTTCCACTTCCCGCTCGGC
>CAUJEJ010000122.1 GCA_963169255.1 Actinomycetota bacterium | reverse complement strand
GGACTTTGCCACAGTGAGAGATTTGGCAACCGAGATCGAATGGGCCAAGGTGATGCAGGTTGGGCCCGCCGAGTACGCAGGTGTTGCAAGCCTGCACGGGAGAAAGGGTCCCGGCGGGCTCACTGTCGAGCAGGCCGGTGAGGTCTACGAAGGCTACGAACGTTTGAAGCGCTCGGCCGGACGGATCGACTTCGAAGACGTGCTGCTGCTCACGGTGGGGGTCCTCGAGGATCGCCAGGACCTACGGCAACAGGTGCAGAACTCGTTTGCCCACTTCACCGTTGATGAATTCCAAGATGTTTCCGCTGTGCAGCAACGGCTGCTTCAGGTGTGGCTCGGCGATCGTGATGACGTGTGTGTCGTCGGCGACGTCGCGCAGACGATCTACAGTTTTGCCGGCGCGGACCCGAGTCACTTGCTGCACTTCGGTAACCAGTTCGCCAACACCACCGTCGTTTCACTTGCTCGCTGTTACCGCTGCACCCCGCAGATTGTTCAGGTTGCCGAGGACGTACTTGCCGACGGTGTCGTCAGTGCACAACTGTTGGCGACCACGAAGGCCCGCAGGGTGCCGTTGCGCTCGCAGGTCGGTGATGGGCCCGCACCGCGAGTTGTCCAATATGCAGATGAACCGAGCGAAGCGGTCGCAGTCGTCAGTCAGATTCGGAAGTTGATCGCTGCGGGAACACCGCCGCGTGAGATTGCCATTCTTGTGCGTATCAACGCGTTGACCGAGCAGTTCGAGGCCGCGCTTGCAGATGCAGGAATCGCGTATTCAGTTCGGGGTGGGCGCAGGTTCTTCGATCGTCCGGAAGTTCGCAAAGGCGTGAGCCTGTTGCGGGGTGCAGCGCGAGGCGCGGCCGACATCGGTCAGGCGCCAGACGATCCGATCACCCTTGTCCGGGCGATCCTGTCGGCGGCGGGTTGGAGCGAGAAGCCGCCCACGGGCACGGGCGCAGTGCGAGAGGCTTGGGAGTCTCTGGCTGCCCTCGTGGGCCTTTGCGATGAGGTGGTCGCTGCGGATTCCTCGGCTGGGCTCAACGAGATCATCCGTGAGATCGCTCGCCGAGAAGAAGTCCAAGACGCACCGAGCGTCGACGGCGTCACCCTGGCTTCGCTACATGCGGCGAAGGGCATGGAATGGGATGCGGTATTCCTCGTGGGCCTGGTCGACACCATGGTGCCGATGAGCCACGCCGAGACCCCGGCTCAGGTCGAGGAAGAACGTCGACTCCTCTACGTCGGGATTACCCGGGCGCGTGCGTTCCTTCAGTTGTCGTGGGCGGATTCCCGTTTGCCAGGGGGTCGACCACGCAAACCATCCCGGTTCTTGGCGCCAATCCCGGGGCACGCCGGATCAGACCGAAACCGCAAGGCTGACTCCGTTAGCGCCGTCAAACGTCGCGCTCGCAAGCCAGCCAACTGCAGGATCTGCGGCAAAGCGCTGGTGACGGCGAAGGAGCGGTCCGTTATTCGATGCCGCACGTGTCCGAGCCAGGTCAACGAACAACTATTGGACGCGTTGCAGCAGTGGCGGACGGAGACTGTTGCCACATTGGCCGCTGAGCGGGGGTCGTCGATTCCTGCCTACGTGGTTGCAACTGACGCCACGTTGGAGGCGTTGGCTGAACAGGTGCCAACGGACTCCGCGGAACTTGCGGCGATACCTGGTCTAGGGCCAGCCAAGCTCGCTGCTTACGGGCAAGCCCTGATGACGCTCCTTGACCAGCACCGCTAAGTCAAGGAGACCTTCGTTGGTGACCAGAGATTTGTAGGTGGGAATGGTTCCCGCGAATAAGTCGTTGGACGGTTCGGCGATGTGTGGCGTATTGTTCGCCGAGACAAATTGACCAGCTGAGTCTGTGAGTGCAGTTCGCCAAGAACTGCTACGGGCAAGGCGAGCATGCAGGAGGTGCAGAGCGTGAACGCAGTAGTCATTGATCCCCGCGTAGCAATCGCTCCGACGACGCATGCCATGGGTTGGTATGCCTCCTCGAAGAAACCGTCCGGTGTAAGTCGCACCCGAGCTTTTGGCTACTCAGCCGGTTTCTCTCCGCAGCCTGATCATCGATCCTGGGTCATTGTCTGACCCAATCGACACACTCAAGGCCGCGGACCCGCATCGGGGATCGCGGCCTTTTTGTATTCCCAGCCCACTCACCCACCACACCATTCACCACAGACCAGTAGATAGATAGGGGTAGCGAGATGACAGTCCTTGGCCTCGCGCAACTTGCCGCACAGTCAGCCGTCGATACCGTTCCTTGTCGCGAGTTCGACGCCGACCTGTGGTTCGCCGAGGAGCAGGCAAGCACCGATCGTGCGCAGGCACTGTGTCGGCAATGTCCACTGCAAGCGGCGTGTCTCAGCGAGGCGCTTACCCGCCAGGAACCGTGCGGCGTCTGGGGTGGCGAGCTCTTCGAACGAGGGCAGATCGTTGCGGCACACAAGCCGAAGGGGCGGCCGCGCAAGGATGCTGAAGAGGTCGCAGCGCGGGCAACAGCTCGGTTGGCGCAACGTCTCGCCGAGGTGCAGGCCGCGCTAGAAGAGGAGCGTCCAGAGCTCGCCGAGCAGCTGTCCGACGCCGTACTAGAGATAGTCGGCGCGGCCTAACCGCCCGGTGCTAGACCAACCGATGGGTGTGGAGCGTGTCCATGAGAGGCAGCTACACACCCATCGTTGGTGCTATTTCACACTCTTGGTCGCTCGCACGGCGGCCGCGCGCTTCGCCGGTGTCGCTGCCTTCTTGCGTGCGGCAGGTTTGGGTTCGACCGTGGTCTTTGCGACCGAAACCTGCCGTTCCTTCGCCACCGCGGGAATCTCGTCAACGCTTTGGAGCGGTTGGCCGCTGCCGAGGTAGACGTTGGTGTGCAGGTCGCCAGTGGTGCCCTCGTTCGCCTCGACGTTGGTAATCACAACATTGACGGTGACGATTGGTCCGATTCGGCGGACGAACATTCGTGCGGTCTTCATCGTCGCTACCCCGGACGACAAGCGTTGGACAATCTCTTCGTTCACAAAATCGAATCCGTACATGTGCGTCACCCTACGACGAAGCCACGCTGCTACGAGAATTCAGATGGACGCACGCGGTTCATTCAGGCGGCGCAAAGCCGGGGACCCAATCGATGATCTCTTGTCGTGAACCGACGTGGGCATCAAGCTGACACAAGACCCCGATCGAGCCGAGCCAGACGCGGTGGATGAGCAAGTACGACGGCGGCAGATTGAGTTTCAAGCCGACCCCGAAGTCGTTGTTTCGTGGATCATTCACTCGCGTGAACTGGCTGCGCATCCAGTCGCGGGTGTAGTGGAACTCGTCTGTCCGAAGCGGCTCGACGAACGGTAGTAGGTAGCGCAAGAGGGCATCAGGTTCGATCTCGACATTCGGTTTGATGAAGCCCTCCTCACGCATGCCGTCCACCACCGAGGGTCCGTCCTCTTCGTTCAGGGCGATCCGCAGCACTTTGCCGACGGCGAGCGGGAAGCCTGCTGGCAGGCGTGCTGCGGCGCCATAGTCCAGCACTGCGAGGCGGCCGTCTTCGGTGTATCGAAAGTTTCCGGGATGTGGGTCGGCGTGAAGCAGCCCTGCGCGTGCCGGGCCAGACAGGAGGAACCGCAGGTAGAGCGTCCCGGCGCGGTCGCGCTGTTCGGGTGTTCCGTCCGAGATGATCTTCGAGAGGCCAACTCCGTCGACCCATTCGGTCACGAGCAGTTTCGGGCTCGCGGCCAATACGTGAGGAACAATGAAGTCTGGATCGCCTTCGTAGGCTGCGGCGAAGGCGCGTTGGGCCTCACTCTCGCGCAGATAGTCGAGTTCCTCTGCAACCCGCTCCTTGAGCTCGGCAAGTAGTGGCTTGACGTCGAGGCCTGGAACGAGCTTCCCGAAGACGCGACCCATGCGGGTGAGTTGATTGAGGTCTGACATGAGCGCCTTGCCCGCACCGGGGTACTGCAACTTGACCGCAACCACTCGACCATCACGGTAGATCGCTTTGTGAACCTGGCCGATCGATGCCGCCGCGGCTGGCACCTCATCAAACTCGGCGAATCGTTCGCGCCAGTCAGGGCCTAGTTCGCTCGTCATGAGCTTCACGACGGTCTCCGGCGGCATCGGCGGGGCAGCATCCTGGAGCTTGGTGAGTGTCTCTCGGTAGGGCCCGGCCATCTCTTCGGGCAACGCGGCCTCGAACACGCTCATGGCTTGGCCCATCTTCATGGCGCCACCTTTGAGCTCTCCAAGGACGCGGAACATCTGCTCGGCGGTCTTCGCTTGGATTTGGGCATTCACAGCTTCCGCAGGCTTTCCGCCGACTTTCTTGCCGAACCCGAGTGCAGTGCGTCCGGCGTATCCGGCGGGCAATGAGGCCATTCGGACGGTGCGACGGAACGCGCGTTGAGGCATGGCCGCGCCTTGCTGATCGTTTTCGTCGTTCGATTCATCAGCCACGGGGCCATTGTCCACTGTTTCGGTTTGCCTGGGGATAGCCAGTGCACCGATTGACCCAGATCAGGCAAGTTGGTACCCAACAAAGTTGATAGGGGGAGCGATGGAAGCGCTAACGATGCAGGTGAGGCCAACGTGGGCGGCAGGGGTAGATCTTCGTCAAACGATGGTCGATTGCGTACAGGTCGTAGGCGATGTCGATTCGCCGCTCGCGCTGCGCGGTGCTGGAGCCAACGTGGTCGGGTGGCTCGATCAACTCGATGGCTCGCGGTCGTGGAGTGCGCAACTCGCGGAGGCCGAAGCGCGCGGAATTGCGCGTGCGCAGGCCCGTGAAGTGTTGAGGCAGCTCTTCGAAGCACGGCTGCTGGTCGACGCGCCAGACGCTGACCAAGTCTCCGCCATGGCAGCTCCGGCAGTGCTCGGGTCGCGCGATATCGGCGAACGCATTGCCGGACTGGTCGCCGGTGCCCGATATGCCGGGGTGATTCCCAAGCCGCGCGATGGAATGGGGTGGCAGGTTGATGCGGAGCGATTGGCTGAAGAGGTCGCGGTGTCGCCCGTCATCGTCGTATTGGACGCGCCTTGGGTCGATGCGGCGGAGTTTGAGATGTTGTCACGGTTCATCGATCAGCGCGTGAATCACTTAGTGGTCGGAGCGGGGGCCAACACCGCCAGGGTTGGGCCCATGACCATTGCCGGACGGGGACCCTGCACACGCTGCGATGAGTTACTTCAACAAGACATGGATCCCTCGTGGCGCACGCTGTCTGCTCAGTTGGCTTTGGACGATCCACCAGCGCGCGGTGCGGTACTGAGTGTGTTGGCTGCGGCGGAGGCAGCTCGTCAGGTTGAGAGCGCGGTCCAGGGAACACATTCCGCTTCGCTAGACGCCGTGCTTCGGACCGGGCGCGGAGGATCTGCCTGGACTCGACGCGCGCTGATTCGTCACACGAAGTGTTCGTGTTGGTGGGCGTCTCTGAACGGCACCGAATCTGGCTAGGACTTACCGAGGATTCGGGTCACAGTGGTGTTGCAGACGGGACATTTACCCTTCGCCATGCGGCGGCCGTTCGTTTCGTGAACCTCGCCGGAGAACGCTCGCTTCTCCTTGCATTTGACGCAGTACGCCTCGCCTGAGTAACTCTCGGCCATTGGTCCTCCTGGGCGCTCACATCGGGAAGCGCGCTCTGCAAAGATCGGTCGTTGCGTCCTTGGGCGGTACACACGCACCACCGTTCGGCGGTTTCGTCACTTTACGGCGCTACCCTCGCCACCATGACCACACCCCTGCAAGAAGGCACTGTCAATCCTGAAGATTTCAGTGCCGAGCGAGATCACCTGACGGTTGAACGAAGCGCTTCGGGCCTAGTCTTGGTCACGCTTGACTACCCGGACCGGCGCAACGCGATGTCTGGCGAGATGACGAGTGCATGGGGCCGTTTAGCGGCGGCGATCAAAATGGATCCGACGGTGCGAGCCGTTGTGGTTACGGGCGCGGGCACGGCGTTCACCTCTGGTGGCGACACTGGCTGGATCGGGGGCGATCCTGACGCGACCGTTGATGAACTGCGCACCAAAATGATGGCGTTCTATCGGACGTGGTTGAGCATGCGCGACGTTCCGGTGCCTGTCATTGCTGCAATGAACGGGGCCGCGGTGGGTGCGGGTGCCTGCATCGCGCTGGCTGCCGACATCCGGATCGCGAGCGAGAACGCAAAGTTCACGGTTCCGTTCCTGAAGCTCGGGATTCACCCAGGTATGGCCACGACGTACCTGTTGCCGGAAGTCGTTGGTGTTGCAGCAGCGCGCGACCTACTGCTGACGGGGAGAGTGATCGGCGCACAACGGATGTTGGAACTCGGGCTCGTGTCGGAAGTGCTCCCTGCCGACGGGTTCGTCGATGCGGCATGTGCCCTTGGTGAAACAGTCGCCTCGATGGCCCCCATCGCGACGAGGCTGACGAAGGCGGCGCTACTGCGTGGCGGGATGGATTCGATCGATGAGTGCATCCAATGGGAAGCACTAGCGCAACCCATCACCATGGCCACAGCAGACCTTCAAGAGGGCCTCTCAGCCGCCGCCCAAAAACGCCCCCCACACTTCACCGGCCGCTAACCCCCGCGCGGGCCCAGTTTTGGTGTAATCGCGCGGCCCGCCGGCGAGTCGCACCAAATCTGTGAGGGCGGACGGGGGTGGGGTGGCGTTAAAGAAGACGAAGCCCCCGCTGCTTTCTTGCCGCTCGCCTTCCCCTTGCGATTGGCGGTTCCGAAGCGGGGGCTTCGTTCATGAATGAACTTAGGGAGTCGGAGAGGGTCCGCGCAATGGTTCGAAGGTTATTGCTGGTTTGGGCTGTGGACACCGCTGGGGACATGGTGTGGAGCGGCCCGGCGAGTCCCGTGGACAACCCATTTACGAACTGTGGATACACCGTCATCGGATGTGATCAATTACCAGTCTGACCTGCGGAAACAGTAATCCACCGGCTGTGCGTCAAATTAACATTGCCGACTATTGGGCTGATTCCGCAGTGGCGTACTCGACGCCGTCAAGGAAGGCGCACGCACGCTCCCGTTGGGGGTAAGCATCGACGAGCGCATTGAACTCGGGACCGTGGTTCGCGAACTCAAGATGTGCGAGCTCATGCACAATCACGTAGTCGACGACGTACTGCGGCATTCCCTGTAGCCGAGCCGATAATCGGATCGAGCCATCGGTCGTCGTGCACGATCCCCAACGCCGCTGCTGACTGCTCGACCAGACGATGCTGCTTGGCTTTGGCACGGTCGGTAGGTACCGCGCCTGGAGTGTAAGCGCGCGATCCAGGAGAGCCTCGTCGCTGTCCTTGGTCTTTTCAGCCCGCTTGAGGAGTCGTGCGTGCAGCGCGATTGCATGCTCGGCCGCCTGCTTTACCGACATCCGTTCCGGAACCACGACGATCGTCACGCCGGCCTCTCGATGGGCGGCGACGCTGCGCCGCCGCCGAGTCGAGCGACGAACCTCGATGCCTTCAGGGAGGCCCGGTACCTCGATCGGACGGATCGTCATGCGTGCAGCGTAGCTGCCTACGTGCCTTCGCCTTCGGATTCTTCGGCTGGGCCGGAGCCGTCTAGCTCGCTGGTGTCGAAGTCGTTCGATCGATCTAGGAAGCCGTCGATGTCGTCGAGATCGTCAGCTGTCGGCAGCAGGTCCGGGTGACCCCACAGTGCGTCGCGGGCCTCGATCCCGCCCGAGGTACGCAAGCGCTCCCACAGTTGAGCGGCTTCGCGTAGGCGGCGTGGTCGAAGCTCAAGACCTACGAGGTTCGCGAAGGTCTTCTCTGCAGGGCCACCGGTCGCACGGCGACGGCGAAGCGTCTCTCGCAGCCGGTCATAGGACGGCAGGCGTTCGGCTGCGCCAGCATCGACGACGTCGTCTACCCACCCTTCAACGAGTGCCAGCAATGTCTCGAGTCGGGCGAGCGCAGCCTTCTGTTCGGGTGTGTCTTCCTGCTCGAATACGCCCGACGACATCGCGTTCTGCAGCGCCTCGGGGTTCTGCAAGTCCACGCCCTCGAGTGCGGACGCGATCCGATCTTCATCCACCTTCACGCCGCTGGCGTATGCCTCGAGTGCGCCTTCAACTCGGGCGCGAAGCCACGGGACGTGCGCAAACAAGCGTTGGTGGGCCGCCTCACGCAATGCGATGTAGACGAGCACGTCGGAGTCGGGAAGATCTAACCCTTCACTGAACGCGAGGATGTTTGACGGCACAAGTGCGGTATGACCGCCGGTCGTCAGCGGGATTCCGACATCCGAACTGCAGACGACTTCACCGGCGAGCGCAGCGAGGCCGTTGCCGACCTGCATGCCAAACATCGCCGAGCCCATGGCCTTTGCCATACCCATGAGTGGGCCCATCGCCGCTGCCAACTCTGGTGGCAGACCTTCGGGTAGTCCCATCGCGCCGCCGCCTAGGGCATCCGGCCCCGGCATCATCGTCTGCATCGTTGCCTGCATCTGTTCGGCAATGGGCGAGATGATCTTCTGCCACGCCGGCATCGTCTCGGTGAGCCACTGACTTCGGCTCCACGACAGTGCGGTGCCTGCGGTGGAAGGGAATTCCGTCGCCGGATCAAGCCAAACCTCAGCGAGGCCAACGGCGTCCTCCACCGCGCGACGTTGCGCGTCGGGCACAGTCGGATCGCCTGCCTCGACAATCGCCTTGCGCGCGCCGTCGACGGCAAGATCCCAGTTCACCGGCCCAGCGTTTTCGCCACCGGAGGATTGCAGCATCGCGCCGAGCTGCTGGAGTGCAGCTCCCAAGTTCGCCATGTCGAATCCTTCAGGACCGTTGGCGCCGCCGGCTCCGGGGAATCCACCGGAACCGAAGCCCGGGGGCAGGGAACCGCCAGATCCAGACCCAGCGGCGTCGCGCGATTCGTCGTCAGGGTCTCGCGGTTGACCAAATCCGAAGGGAACGTCGCCGCTCATGGGAACCTCAGCTCATCTGTGGTGACTCAGCGCATCTGGAGTTTCAATGCGCTGCTAGGAAAATAACGCTAACTCCCAGGTCGGCGATCGGCCACACCGGATGTGGTCCTTACGCCGTAGGCGTAGCCGTCGCGAGGCCTTAGGGTGGGCGGGTGAGTGTTCTGGCTTGGTGGCTACTGCCAATCTTGGCAACCCTTGGCGCAATTTTGTGGCTTTGGTGGCAAAGCCGGACAGGCGCCGGGGAGCCGGGGCAAACGCGTTCGACGAAGGAACTCGATCGGATGCGCAAGGCAATGGAGAAGCCACTACCGGCCAAGGCCTTGAGTGCGCTGCCGAAGGCTCTGGACGAACCAGTTGATCCCGCGGCCGGAGCAGATTCCTCAACAGTGCCTTCCGATACTGCGAATCCGAGCTCGCAATGACAGCGGACAACGGGACGCAGCAGTCGGGATCGCTCACGCCGCCGGGTCCGATCGAAATGCGCGATCTCGAAGCACAATACGAGGTGGCGTTGCGCGAACACGAGGGTCTGCGCAGGACGTCGCTGATCGGTGGAATCCTCGCGATCGCCATCCTGATTGCGATCGCGCTGCTGCCAGTGCCATATGTGAAGCTCTCGCCAGGACCTATGTTCAACACGATCGGCAGCATTGATGGTGTCGAGCTCATCAAGATCACGGACACGCAGGTGTACCCGACCACGGGTGAGTTGAACCTGACGACCGTGACCGAACGCGGTGGACCCTATGGCGAATTGACGTTGCCCGAGGCATTCACCGGTTGGGTAAGCAATCAGGATGTGGTGGTTCCCACCACTGATCTCTTCCCTGAGGGAACAACGAAGCAAGACGCAACAGAAGAGAACGCAGCGAACTTTGCCAACTCCCAATCGAACGCGATCTCAGCGGCACTGACCTACCTGAACATCCCTGTCACGAGTTCGGTTGTGGTCGCGCTGGTCACTGCAAACAGTCCAGCCACCGGCAAGCTCAAGGTGGGTGACGTCATTAGCGGCGTGGATGGTGTGGCAATCAAGAAGCCCGAGGATTTGCCGCCGCTGATTCGGTCGAAGGCTCCAGGAACTGCCGTCACGTTCTCGATCACCCGCAACAAGAACCCCGTCGAGGAAGTTGTCCAGTTGGGATCGAATCCTCGCGACCCCACCCAGGGATACGTCGGAGTTGCGGGAAGCAGCGAGTACACCGGACCGTTCCCGATCGAGTTCGGCGTTCAAGGTGTTGGCGGCCCGAGCGCAGGCACGATGTTCGCGCTCGGCATCATCGACAAGCTCACGCCAGAAGACCTTTCCGACGGCAAAGTGGTCGCCGGCACCGGAACTGTCAGCCCCACCGGTGACGTCGGGCCGATCGGTGGGATTACGCAGAAGATGTTCGCCGCCAACAACAACGGCGCGCAGTTGTTCCTGGCACCCAAAGCAAATTGTGAGACCGTGGCGGCAGCTGCGCCCGAGGGTTTGAACGTCGCGGCCGTCAGCACGCTCACCGAGGCCGTTGAAACCCTGAGAGCTTGGAAGTCTGGCAGCAACGATCTTCCACGCTGCTAAGTCGGCCGAGAACGACGCGAATTACTCCAGCGTCAGGGCGAGTGCGTCGGTCAACCCCGGAAGCAGGTCGATTCCGGTGAGGACGTCGTCGTCGTTGTCCTTGTCGCGCAGACGAATTGCGCACATCCGGCGCCCGTCGCGCAGTACCGCTGCGGCGAGGCGAACTTCGCGCCGATCGGGGTGACCGACGGCAGCCTCAATGAGCTCCGCCATCTCCTTCTCACCTTCGAGTTCGGCCTCCGCGCTCGGTGGCAACAGAATTCGCTCGACGACAATCGCCGTCCCGACCACCTGCGGCGGCCACGCGATCTGAGCCAATGCCTCGTCGATCTGTTCGGTCCCGGCAGACCATTCTTGTTCAACCGGGATCAGCTCGTTGCCACTTGCGTTCGTCGCGTCAAGCTCCATCGCGGCGGCCAAATCCGGTTCGCGCTCGATCAGTTCGGACATGTACGCCAGGGCAAACAAGCGGACTGGCTGGTCCCATCCGTCGGCGTGCACGTGGGTCTCAAGTTCCAACACGGCGGTGGTCAGCGGGTGCATTAGCGGTTCTTCGGCGTCCATAAGCTCATCCTGCCTGATCGTCAAACGGTAAGGACGTAGGGTGTGCAGGTGAGCTTCGCATCGTCGGCCGGGGGTCGTTCCGCAGACTCGCCCGCCAAAGACTCCGATGGACGCGGTCGCGTTCTGATTCCGACCATCGCCGTCATTGTTGGCCTGATCATCATGCTCGTTATCTTCACGAGCTTCTACACCGACTTCTTGTGGTTCAAGTCCGTTGATTCCACCGATGTCTTCACGACGTCGTTCGGCATCCGGATTGGGCTGTTTGTTGCTTTCGGCGTGATTATGGCGCTCGGCCTTGGTGCCTCGATGGTGATCGCGTACCGAACCCGCCCCACCCAGCGGATTCGTACGCCTGAGCAAATGAGCCTTGAGCGCTACCGCGCAGGACTTGAGCCGCTGCGCAAGCCGTTGGCCTTTGTCATTCCTGCGGCGCTCGGTGCGCTCGGCGGGATCTCGGCCGCTGCCGAATGGCGTTCATGGTCGTTGTGGCGAAACCAAGAACCGTACGGCGAGGTTGATCCGCAATTCGGCCTCGACCTGAGCTTCTACATGTTCAGCTACCCCTGGCTCCGGTTCCTGCTCGGCTTCGGGTTCGCCTTGGTCTTGCTCGCGATGCTGGCCGCGGCGATCGTCCACTACCTATACGGCGGGATTCGCCTTCAGCAGCCTGGTCCTCGCGTCAGCGACGCGGCGCAGACACAGCTGTCCATCTTGCTCGGCATCTTCTGTCTGCTCAAGGCCGCTGCGTACTGGCTGGATAGGTATGGACTAGCGCTGAAGAACGAGGATCTCGTTCAAGGTTTCACGGGCCTCAAATACCGCGACGTCAACGCACTATTGCCAGCGAAGTCCATCTTGATGGTCATCGCGCTGATCTGTGCAGTGCTCTTCTTCGTAAACGCATTCCGTCGCTCGTGGCCGGTCGCGGGTTCCGCGCTTGCGCTCCTGGTCGTATCGGCCATTCTCATCGGCGGTATCTACCCCGCGATCGTCCAACAGTTCCAGGTGAAGCCAAGCGAGTTGGTGAAAGAAGAGCAGTCGATTCGCTACAACATCGATGCAACCAGAGCTGCGTACAACCTCGACGATATTCAAGTTGAGGAGTACAACGCCAGCAAGGAACCGGACAAGTCTGTCCTGGCAACCCAGACGGGAACGCTAGAGAACATTCGCATCGTTGATCCCTCAGTGGTGTCGCCAACCTTCAGGGCGTTGCAGCAGAACTTTGCGTTCTACTCGTTCCCCGATGTGCTCGACGTTGACCGCTACATCCTCGACGGCAAGCAGCGCGGTGCGATTGCGTCGGTGCGCGAGCTGAACCTGGATGGCGTGCCAGCCGCGCAGCGGAACTGGGCGAACGATCACCTTGTCTACACCCATGGGTACGGGTTCGTTGGTGCCTATGACAACGAAAAGTCGCCGAACGGCGAACCCGTGTTCTTTGAATCGAACATTCCACCTTCGGGAGCGCTGCCGATCGACCAACCTCGGGTCTACTTCGGGGAGAGCTCGCCTGAGTACTCCATCGTTGGCGGAAACCCAGCCGATGGGACGGCACGCGAACTCGACTACCCCGATGACACAGCTCCGAACGGCCAACGGAACAACACCTACGACGGCACCGGTGGAGTGCCCGTTGGTTCGTCGTTGGATCGGTTGCTGTTCGCCATCAAGTATCAAGAACCGAACATTCTGTTGTCAGACCTGATCAATGACGAATCACGAATCATGTGGGACCGCGATCCTCGAACGATCGTTGGCAAGGTTGCGCCCTGGCTCAAGCTCGACAACGATCCCTACGCGGTTGTGGTTGGCGGGCGCATCAAGTGGATCGTGGATGCCTACA
>CAUJEJ010000121.1 GCA_963169255.1 Actinomycetota bacterium | reverse complement strand
GCTGCTTCGAGACGCTCCGCCTTCAGCTCCCGAGCGCTGGCTGCCGCTAGCACGCCGAGTCTGCGACTCACCCGCGCAAGCGCCTCCTCAAAGACCTCTGCTTTGTCAGACGCACTCTTGTTCTTTGGGCGGGCAACTCCGCGTCCGCCCTTTTGCGATACACGTGCGCTCGCTTGACGGCGATATTGACCGACGTACTTGTTGCGAGCTCGGCGGATTCGATCATGAAGCGCGACCGTCGCGTCCTCGTCCAGAGTTGCAAGTGCAGCAGCCTCGGTGTCGGCGACGAGGAGGCGTTCGGAATCGTTCAATACAGCGAGCAAGCCCTTATCCACGTTCGTGTCTCCCTTTGATCACTGCCGCATGGTTGCAACGTTGATCGAACATACCGCTAAGAGGGCTCCCAGGGAATCAGACTCCTCACCCTCTGCGCGCAGACGCGGTCCGCCCGCCAATGAGATGAGACCCGCATGCCTTCATGCGGGTCTCATCTCAGTGAGCGTCATTCCAGACGCACCTCGTAGCGCTACGACTGCGAGATCGCTGCCAGGATGTTGAGCTTGGACGCCCGGAACGCTGGCCGCAGACCGGCCAAGACACCGGCTAGCGCACCAACCACGGCGATGATCACCAGTTGGCCGTACGGCAGCGCAAATACCGCGAACGACTCCTGTGCGGAAATCGCCGTGAGCATCGCCCAACCAAGCAGCGCGCCAAGTATCAGCCCACCAAGGGTGCCAAACACCGCGATGATCACTGACTCCCATCGCACCATCGATCGGGTTTGCGGCCGCGTTTGTCCAACTGCGCGAAGCAATCCCAACTCGCGGGTCCGCTCAAATACCGAGAGCGACAGCGTGTTCGAGATTCCCATCAACGCGATGATGATCGCGAGGATCAGCAAGACGTACACGATGTTCAACAGCTGATCGATTTGCCCCGCAGCCTGTTGTACGTACTCTTCCTTGTCGAGCGCGTCGCCAGCACCAAACTTCGCTCCGACAGCGTCGACAGGCGCCTGTGCATCGGCAACACTCACCCCAGGTGCAAGTGCAATGAGCACCAAGATGTTGCCAGACTGGGGCACCCAGGTGTCCCACAATGCACGGGGCACGATCACGTCTTGCAAGAGATCAGATGCCTCGATGATCGCACCAACCTGCGGTGTCACGGCCTTGCCGCTTGACGTCGTCATCGGGATCTTCGTCCCCATCGTCCAGCCGTTGTCCGTCGCCGCGGTGTTGCTGATAACAATCTGGTTCGCGTCCAAATCTGTCAGCGATCCTTGAATTGTGTCCACGTCGAGAACCTCTGGAAGGGCAGCGACATCGACGACCTCAACTGTCTGCTGGCCTGATTCGGTGAGGACTGCTCCTTGACCAAATCCAGCGGCTGCCGCGACCTCGGGCAATGCGTCGAGTTCCACGGTCATCTCCGGGCTATACCCAGTTCCACTGAAGTTGTCGCTACTGAAGATCAGTTCACCCTTGATCGAGCCAGCGACGCCTTGTTCCACGGACGCTTTGATCGAGGCACCAAACACCGTGATGAGTGTGACGATGCAGACCCCGATCATCAACGCTGTTGCGGTGTTCGCTGTTCGCTTGGGATTGCGAACTGAGTTGCCTCGCGCCATTTGACCCGAGACTCCGCGCAACGCAGCGATCGGCCAACCAATCACTCGGCATGCAAGACCCACCACGACAGGCCCAACGACGATGAAACCGATGAACGTGGCAACCGCGCCAAGGCCAGCCCGAGCGAGGACACCATCACCCTTGGCGAACAACGGTGACGCAATCAGCACAAGCCCAACAGCCAGGAGCACAAAGCCAAAGATCTGGCGCTTGCGTGAACTGGCGGAAGTGTCGGCATCGGTCTCGCGCAACGCCGCGAGCGGTGGGACACGGGAGGCCCGTACAGCTGGCGCGATGCTCGCAACAACTGTGACAACGATGCCGATGATCACAGACCAGATCACCGAACTCGATTCCACAACAAGCCCGCTGTTAGGCAGTGCGAGCCCACCAGCGCCGAGCGCGGCAATCAACCCGGCGGCGACGAAGCCGCCGAGGACCACACCGATTGCCGATGCGATCACCCCGATGAATAGTGCTTCGACAGTAATCGAGCGAAGCACCTGAGATCGTGATGCGCCGATCGCCCTCAGCAGGGCGGATTCGCGAGCTCGCTGAGCAACGATCACCGAGAACGTGTTGTAGATGCTGAAGGTGGCAACAACGAGTGCAACACCAGCGAAGACCAGGAGGAAGGTCTCAAAGAGACCTAGGAAGTCTTGCTGGATCGATTCTTCTTGATTCGCAGTGAGTTGCTCACCTGTGATTGCCTCGACTCCGGATGGGAGTAGCGGAGAGATCCTGCTGACGAGTTCGTCTTCCGTCACATCCTCGGCACCTTGGATGAGAATCGTCGAGACGTTGCCCGGCGTACCGAAGAGCTTTTGCGCCTCGTCAAAGGTGAATGCGGCGAAGGTTAGCCCTGTCGATGAATCGAGCACACCGAACGAGGCGATACCGACGATCGTCACTGGAATGGCCTGCGGAACCAGCACCGTGGTTTTGTCACCGACCTTGAGGTTTCCGACCGTCGCTGCACCCTCGTTGATGACGATCTCTCCGGCGGCAGCCGGGGCCACACCGCTGGTGATTCGTGCAGTGGTTAGTTCGGGGTCGTCAATCCAACTCTGGGCAAACGTGGGTGGGCCTTGCCCGCCGATCGGCTTGCCATCACTACCGACGATCTGGCCGGCACCATCAATCGTGGGGACGGCCACGTCGACGCCGTCAACCTTGGCGACCTCGCCGACTACGGACTCGGGGACGGGGGCACGTTGCTCGCCAGCTGCGGTCGCGACCGACGTTGATCCTTGGACGACAACGCTGATGCCAGCGTTGGCCTGGGCGAATGCGGTGCTGAATGAGGCGCGCATGGTATCGCCGAGCAGGAGGGTGCCAGCCAAGAAAGCAACGCCCAAGATGATCGCCGATGATGTGCCGATGAGGCGCCGCTTGTGCGACGCCATAGAACGGAAGACAATCCGAAGCACCTTCTCATCCCTCCAGATTCTTGGTGCGATCGATGACGGCCTCGACCGTCGGATTGTCGATCTGATCCACGATGGAACCGTCCTTGAGGAACAAGACCGAATCCGCGTAGCTCGCTGCTGACGGGTCGTGCGTGACCATCACGATGGTCTGACCGAAGTCACGAGTGGCCGATTGCAAGAAGGTGAGGACTTCCGCGCCACTCACGGAGTCCAGGTTGCCGGTCGGCTCGTCAGCGAAGATCACGTTTGGCCGAGCAACGAGTGCACGGGCGACGGCGACGCGCTGCTGTTGACCACCGGAGAGTTCGGACGGGCGATGCTTGAGGCGGTCGCCGAGTCGAACGGTCGAAACCACTTGATCGAGCCATGCCTGGTCTGGCTTCTTTCCGGCCAGACTCAACGGCAACACGATGTTCTCGATCGCCGAGAGCGTCGGGACCAAGTTGAAGGACTGAAAAACAAATCCAACGCGTTCACGGCGCAGGAGCGTCAACGCCTTGTCTGAGAGCGCACCAAGCTCCACGTCGCCGATGAACACCTCGCCGGAGGTGAGCGAGTCGAGGCCTGCTGCGCAATGCATCAGGGTCGACTTGCCCGAGCCCGACGGACCCATGATCGCGGTGAGCTTGCCAGTCGGGAATCCCACGCTGACGTTGTCGAGCGCGGTCACGCGGGTGTCGCCTTCGCCGTAGATCTTCACGGCGTTGCGAACAGTCACGGCACTGGTCGTAGGGGTAGGGGCGGGCGCGGCATCTGGCGTTGTCGTCATAGGGGAACCGTATTCCCGCGATCATCCGTGACGCCATTGGGTGTACCCGAGTCTTTTGGGTACGGCTGGCCGTACCTACGCCGCGCCGCGAGCGCAATCGGGTTCAGTTGAGCCGGATCGCACTCGCAGTTCCCGACAACCTGACCTCATGGGGACTCTCAGCATTCGTCGGAACCGAGACCTCAATCTCACTGAGTCGATTCGCGTCGGTCGAAACGTCGAAGCCCTCTGGCGTGGTCGGCACGCTCAGCGATAGGTCCGAGAACGATGCACTCGCGCGGACCCGTGTTGGTGCCGTCAGGAAGTCGAACGTGGCACTGCCGAAGCTAATGTCGATCTCGGCAGTCGGCGAACGCAAACCCGTCGCTTGCAGATTCGTTTGCGAAGCTCGTAGCTGCACATCACCGGTCAACCGGCTCAACGAGATGTTCGCTTGCGACGCATCAAGACTGACGGGCCCGGACAGCTCGGCGAGCACCACCTCGCCAGCTCGATGGTTGACGGTGACTGGCAGTCCACTGGGAACAATGATGTTGAAGTCAACCTCACAACCGAGCCCTGGGAGTAAGTCTGGGCATCCGCTGGACAACACCAGAGTTCCGCCCACGAAGGTCACAGTGCCGTCGGCGCTAGTGAGCCCTGCGCGGGCAACCCGCTCGATAATGACCTCCGGGTTCGCCGACCCGGTGATCGTCACATTGCTCTGTTGAGCGTCAACCTTGAGCGCGGACACCTCGGCCGAGCTGTACTTCGTGGTGGCGACGGTTTCGTGTTGCGCCATGGCACCAACACCAACCGCAGTTCCGATCGCGAGCAGCACCACTGCGACTCCGCTAGCGATCAGCCGCCATGCGTACGTGACCATCAAGTCTCGGGTGGATGTCATCATGCGTCCAACCAACGCAGCACTGCCCGGACCCGGCGATGTTCACTTTGGGCGGGCACGAGTCCAAGCTTGGTGAAGATGTTCGTGACGTGCTTCTCGACGGCTCGTTCTGACACAAACAACTCACCAGCGATCGCGCCATTAGATCGGCCTTCCGCCATCAAGGCCAGCACCTCGCGTTCGCGCGGCGACAGCGAATCAATCGGGTCACGGCGTCGACTCCGCGCAAAGATCGCCGCAACGACCTCCGGGTCGAGCACAGCTCCTCCGGAGGCAACCTGGCGAACCGCGGTGATGAATTGGTCGACGTCAGCAACGCGATCTTTCAGGAGGTAGCCGACACCGCCCGTCGTATCGGCGAGCAGTTCAGATGCGTATTGCTGTTCGACGTATTGACTCAACACCAAAATGCTGACCGTCGGCCATGCACTGCGGACCGCGAGCGAAGCCCGAATACCTTCGTCCGTGAAGGATGGCGGCATCCGAACATCCGCGACCACGATGTCAGGCAGTAGTCGTTCGACGGCCGTGATCATCTCGTCGCCGTCCCCCACCGCTGCCACGACGTCGAAGCCTGAGTCGGCAAGTAGTCGAACCAGTCCGGTCCGCAAGAGCACGCTGTCTTCGGCGATGACCACTCTGGTGGAATTCTCAGTTGGGTTCACTAGCCCGACCTCCTTCGCATGGCAGTTCGACAATGACCGAGGTTGGGCCGCCCACAGGACTCACAATGCGCATCCAACCCGCCAGACTCGAGACACGAACGGAAAGCCCGTGAAGGCCTGTCCCTTGAGAAGAATCCGCGCCACCACAGCCGTTGTCGGTCACGTCAATGAGAAGTCGCTGGGAGCGGTTGGCGACCGTCACGGTTACCGACGTGGCGCGCGAGTGGCGGGCGACGTTGGTCAGGCACTCGGACACCACGAAGTACGCAGCGCTCTCGACGGCGTCGGGCATGCGTTGATCCACGGATACCGTGAGGTTGACTGGAATCGGCGATCGCGCAACTACTGCAGACAGCGCGGCATCTAACCCGCGATCTTCCAAGATGACGGGGTGAACGCCCCTTACCAAGTCACGCAAATCCTTCATTGCCGCCTTGAGTTCATCGTGAGATCGGGCGATCACGTCACGGCTTTCGTCAAGGGTGAGGTCCGGTTTGCTCCGAGCCATCCCCAAGTCGATCGCTAGCGCCACGAGTCGTTGCTGCGCTCCGTCGTGGAGGTCGCGTTCGATCCGTCGGCGTTCCGACTCCGCGCTGTCCACCGCAGCAGAACGGCTGATTTCAAGAGCCTCAACCGTTTGTTCGAGTTCCACTTCACGATCTGCCGTCAGCAGCCAGCGGCCAACTTTGAGGGAAAACGCGCCCATGGCAACCGTCACCCATGGCGCGACCAGCACCACTATGACAAGTCCCACGAGCGCGGCAAGCGCCTTGCCCACGCCGGTCGACAGCAACGCCAACCCCCACAACGAAGACCCCGCTGGTAGGAGGTCCGCGTAGAGAGGGAACGTCAGCATGAGCGCACCGGAAACCCACGAGGTGAGAACGATCGCTGCCGTCAGGAGTCCGAATGGGAGCAGGAGGAGGAGGTAGGCGAGTTCACTCCAGCGGGCTTTACAGGTGAAGCGTTCGGCGAGCCGCCAGAACCAGTTTCGGTCCGATAGCGGCGGCACCGGGTCGGGAAGGTGTTCACCGAGCAGCGCCGCGATCCGTGACCGCTCCAGCGAGGCTCCGATTCGCGTCGCCACGAACACCAGCCACACCAACAGGATCAGGACCGGAAAGATCACTAGCAGCCCGAGCGCCGACATCGCACACGTGGCAAAGAACCCGAACCACATCAATCCAATAACGGGATTGAGCACGCTGTGCGTCAACGACCACCACGTCGACGTCCGACGCCACGGCAACAACAGCAACCCAACCACGCCCCCACGTTAAGCCGCCCACTCCCTCCAAACCACCGCGCCACCCCACCCCCACCAGGTACGGCTACCCCCACCCCGCGGCGGGTGTCCGCTGGTCAGGATGGTGGATTGTTGTCGCTGGGCGACGAATCCTCACCATCCTGATGCGGATGCGGACCGGGTCAGGGCAGCGCGGATGGTGGCGAGCACGGTGTGGGGGCGGTGGGCTAGATCGGCGTAGGTGAAGCGGAGGACGTGCCAGCCTTCGTTGATCAACTGGTTTTGGCGGGTGCGGTCACGCTGGAAGCGATCGGCTTGGGTATGCCAGGCGAGACCGTCGACTTCTACGACGACCCTGCGTTCGACATGAACGCAATCCCCAATCCCGATGAGGACCCCACCGCGAGAGTGGATTGCGACGTTGAAGTCCCATCCCGACATCTTCTCGCGTTTGAGTAGCCGCAGCAGCAAACGTTCAGATTCCGCGCGACTTCCCGATTGGGCGTAGGCCAACTGGAGCCTCAGTTGCCGCATACCTGAGTGACCCTTGAGTACGCCGCACCATTCCTCCAGCATTGGCGGATCGATCCAGCCGAGGCGCAAGGCCTCGTGGAGGATCTCGCGACCTCGCGCTTGATCTGCCAATCGAAGTGCGTCAACGACCGCTCTCTGCCGCTCCACGGCGGGGAGTCCGGCCGCGCTCGCGGGCTCCTCGTCCCGCGTGGCATCCCGGAGCAGAGTTACTCCCGCCAGCACGTAGTGCCGACTAGCGGGCACCGAGACACAGACCTGTTGACTGCTGATCTCCATTCCGTAGAGCCTCAACGCACTCGTCGCCGTGATCCTCGCGTCAGCCCCCGCGCGGAACAGCGCCGCCCAGCAACTCGAGGTGAAATCCGGCGGGTAGCTAGCGACGATCCAGACGCCTTCGAATCCGACCCAAACCTGCTGGGCGGTGCCCGTCCGAAACTGCCGAGGCGTTATCCCATTCCCCAACGCATGGGCGCGCGTGAAGACCCCGCCGTGACCGGCAATCCACGTCCGAAACTCCTCAGGTAAACGCACCCACCCACCCTGCGCGCCTCACCGCGTCCGCCGACGCGCTCCTCCCCACACCTGTGGACGACCCCGCCCCGACCGAAGGGTGTGGATAGAACTCAGGATGGTGAATCGTGGTCGGCTGGCGACCAGAATTCACCCGCCTGACGGCGACGACACCGCCGGACGGCGGGTTAGGGCGATCGCGGCGGAAGCCAGCGCTACCAGGAGTACGAGTAAGGGGACGACGGCGAGGTAACCCGTGGGCAGTGGCCACGCCGACTTGAAGAGGACAAAGCCCACCACCGCGAAGACGATCGCGGGGACGATGATGGCCTTCGCCTTGTCGACTATCGAATCGCCCCACAGCGCCCGCCCCGCCGCGAGCGGGATCAACACGTACACGATGAGGAACATCAATCCCGCCCATGTGCTGATCGCGCCGAAGGCGTCAACGATCCCTTGAGTTAGCGTCCACACCAGCACCGTGATGACTGCCGTACCAGCAACGACTAACACTGCAAAACGTGGAACCTGCTTGGCGTCGAGCGCGGCGAGCTTTGCGGGCAGAACGCCGTCTTCGGAAATCGAATAGAACATCCGACTGGCCGCGTACGTCCCGGCCATCGCGGTGCCGAATGCGCTTGCCATGCCACCCAAGGTGATCAAGTCGCCCATCCACGTGCCGATGTATGCGTCGGCAGCTTCTCCCACTACAGAGTCCGAATTGGCGAGATTGAGTAGCTCCGTGGGTGAGGTTCCGTAGGCCCACACCACGATCAGCGAGACCAGAAAATAGAAGACACCTGCGAACAACGCGGTGGCCAGAATCGCCCTCGGAATGCTGCGTTTGGGATCGAGCGACTCAGCGCCCGAAGCCGCTGCGCCCTCGAATCCAGCGAACGACAAGAAGCCGATCACTGCCGCCAACGCCAGCGCCGTCAGCGAGACTCCAGACAACGAAAGCGCATCGGAAGTCGGCCGTTGCCCTTGCGGTCCGCCGGTCGTAACAAGGATGTACAGCATGTAGGTCGAGGCAACGACGATGAGCGTGACCGTCACCAATTCGAGCGTCAACATGATGCGTGTGAGGAAGGGCGGATGGCCGAGTGCGAAGAATGCCGCGCCCGCAATTGCAGCGACGGCAATGAGCGCCATCAACCACGTTGGAGCCGACCAGTCCTTGCGATCAATGAATACCAACGCCAGGACGGCGACAGCGGTACCGCCAATCGCGACGGCAATTGTGTATGTGCACGCGAGCAAGATCCCGGCGAATGATCCGAGCCGTGGGCCAAGCGTGGAGCCGATGTAGCGGTACGCCGAGCCACCCTTGCCCGAGTCACGCCGGGCAAGGACTGCGAAGCACCAACCCAAGAGGGGAACGGTGATCGCGGCGACGAGGAAGGCCATCGGAATCGCGGCTCCCACATCACCCACCATCACCTGTGGGTTGAGCGAGATCGCCAGGCTCGGGGCCATCATCGCCACAGAAACTGCGAGCGTCGAGGTGAACTTGAGTTGTCGATTCAGCGCCACGATTCGAAGGTTAGGGATTCATCAACCGTGATGTTGGTTGACGGATCTGCACCTATTCGTGGCTCTTATTCAACTAATTAGTTGACAAGTTGGAAGTCCTGGGGCACCCTTTATTCAACCAACCAGTTGAGGACCAAATGGACGATCAACTCTCGCAAGCGTTCGCAGCGCTGTCGGACCCGACGCGTCGCGACATCGTTGCTCGACTCGCAATCGGCGACGCGACGGTGAACGAACTCGCCGAGCCCTTCGATGTCACGGTCCAGAACATCTCCAAGCACATCAAGGTGCTCGAAGATGCTGGTTTGGTAAGCCGAACTCGGGATGCCCAACGGCGGCCCGTTCACTTCGAAGCGGAGGTCTTTGACCTCATGACCAAATGGATCGAGCGGTACCGGCAGCAGGCAGAGGCGCGATACCAACGCCTCGATGCAGTACTGGCGAACATGCAAGACGGCAGCAACGAAGACACCATCACAAAGAGGAGAAGCTCATGAGCACAGCAGCATCGATTCCCGAAGCAAAAATCGAGGCCGACCCGAACGTTCCGATCATTCGCATCACACGCGACTTCCAGGCGACCCCCGAACAACTGATGCGCGCACACACGGACCCTGACCTCTTCGCACAGTGGATCGGGCCGTCAAATCTGTCGACAAAAATTGACTACTGGGATGCCCGATCGGGCGGCTCGTGGCGGTTTATCAATGTCCGCGACGATGACGAGTACGCGTTCAGGGGGTGCTTCCATGAGATCGGCGCGAACAAGATCGTTCAAACATTCACGTGGGAGGGCCAACCAGACGGGGTGAGCCTCGAGACCATCGTGTTCGAGCGCGTCGATGACACAACGACCAGGCTCGTCGCGCAGTCCCTCGTCGACAGCTTTGAGGGCCGCGATGCGTGGCTATCGAGCGGTATGGAAACAGGCGTCAATGAGGGATACGCCAAGCTTGAGGAGTTGATTCGCAGTGGCGCTGCCTAACAATCCTGCCGACTTGCATCGCCAAGTGGCGGCAACCTTCAGTGCTGTGGTTGATCAGGTCAATGACTGGGATGCACCAACTCCAGTGGACGGATGGACGACCCGCGATGTTGTTGGTCACTTGACCACATGGTTCCCAGACTTCCTGCAGAATGCTGCAGGAATCGACGTTCGCGCAACCACGGACGTGGCGACTGACCCTGTCGGAACGTGGGCTCAACAAGTCGAGAACGTCCAGGCGGTCCTCGACGATCCGACGCGTTCACAGCGGACCTTCGAGGCACCTCACATGGGTCAGCAGACGGTCAGCGCATGCATCAACATGATCTACACCCCAGATGTGTTCATGCACAGCTGGGATCTGGCGCGCGGCGCTGGCATCGGGGTTGAGCTCGATGGGGACTTCGTCGCCCAACTCCTTGGCGGCATGACCGCCATGGAAGCTGCCATCCGGGCATCAGGCCAATACGGACCTGCTGTTGAGATTCCGGCGGGAACCTCGGCTGAAGACCAACTGTTCGCCTTCATCGGCCGCAATCCCTACTGGCCAGGCGAGGTTCCTTCGTCCGGCTCCTGAGCCGTCGCGAGGTTCTTCAGGTAGCGCGTCACAACGAACACCGTCGTCAGCGAAAGCACCCAGATCAGCAGGCACATCTGCAGGACCTCGGAGCTGTAACCACCGAGCGCAACGATGACCATTCCGACTGTCATCACCAGCGCGAGACCGGCGGCGAAGAGCCCGATCACCGTTGCGACGCGCGCGGCCGGGCTCTTCGTCACTTCAGTCAGTCGTTGCTCGCCCACGCGTTACTCCCCTGTCAACCGCCGTGCCAACACGACCGCGTCTTCGATTTCTCCGGACTGACCGTCTGGTGAGGTCACCGGTCGACTTCTCGTCTCAACCAACTCCATCATCCATGATGCGGGATCGAGAGCAAGTGCGGTGACCTGATCCTCGGGCCTCACGAAGTGGCCCGGGCCATGCCCTTCGCCCTCAGCAACCCACGAGGGTGGCCCGGCATGCGAGGTGATCAACAAATGCCCGCCCGGAACCACCAGGTCCGCCGCGGCCCGCAAGACTTCGTCGCGCGGCAATTCGACGGGTGACTGGAAGAAGCTTGCCGTAACCAATTCGTAGGAACCTGCGTGGGAGGCGAACTGGGTCGCTAGGTCCATCGCGATCAGCTCGCACTGATCGGTGGTGAGCCCTTCGCGTTCGGCAGCTTGGCGAGCACGCGCGATCGCCCGCGGCGAGATGTCGATTCCGGTGACGGTCCAGCCATTCTTCGCTAGCCACACGGCGTCGCCACCTTCACCGCAACCCACGTCCAACGCCCGACCAGGCGCGAAGTCAGCAGCGATCTCGGCGAGAGCCACGTTCGGCCGACCGGACCAGTTCGGCCTGTCGCCGGAGTACAGCTCTTCCCAGAAATCAATCGGTGCAACATTCTCGTAGTCGTTCATATCGTTCATGCCGTTCCTTCCTCAACAGCGATCTGTCCATCTTCGGCAACCAAGATTGCGTTTGCGAAGGCTCCACCGTTTGTCCCCGCGCTCATCGACAACGGGACGTTTGCCATGGGGTTGCTGACGTTGCCCACCGCCCAAATCCGTTCGTGGCTCGTCCGTCCAAACTCATCAACCTTCAAGAAATTGCCGACTGGCGTGTCTGTGCGATCAAGGTTGAGCTCGGCAAGGAAGGCATCGTTCGGCGTCATCGGACCGCCTGTAAACACAACCTCGATGTCGTACTCGGCGCCGTCTGCGGTGCGCACGGCACTGATCGCTTCACCGTCCCCAACGATCTCTACAACTGGTTCGGCAACCAGCTTTACGCCGCGTGCAAGCAAACGCTGCTCAACGCCCGGATCGATCTGGCCCGCGCCTGCGGTGAACACGGTGACGTCATCGCTCCACTGCCGAACTAGTTCAGCCTGGTGCATGCTCATCGGCATCGTGGTGAGGACGCCGAACTTCTGATCGCGAACTTCCCATCCGTGGCAGTAAGGGCAGTGCAAGACCGTAACGCCCCAGCGCTGCGCCAGACCCTGAACCTGGGGAAGGTTGTCTGTGACTCCGGTAGCCACGATCAGCGCACGTGCATCGTGTGAATCCTCGCCGTCGATAGTCACTGTGACGACCTTGCCGCCATCTGACACTGAGGTCACGTTGCCTTCTTGGATTTCGACGTCGTACTGCTCAAGTTCACGGCGTCCCTTCGCGACAAGATCGCCCGGAGGTGTTCCGTCTTGACCGAGGATGCCGTGCATATGCGCCGCGAATCGGTTGCGCGGGCTTCCACTGTCGACGACCAACACCTTCCGTCGAGAGCGGCCGAGCATCTGCGCAGCGCTTAGGCCTGCCGCGCTCCCACCAACAACAATTGCGTCCCACGTTTTGTTTGCCATGCATCTACCCTGCATGCGACCATGACTGAATGGCAAGAGTCCTTGCGGATTCAGCAAGGCCCTTTCGCCGAGGGTGAACCCGGTGCCCGTTGAACGCGTAAACCACTGACATTGCGAATGACTGAATCTGCCAACGAAAGGTGACCACGATGTCCGAGGAACTGCGAGAGGTTGGCGCGAGGCTTCGCGCACAACGAAACGCACGAGGGTGGACGCTCGATGAGTTGGCGTCCCGCGCAAACATGTCGGCCAGCACGTTGTCACGGCTCGAAGCAGGAAAGCGTCAGGCGAGCCTCGAACTACTCATCCCACTTACTCGCCAACTCGGCATTCGGGTCGATGACCTACTACCTGCAGAACAGTCCGATCCGCGAATTCGCCGACCAGTGGTGCGCCGGGGTGGCCATGTGATGGTCCCCCTCACCGCCGAACACGCACCGATCCACACGTACAAGATCACCTACCCGGTCCTCACATCTCCCCCAGTTCAAAAGACTCACGACGGGTACGAATGGCTCTTCGTGTTGAGTGGTCGACTTCGGCTGCACCTCGGCGATAGCGAATTCACGCTCAAACGCGGCGAAGCCGCCGAATTCGACACACGAACACCCCATGCCATGTGGGCACTGGGAGGCCGCTCTGCGGAGGTGCTCAGCATCTTCAACGACAGTGGCGAACGGATCCATACCCGGACGAATGAGTAGCGTTTAGCCATGCTGACGATGCGACCGGCAACTCTCGACGACGTCCCAATCCTGCGCGAGTGGGACAGCAGACCGCACATCATTGCGATCATGGGTGACGACGACCTCAGCGATTGGGAATCGGAGCTCGCGTGCACAACCCAGTGGCAGGAACCCCCGTGGAAGTGGGACTTCATCGCGGAGGTAGATGGCACCCCGATCGGCATGGTCCAGATCATCGACCCGCACCGGGAAACCGACCACTACTGGGGTGATGTCGCGGAGAACCTGCGTGCGATTGACATCTGGATTGGCGAGGTCGAATACCTCGGCCAAGGGCATGGCAGCGTGATGATGGCCACCGCGCTGGAGTTCTGCTACTCGGACCCAGACGTCACAGGAGTACTCATTGATCCACTCGCCTCAAACGCCCGGGCTCGGAAGTTCTACGAGCAGATGGGATTTGAGTTTGTCGAGTACCGAACCTTCGGAACGGACTATTGCGCCGTCTACCAGCACACGCGTTAGCCAAGATGGGCGTGCGATTCGAATAGACGTGCCCACGGCAGTAGCGTTGCGGGATGGGCGTATTCAGGAACAAAGACCACGGCGACGACAACCCTTGGCGATTTGTCATGAAGGAACGACTTCTCGCGATCGGCGACGATTCGTACATCGAGAACGCTGCCGGACTTCGGGCGTTCTGGGTCGATGGGAAGGCCCTGCGGGTGCGCGAAACCCTGATCTTCAAGGACCTTCAAGGTCGCGAGCTCTACAAGATTCAGGAACGCAAGGCACGCGTTCGCGACACCATGAAGATTCAACTCCCAAATGACGACACCGTTGCCACCGTGAAGAAGGCACTGATCTCGCCGATTCGGGCCCGGTTCAGTATCGAGGTTGAGAACGGCCCAGACCTCAGCGCAAAGGGCAACGTGCTCAATCATGAATACAAGATCAAACGTGATGACGTCGTGATCGCCGAGATCTCGAAGAAGTGGGTTCGGATCCGCGACACCTACACGGTAGATATCACCCCAGGGGAAGACGTGATGTTCCTCCTCGCGATCACCACCGCACTCGACACCTTGGCCGACCCAGGGATGTAGCTCGAGGCGACGGCCTAATCCACCGAGGCGATGCCCGCGGTTTGAGCAACCTCCGCGACGACGGCGGGCCACACGGCCTCCGGCAGGTTGTGCCCTACGCCTGGGTACGTCACAAGTCGGGCGCCGGGGATTTGCTTCGCAGTGTCTCGACTCCCGCTGATCTTCATGATGGGATCTGCGTCGCCACCAATAACCAACGTCGGCACCGCGATCGTCGACAGGCTTGGGTACTTCTGTGCGCGGGTGGCGGCGAGTTGGCGTTGCGTTGACTCCGGGTCTCGGGGTGCGCGGTCATAGCTGGTTCCCGCAACCTCACGCGCCCATTCCTCCGGGAACGGGTAGCCCGGCGACGCAATCAGTCGGTAGATGTCGATGAGCATCTCAATCTCCCCCTCGCGGGTCGACGCCGGCTTAATCTTGAACATCTTCGAAAGCGTGCCCATACGGATGTACTTGAGACTCCCGAACGACGACACCGTGACGGGTAGCCCCATCATGGAGATCAACGACAGGGTTCGCTGCGGGTACGTAAGAGCGAATGCCTGAGCAAGGCCTGCGCCCATCGACGCACCGAGGATGTTCGCCTCCGACCAACCCATTGCATCCATGACCGCCGCGGCATCGTTCACCATGTCGAGGCCGGTATAGGCCGGCTTGGACATTCCAAGTTGAGCGCGCAGGGCATTCTCCTTGCGCGCGGAGGTGAAGTGAGTGGACAACCCAGTGTCACGGTTGTCGAACCGAACAACATGGAATCCGGCAGCCGCCAGTTGCTCACAGAGTCCGTCCGGCCACCACACCATCTGGAAATCCAAGCCCATGATCATCAATAGCGGCGCGCCAGACTCGTCGCCAAATTCCTCATAGGCGAGCGTCACGTCGCCGTTGTTCGTGTACTGGGTCTTCGGCATTGTGCACATCCACTTCGTCAGTTAGTAATACAGTTGCATGGTAATAGCATCGCGGATGGTTTAGCAATACAATCGCATTACAAAACTTGTTGAAGGAGGATCCGATGCCACGAATTGTTGACCGCGAGGAACGGCGGCGATCAAGTGCCGACGCGGTGTTCCGCGTAATCGGACGTGAGGGAATGGACGCCGTCAGCCTGCGTGACGTCGCTGCGGAAGCCGACCTGTCGATGGGATCGATCCAGCACTACTTCAGCACGAAAGACGAGATGCTGCTGTTTGCACTCAATCACATGCGCGCACGGGTCATCACCAGATTCGAGGCCAAGCTTGCTCGAATGAAGAATCCGAGCAAGCGACAGTACCTCCGCACGATGTTGAACATGCTGCTCCCAACCGACGATGAGTCGCGGCAAGAGGCAACGGTCAACATTTCCTTCTTCGCGTCATCGGTGAACAACGAGCAGTTCAGAGAGCTCCTGCGGCAGGGCTACGCCGGTCTACTGGTTGCTATCGAACTCCAGCTACAAGCTGCCGCTGATGCTGGCGAATTGCGCGAAGGAATGGACTCAAAGACCGAGGCAGCTCAGATCTTCTACACAGCACAAGGCCTGATAGGCCCCGTCTTGCTCGGCGTCACAACGCCGCGGCGGGCGGTTGCACTGCTTGACGCCCACCTCGATCGGATCTTCCGCGACTGACCGCGGCACCGCGCAAACCTCCCCGCAACCAAGGGAGCTCGTCTCAGCTATTGGTCCGAAGCGAAAGCAGGTCAGAGATTCGCGCCATCAGCGCGAGATCCGCTGCGATCGCGTCCGTCGAGGTCTCCGCTACTGCTGCCAGTTCTTCGCCGACCACCGCGAGCTGTGAACCGACTCCATGCACAGCGAGGCGGGGCAGATCTCGGGATGCACCGCCAGTGATCGCCTCGGTACTGCGCACGATCGCGAGGTTCGAGCTGTACGCACGGTCCGCGATCGATGGCCCATCGGTCGCGCGCGCGAGTTGATCGAGTGGGGTCGAATTTAGCCAGTCTGCGGTGCGCTGAACCTGTGCCCGGAACTCGGTGACGAGCTCCCGCGTTGATTCCAGCGCGGCACTCGATTGTGCGTCCACGTTAGGGCTCCTCATCGGGCATGTCCGCCGTGAGCGGTGCTGGCTTCTCGGCGCGCGGAACAGGATGCAGAATCCGGTGTCGCACTTGCGCCCAGCGACCCTTGGGACCACGGAGTTCGCCGGACACCTGGCTCGGCGCAACCTCTGTGCCACCGGTGTCCGCGGCTGATACCGCGGCCATCGAAACGGGTAACAACGCGTCGCCAAGGCGCGTGTTCGGCAACCGCTCCTCTGGCGGAATGAGTCCTAGCGCATCTAAGGCGGAGGGCAAGATTGCCTGAGCGGCCGAGGCGTAACCACGCGACGACGGGTGGAACCGATCGTCGGCGAACATCTCATCCGGGAACTCATCGAACTCAGGCCCGAGCAGGTCACCGAGTGAGACTGAGCGGCCGCCAGCCTCGACGACCGCGATGGTTTGGGCGGCCGCCAGCTGACGGGATAGTCGCCGCGCGACAGTTCGCAACGGTTCACGAATGGGCTTGACCGTCCCGAGGTCTGGACACGTCCCGACAATCACCTCAGCACCAGCATCGACTAAGCGCGCGACGCCCGATTCGAGGTCGCGCACAGCAGTCTGGGGACGCGTCAGATGGGTGACGTCGTTGCCACCAATAATGATCACTGCAACGTGGGGCTTCAAGAGCAAGGCGCGAGTCACCTGGGACTCCAGGTCAGCGCTGCGCGCACCCACCGTTGCAACATTCACAAATCGAACCGGGCGGTCAGCGGCGCGGACCAGTCCTTGCGCGAGCCGGGCTCCGAGGGTCTCGAGGGGGCCGTCCGCACCGAGCCCGGCGGCTACCGAGTCGCCGAGCATTACGAAACGCAGCGACGTTCCCCGTCGCTTCGGACCGTAGTAACCGTCCGCATAAGGTGCCGACTCCCGACGAGGACCAAAGGTCCGCCGCGCAAGCATTCCCTCGGCGACTAACACTCCGAGCGTCGCCGCACCCACCCCAACGAGACCCCCGCCGCCGTATGCCGCCGCGGTCGCGATTCGACGGGCGGAACCTGCCCTCGTCATCGCACCTCCTCGGCTGGGTAGATGTTCACCACGCATCCTTGCGTTTGAGGAATCCGCGCACGGTCTCGCGCGCATTGGTGCTGATGTGGGGACCGTGCGTGAACGCCACGACATCGTAGTGAAGCTCGCCAAGAACA
>CAUJEJ010000120.1 GCA_963169255.1 Actinomycetota bacterium | reverse complement strand
GTTGACGACGGTGCTCGCCTGCGCGGCCGTCGGTACGGCTGCAGCTAGGCCAGCTGCCACCAAACACCCGGCTCCTACCAATGCCCATGCGCGACGTGTCGGTGACCTTTGTTCTCCCAGGTTGCGTGAACGGCAAGCGGTGGCCCCGCGCCAGCTTTGAAAGTATTCGCCGGAGGCTCGCGCCCGCATCTCCGACTGATGCGCGGTACCGCCATCCGAGTGATCGGCGCGGCGGCACAGCTGGAGGCCGGTGTCATTTGCGGAGGCCAGGGAACCGTCACTTCGTTCCTCCCCACCCTTACGGCCTGCGCTGCGCGCAGTCCTAGGGTTCGAATGCTGCGCTGCAACAATGACAACAGGCCCCATCCCTTTGGGATGGAGCCTGTTGTCATTGGCGGAGGGCCAGGGAGCCGTCACTTCGTTCCTCCCCACCCTCACGGCCTGCACTACGTGCATGCCTAGGGTTCGAATGCTCTGTGTATTCCGCACGACGAAGGCCCCACCCGTAAACGGATGGGGCCTTCGTCGTGCGGAGGGCCAGGGATTCGAACCCTGGGAAAGGGGTTACCTTTCAATGGTTTTCAAGACCATCTCCTTCGGCCGCTCGGACAGCCCTCCTATGTGGGTCAGACTACAAGACGTCAGCGCCGACGTCGGTCTAGACTGCGCCCGTGCTGAATCCAACGAAAGGCGCAAACTGGCTGAGCCGCGCCTTCGTGCTGGGATCCACATGCGTCGCCATCACATTGGTCGCCCACGCCACCGCCGGTGGAACGGTCCCCATCGTAGGTGTCGCCTTCGTGACCGTGCTCATGCTTTTAGGTGCGCTACTCGCAACGTCGCGTGAACTGTCCCTCCCGTCGATGCTCGCGTTCCTCGCTGGTTCACAGGTGGTGTGCCACCTCTTGCTGAATGGATTTGGCCACAGCGAAGTCGCTGGATCCGCAGCGACGTCAAGCGAACGCGGCTCACACGCGATGCACGACGTGACTGCCACGAGCCCAGAAGCAATCGCAACCGCGGCCGAAGCTCACTCGATGACGCTGAGCATGGTGCTCGCGCACGTCGTTGCCTGCGTCGCCGCTGCTCTTGTTCTGCGCGAGGGCGAACGGGTGATGTTCTCGCTGCACCGGGCACTTCCCAACATCGTGCGCGTGCTGTTCGGGCTTGTTGTTGGGCGCCCGACCGCAACTCCAGTTGCCAACACGGGAGTTGCGCGGCCGATCGCCGATTCGACTCCCCGACTTTCGATTCTCGACTTTGCCAGCGAACTGAGTCGTCGCGGTCCTCCGAGCCTGCCCGTAGCTTGCTGCGTTGCGTGATTCGACTAGCTCCGAGTAGATCGAACGCGCACCATACAAGTTGCCTGACACAGCGCCTTTCGGCCTGCACGGCGCCATTCGGCTTGTGTAGCGCAACGCTGCTTGCACAGCGCAACTCGAACAACGCTACGCATTCAACCGACGTGAAATCCGCGCGCGACGCCGGTCAATCGGCGCGCAAGAAGGCCACAGCGGCCTACCCCGTCGCTCAAACGCGACGCCTTTGCACATGCTTCGTAAACCCGAAATGGGTCTTGCAATGAACTATCAACCAATGAATCAATCAACAGGATTCGCATCGAGCCACCGCGGCGGTGCGATATGTCGTTAGCCTTGCCCGCGCTTGTCCGTGCCCACAACGGCGAGGACCACGGCGCACCAACTCCGATGGCGAGCATGTCCGGATCAGACGCCATGTCTGGATCGGATTCCATGAGTGACATGCCCGGCATGACCTCAGGCACGCCGATGCCGGGGATGTCTGGCGACTCGATGTCCGGAATGAGTTCCGGAGACTCGATGACCGGCGACTCAATGTCCGGCATGAACATGAGCGACTACATCGACATCTTGCCCCTGTGGGTCAGTGTCATTTGGATCGTCGCGCTGGCGGCCGTGCTGGTGTTCCACTGTGGGCACCTCATCCACATGGGCGGGCAGCATCGCTGGTTCCACGCAACGCACATTGTGATGCTCATCGGAATGCTCTACATGTACGCCGGAATGGCATTCAACTGGAACTTCATCCCCGGGCCGGTATGGGTGTGGTTGTACGGGCTCACGTCCGCGGCGATGGTGATCTGGATGGTCATGCGAGTCGTGCAAAAGAAGCCATTCAGTTACCTGTGGATTCTGGCCTTTATCTCGCAAGCCGCGATGATCTACATGTGGATGCCGATGAGTTCCTGGGTCGCATGGCTGTCATGGGGTCTGGTCGTGTACTTCACGCTCGAGACGATCGCCTGGCTTGCTGGGCTGTGTGACGACGGCAAAGAGGGCCGCGGCAACGCGGTTGGACCCGGCGATCGCAGCCTGGTCATGCCACTTGGGCACAGCACAGTGTGGGGCAAAGTCAGCATGGCGATCATGGCCGCGTCGATGGCTTACATGTTCGCTGGCATGCAGTTGATGGTCTGACCGACCAACTCCTGCTATCCGCCCACCTCTGGGCAGCGCTGCGGCGCGATCGGAGCACGACGTTGTTCGGACTATCGACGGCACTGCACCTATCTGTTGCACTGCACCTATCGGTTGGACCACACAAATCGATCAGGTTGCGTGTATCCGAACCGCGTCAGTGGCGTTGTCCAGAGGTAAGGGTTTGGACTGAAAGTGGACTCCTAAGGAGGCCTGATGAATCACGAAGTGAGTTACGCAGTAAGTGGCCTAAGTTGCAGCAGTTGTGTCGACGCAATCACCAAAAAGTTGACTGCCTCGCAGGGCGTCGAAGGCGTGCGCATCGAGTTGGTGTCTGGCGGTCTCTCGACCGTCGCTGTCAGCAGCGTCAGACCAATCGACGACGAACAGATTCGGGAAGCGATCGACGACGCGGGCTTTGACGTCGTTGATGTGCAGACCGCGGTGTCGTCATGAGCAAGCTTGACCATTCGGCGCGCCCGGAGGTGTCCTTCGGGGCACCTTCGAGTGCGCCGGAACACGTGCTGTTCGACGTGGAAGGAATGACGTGCGGTGCGTGTTCGGCTCGAATTGAACGCAAGTTGAACAAGGTTGACGGCGTAACCGCAGTCGTCAACTACGCCACCGGACGAGCGAGCGTCACGTTGGTCGGCGATGCAACCTCCGACGATGTTGTCGCTGCGGTGAATGCAACCGGCTATGCGGCGTCACTCACGCAGGCGGACCTCCCGGCGCAGGCGCACAAGGACGACCAGGCAGCACGGCATGCGCGGTCTCTGAAGCGTCGGCTCTTCGTGGCGTTGGCGTTGTTCATGCCGTTGTCGGACGGATCGCTCTACTTCTCGCTCTACCCGCACGTCAGATTCGACGGCTGGGAATGGGTGATGCTTGCCCTCGCGATGCCAGTGGTGACCTGGGCCGCGTGGCCGTTCTATCGCGGTGCGTGGAACGCGGCGCGCCACCGGACGACAACCATGGACACCCTCGTGTCGCTCGGGGTCATTTCGGCAACGGTCTGGTCGTTGTATTCGATGTTCTCGGCAACAGGGACCTACAACCAGGTCGCGCTCTACTTCGATGTTGCTGTTGGCGTCACTACCTTCTTGTTGGCTGGCAGGTACTTCGAGGCGCGCTCCAAAATGCGGGCCGGGGATGCGTTGGCGGACCTGGCAGCAGTCGGTGCGCATCACGCTTCACTGGTCGACGAACTTGGGGTCGAACACCAGATTCCAGCCGCGGCGCTTCGGGTTGGCGATCGCTTCGTGGTCCGCCCAGGGGAGACGGTCGCAACGGACGGAACGGTCGTCACTGGCAGCGGGCTGATCAATATGTCGGCGATGACTGGCGAATCGGTGCCCGTCGACATTGAGGTGGGTTCAGCGGCGATTGGCGGAACGATCGTTGCCGACGGCTACCTCACGATTGAGGCGACTCGCGTTGGGTCAGACACCCAGCTTGCCCAGATGCTCCGGTTGGTTGAGGACGCACAGAATGAGAAGGCGGGCGCGCAGCGGCTTGCGGATCGGATCTCGTCGATCTTCGTGCCGATCGTCATGGCGATTTCGCTCGTCACGCTCTTGGTATGGCTGTTGGTTGGAGCAGAATTCCCGACAGCGCTGAACGCCGCGTTGTCTGTGCTGATCATCGCGTGCCCGTGCGCGCTGGGCCTGGCCACACCGACGGCCATGATGGTCGCGTCTGGCCGGGCGGCGAAGATGGGCATCTTCTTCAAGGACTACGACGCACTAGAAGCCTCGCGGCGAATAGACACAATTGTGCTCGACAAGACGGGAACATTGACCGAGGGAAACCTCACGGTTGTCGCGTGCGAGCCGGTCGACGGAACGTCGCGCGCGCAGCTGTTGGCCCTTGCCGGAGCCGTTGAGCAGGCGTCTGAGCACTTGGTCGGGCGCGCGATAGCGAACCAGGCCGACGCGGAGTTGGGCACCCTCGTTGAGGTCTCGGACTTCACAGCACTGGCAGGGCTCGGCGTACAAGGGGTGGTCGAAGGTCGCGTGGTGTCGGCGGGTCGACTGAAGCTCTTTGAAGATGCTGGGTCGGACCTGCCGGACACTCTGGTACAGACCTGCGCCCGGCTCGAAAGTAGTGGGCAGACCGTGGTGGTCGTTGGCGTCGACGGGCGGGCGATCGGGGCAATCGGGCTCGCTGACGTGATCCGGCCATCGGCCAAGCAAGCGATCGCTGACTTCAAGACGCTCGGTCTGCGGTGCGTGCTGCTGACGGGCGACAACGCCACGACCGCGCAGGCCGTCGCCGACGAAGTCGGGATAGACGAGGTCTACGCCGCAGCAATGCCTGACGAGAAGAGCGCGCGGATCGCACAGCTGCGCAAAGAGGGTCGCGTAGTGGCGATGGTCGGGGACGGGATCAACGACGCCCCCGCATTGGCAAAGGCTGATCTCGGAATCGCTGTTGGCTCTGGCACTGATGCGGCGATCAATGCGGCTGCGGTGATCATCATGCGGGATGACCTGCGCGTGACAGGGGCAGCGATCGCACTGTCGCGAAGGACGATCGAGACGATCCG
>CAUJEJ010000119.1 GCA_963169255.1 Actinomycetota bacterium | reverse complement strand
CAACCTCGGGCACCAAGCGACGATCTTGCAACAGCATGGGGTTGTGTTTGCGAACCTCGTTTCCGAACTCGCAGAGGACGACCCGAACCTCAATCTTGAGACCGTCATCAACGACCGTAGCCAGGTCTACGGCGCGGCGCTATACGACGGGGACTTCAACCTGATCGCTACCTACGAGGTGCCGAACTCGCCGGTTCCGTTGCCCACGGTTGAGGAGCTTGAGACGCTGCGTGCGGTCAGCGCCGCGACAGGTGCCCCGGCCGCAGAGTTTCGAGACACCACGATGACAGCACTGAGCACGATTGATGGGCCTGGGAACAAGTCGGCAGTGGTGTTGCTGTCGACGCGGACCGCGCTAGACAACATCGCCTCGTCCGTGCAGTTCGCGATGTTGGCCACGCTCGTGTGTGCGGCGCTCGCGGGCATGGTCGCGTTTGTGATCGCTCGACGAATTACTGGGCCGGTGCAGGCCCTCGGGAAGGCGACTCGAGACCTTGAGGCACGTCAGTTCGATCCGGACACGCTGAGCAAGGCATCCCGGCGAAGCGACGAGATTGGCGAGCTAGCGCGCAGCTTCACCGCAATGGCGCAAGAGGTGCAGCAACGCGAGCGAGAGCGCGACAAAGAGTTGCAAGCACTTCAGGTGAAGATCGATCAAGGTGAACGGGCGCGCACGGTTGCCGGTATCACCTCCTCGGCGTCGTTTGCCGAACTTGAACAGCGGGCCGCAGCGCTGCGAAGTCGCCGCGCAAAACAAGAGGCGACTGACCAGGTGACCAACGAGTCAGGCGAAGGAAAAGGTGAGTAGTGATGAAGAATGAATCGTCAGACGAAGTATGTCGCCTACAAGTTCGTGGTTCGCAGCATCTAGCGATCGCTGGGGCAACAGTTGCCGAGGCGGCGATGCTGCTTGGCATTCAGGCAGGGGACTGCGCACAACTTCGGGTGGTGACCCAGGAACTCGCTGCGGTCGTTGTCGAGAACGCTTTTGAACCTGGTGACGACGTTGTGATCGAGGTGGCAATACAACGCAGACCAGGCGGAGTCGCAATCAGCCTCAGTGACCAAGGGGCACCGTCGCATCTGACCCGAACCAGCACTCATCCGCCACGGTTGGCCGAGCTCATTCGACTCGGATTCGCCGACGAACTTGGGTTCGAGAGTCACGGCCGCGACGGCAACACCGCAGGGCTGTTCAAGAAGCTCCGCTACCGCGACCTACGCGACGACAGTGACTTCACCGAAACCGACGACAGCGTTGTGGCACCCGCTGAGGGAGTCGTTCCGGAGATCGAGATTCGCGCCTTGACTGTGGACGACACCCTGGAGGTGGCTCGCCTCTTCCACCGCTGCTACGGGTATTCCGCGTATCAGATCGCGGTTGTGTACGAACCGGATCGACTCGCCGAATACATCGAGGCAGGGCGTCACCTTGGCACCGTGGCGCTCGTTGATGGGCGGGTGATCGGACACATCGCGAGCACCGTCGACCGGCGTGATTCCGTCGTCGGTTTGGTGGGAATGTTAGTTGTGGACCCCGCGTACCGGCAGTACAAGGTTGCCGGGAAGTTGACGATGGCGCACGCGCTGCGAATGCTGGAACTGGGCATGATTGGCGGGTACGCCTCGGCCGTCACGGCGCACCCTGCGAGCCAGAAGATCTCGCTGAAGTTCGGTGGGCACGAGGTCGCTCTCCTTGTTGCTGAGCAGCAGCCAAACATCGAATTCAAAGCCATTGGTGATGAGGCTGACGACGCGGAAGAGAACACGCTTCGGCGAGCCAACATTTGGTTCTACAACGGGATGGGCCAGGAACCGCAACGGGAAGTGCACGTGCCGCAGTCCTACCGCGAGATCACCGAGACGCTCTACGCCAACGCCGCGTTGCCACGAACTGTCGTCGAGCCAGTCAAGCGCCTACCCCAAGACCTTCCTGAGCACAGTCGCTTGGATCTACAACTGCGCCATGAAGCAGGTGTCGCGGTCATCAAGCCGGTCGAGTACGGCCGCGATTTTGTTGCGGCGTTGCAGCACCAACTCAACCAACTGTGTCTCAACCGCTTCGACGTGATCAGGCTTGTGATGCCGATGGGCGATCCGTTGACGTCGTATTTCGGGGCGGGACTGCAGGAGCTCGGCTTCTTCTATTGCGGCGTATTCCCCGAGATCGAAGACGGCGACGCCTTGGTTTTGCAGTTCCTCAACAACGTCGAGGTGGATCCCGCGCAGATCCTGGTGGCATCTCCCTTTGCCGAGAAGCTCCGTGATTTTGTCCTCAACGACCATGCGGCAACTCAGCAGAACGCCGACAACCGTCGCCGCTCACGCGCGCACATGACTCGGATCTACGAAGCGCTGCAATGACCAAACAACGACTCGGGATGGCATTTGTCCCACTAGCGCTGGCATACCTCGCGGTCGCGATCAACATGACCGTCGCGAACATCGCGTTGCCGAGCATCTCGACGTCGTTGAATGCAGACAACTCGGACCTGGCATGGATCGTGAATGCGACTCCGCTGGCTTCAGCAGCGGTCATTCTGTTTGCCGGTGGAATCGGCGACAGATCAGGTCGCAAGAAGATTCTGATCTTTGGAATCGCGTTGTTCGCCGCGTCCGCGATTCTGTCCGCGGTGGTGACGTCGCCGGGTCAACTCATCGCAGTCCGAGCGGTCTCCGGCGTGGCGACGGCGTTTGTCATGCCCGCGGCGCTCGCGCTGGTGTTCGACGTCGTCGCGAAGCCATCGCGCCCGACCGCCGTGGGAATCATGAGTGCGACGCAAGCCCTCGGGTCGATGCTTGGGCCACTCCTTGGCGGACTCGTGCTGTTGGCATTTTGGTGGGGTGCGGCCTTCCTCGTTGTGGTGCCATTCCTGTTGGTCGCGTTGGCGATGTCGATTTGGTTGCTGCCCAAAGACGTTCGCGATTCGGATTCGCCGAAGGTTCCGTTGGATCTCCCGGCATCAATCCTGACCGCGCTTGCGGGTGCTGCACTGATTTTCGCGGTGATCGAGGGTTCGGGTCGAGGCACCGTCAACCCATCGGTCTGGATTGGCGCGGCAGTCGTTGGCGTGCTGGCGATTGTGGCGTTGATCTGGTGGGAGCGTCGCTGCGAGAACCCGTTGATCGACCTGGAGATCTGCCGCCGTCGGACCTTCTCGATTCCGATCGCCGCAATCTTCATTGTGAACTTCGTGCTGGGCGGAGTCATGTTCATGAGCACCCAGTACACCCAACTTGTGCTGGGCTTTAGTCCGTTCATGGCTGGGCTCTTCTTGCTGCCTGCGCTGGTCATCTGGGCCGCAACAGCGACGTTGTCCGGGCGGCTCGCGCGTACGTTCGGGAACCGGCCAGTGCTTGCCGTCGGGTTCGTGCTCGGCGCGGTTGGGCTGGTGATCGTCGGGTTGTCTGGTGCGAATCCGAACATCGCCGTGTTGCTTATCGGTATGGGACTGGTCGGCTTCATCGGTGTCGGACCCGCGCAGCTCACGCACACAGCGATCAGTAGCTTCCCTGACGAACGGCGCACGGTGGGATCCGCTTTGAACAGCCTCGCAATTCGCTTCGGGCTCGCGTTTGGGGTTGCGGTATTTGCGGGAATTCTCGGCGCGATCTATCAAGGTGATGTGCAGTCGGCGCTGTCTGGGCTAACGAGCGCTCAGGTTGACTCCGTCCTCAATAGCCTCGGGGGTGCGGTCAAGGTCGCTGATCAGCTGCAAGGCAGCGCGGGGGAAGCTCTCTTGGTTTCAGCCCGTGAGGCGTTCGCCACCGGATTCGGAATCACGTTGTTCGCCGCTGCCGGATTGCTGGTTCTGGCAGCTATTGTCACCTCCATTTTCCTACCCGATATTGCCAAGAAATCGAAGACACCCGAAGTTGTCGAGGAGCTCACGTGACCGATTCGCCAGGTATCCAAGAGGCCCGCGACGATTGGGATCGCCTCGTGCGGCAACAGCCCGACCTTGACGGGTGGGTGGCCGAGCAGCTCGCGTTCCAGGTGGCAAATGGTCAGGCGCCCAAGGGTGTGCCCCTGTGCCGGGTCGCCCGACCGAACTTCGCAACCGACGAATCGATCGCGAACGATCAGCAAATCCTCGGGGCCGTGGCGGACGCGATCGTGGCATCGGCAGATCGCATCTTGGCGGAACCCTCGCTTGCCGACTTCTACCTCGGGCAATGGCTGCACACACCGGGACATCAAGACGCGATCAATGTCGATGCCGGCTACAGCGAGCCGATGGTTGTGGGTCGTTTCGATACGGCGCTGACGTCCGAAGGAATGCGGGTCCTTGAGTTCAACGGCGGGATGCCCGGCGGAATGGCGAACACTGAAGCCGCGGCCGCCTTGGTGACCGGGTGGGATGTCTACCGAAAGTTCAACGAAAAGCAGGCTGCAGCGCCGATGCCGGTGCTTCGCCCTGCGTTCGAGGCACTGCTCGCCGCGTGGAACGACTTCGGTGGGACAGGAAGTGCACTCGCGGTGTTGGCGATGCCGGATGAGTTCCTGCCGATTGCCGCTGCTCACATCCCCGGCTTCGTTGCGACGTCCGCCGACCTTGGACACGAATTGGTCGTGGCCGATCCGGGGCGCCTGCTCTACCAGGGTGGGGTCGTGACTCTTGATGGACGTCGCGTTGATGTGGTGATCCGCGGCTTCCTCTCCGAGATGATCGAGATGATGGGTGAGCGTGTGCAACCGCTCCTAGCCGCAGTCGCAGCTGGCGATGTGTGCATGGTGACGTCGATGCGTTCGGGGGTATACGGGCACAAGGCTCTGTTCGCCGCGTTGACGGATCCGACGCTGGATCTCGGACTGTCTGCAGCGCAGCGAGATCTCGCAATCAAGCACCTGCCGTGGACCCGCATGGTTGTCGATGACTGGACCGTTGGCCCCGATGGCGAGCGGATCTACCTTCCGGACTTCATCGAGTCTGCCCGTGAACGGCTCGTCGTCAAACCTGCCAACGGCTTCGCTGGGATGGGTGTGCACTTGGGTTGGGAAGAGGCGCCAGAGCAGTGGTCCGCGGCAGTCGCACATGCCCTGGCCGACGGAGCCCACATCGTTCAAGACCGGATTGATGTGCCGACGCAGGAGTACCCAGAGCTGGCGCCCGGACTGCCGACCCAACGTTACGTTGCCGATCACAACCCGATCATGGCGAACCGGCAGGTCGTCGGGTACTTGATCCGGCTGAGCCTGGACGGCGGAATCACCAATGTCTCGACGGGATCTGGGACGCTGACGCCCACGCTGAAGCTGGGCTAGTTCGGTCGTTCGATTGGCTGCCGGTGTTAGCGGGGAATCGCAGCGTTGATCGTTGCGAGAAGCGCCTGGAGCGGCGCTACCTGATCCGGGCGCATCTTGAGGTTGTTCACGGTGAATCCACCATGGTGGACAGCCTTCACGTTCAACGCCGGGCCTCGGCGTGAATCAAGGCGCAGCAACTCGATCTGTTCGAGGTGGGCGATGTGAAGTCGCTCGCTGTTGCCTCGTCCCGCGTAGAACACCTCAACCACTGTGCCATCGAATCGAATGATCAGTTCCTCGATCGCCACCTCATGCATGCCGGTGAGTATGGCAGTGCGCGTTATCGAATCGCTCGGGCTCATCCGGGGTCTTTAGCCCGTTGGGCGAGGCGGGTGATCTCTGTGTCGCGGGGGAGTGAGCCTTGCCCAGGTGAGGCGGAATTGTCGGACTCCGGTGGTACAAATCGCTAACCCAAACTCGGAGTAGTCCTTATGAAGCGAATGATCAGCCGCGTGACCGCGCTCGGCACCGCTATTGCCCTGCCCGCGGCGACGCTGATCGCGTTTACTGCCCCTGCTGCGCAGGCGGTGCCGACGGGCAGCACGGTGCTGACCTACAACGGCGACGGCACTCGCGCCTTCACATTGCCAGCAAACGTGAGCCGGATCCTCGTGACAGTGGTTGGCGCGGGCGGTGGGGGATTCGGCGGTGGCACGGGTGGTAGCGGTGCCGCGGTGACGTCCACGCTGACAGTCCCCGCGGGCGCGACCCTGGTATCGCGGGTTGGTGGTGGCGGTGGTCAGGAGCGTGTCGACGTGCCTGGTTCCTTCGCTGAGGCTGCTGGCGGATCTGCCACATCCCTACAAGTCAACGGTGTGTACGTGGCAGTTGCCGGCGGCGGTGGCGGCTCGACCAATGGCGCGGGCGGAAGTGGCGCGGCGGCGAACACTGCAGACGGCGGAACCGGTGCGGGCCAATATGGCGGTGGCGGCGGTACCAGTGGGGCCGGTGGTGCAGGCGGTGGCCCGAACGGTCCGATCGCGGGTGGGACCGTCGGGTTTGTCGGTGGTGGCAACGCGGCAGCAGGAAGCGCGGGCGGCGGAGGCGGTTTCTGGAACGGCGGCAACGGCGGCACGGGAATGTCTGGCGGATTTGCGAATACCGACGCCGGAGTCAGCGCGGCCTACAAGCGGCCGGTGTTTCCGCAAGCAGGTGGCGGGGGAGCTGGGTTCGGAGGTGGCGGCGCGCTAGGCGGAGGTGGTGGCTACAGCGGCGGGGGCGGGAGCAGTAACGCTGCCGGAGCAGGTGGCTCTTGGGTCAATGGCGCCTACGTCAGCGGAGCAACTACGTATCGTCCGGCGCCGTACTCGGTGGCAGGTGGCGCCTACGGTCTCGGCGGTACTGCGGCCCGTGCAGGTGGGGATGGGGTGATCTACGTCCGTTGGGGTTCGTTGCCGGGCAAAGTGACCAAGCTGAAGGTTGCAGGAAGCTCCTCCGCAGGCAAGCGCAAGGTGACCTGGAAGAAGCCAACCGGAACAGTCACGGGCTACAAGATTGTCGTTGCACAAAAGGGCAAGAAGAAGTACAACGGGGTTCACCTGATCTCAAAGACGGTGTCACCGCGCACTACGGTGCTGAAGAAGAAGCAGTTGTTTGCCCAGGCGAAGAAGCTCAACAAGTTCAAAGGTTCGCGCGCGAACTTCGTGGTTCACGTGAAGGCACTCAATATCATGGGAGAAGGTCCAGTTGCGAAGAAGAAATTCCAAGCTGTGAAGTAGTGGCCGTGTGCGTTCACAGGTTCCGGTGCCGCAATAGTGGAGATTTGCGGGCATGCGCCCGACAGGCCGTGGGCCATGGGGAAGTTAATCCAGAATGATTGTCGAATATCGTCGATCCCGTTCGACATAGGGGTGAGCAGGGCGAAATCCGCATTGCCGACCGATTTCATGGAAGTGATGAAATGCGTTTTTTTGTTGGTGTGAAGGCAACAGCAGACTCCGAAGCTGGCGAGATGCCCAGCCCTGAGCTCATGCGAACGATGACCGAGTTCAATGAAGAACTCGTTGCCGCCGGGGTAATGATTGATGGCAACGGACTTCTCCCGAGCTCGCAGGGGTACAAGATCTTCACCGCGAACGGTGAGTCGACGATTGTTGATGGTCCATTCGCCGAGACCAAAGAGCTCATCGCCGGGTACTGGGTTCTCCAAGCTAAATCGATGGACGAAGTGATTGCTTGGGTCAAGCGTGCACCGATGGACGCCGACGGCCGGGATGCGGCGGTCGAGATTCGACAGATCTTTGAACTCGATGACTTTCCGGAGATGGAAGACGAGTCCGGGTGGCGCGAGAACGAGGAGAAGTTGCGGGAAGAGTGGAATGCAGGGAGCCCAGGCGACGCACAGGGTTCGCTCGCACCCACGCCGGGCAAGCTCGTATACATGGGCATGGTTCACGCGACGGCGGACAGCGAGGCCGGAGCAATGCCCACTGAAGCCGAGTTGGCAACTATGGGTGCGTTGATGGACGAGTCAGCAGCAGCGGGAATCCTGCTTGGCGGTGAAGG
>CAUJEJ010000118.1 GCA_963169255.1 Actinomycetota bacterium | reverse complement strand
CGCACCCCCCCCCCCCCCCCCCACCCCCCCCCCCTCCCCCCCCCAACCCCCTGGTGTGTTGGGGGGGGTTTTGGGGGGGCCCGCGCCCCCCCCCCCCCAAACAACCGCGCAATCAACGAAATATCGGTGTGGGGGACGGCTGCGTCAGGGGTACTGGGTGCGTGGCTACGAGGTGGGTGGGGCGGTGAAGTGTTGGGAGAAGATGGTCCAGTCGCAGTCGCCGGAACCGGATTCTCGGGCGCGGTCCAGGAGAGCGGCGACCAATTCCAGGCCTGGTGCCGGAACCCCGACCTGGTGCACGTCGTCGATCGCGAAGCGCAAGTCCTTCGCCATGAAGTCGGCGGTGAATCCTGGGGCCCAGTCGCGGGACGCGGGCATGCCGGGTTGCAGCCCGGGAACCGGGACGCGCGTTCGCAACATCGCAGACTCGGCGGTAGCGCCGTGGAGGACTTCCAACATCTTCGCCGCATCAACCCCGGCCGCTTGGCCATAGGAGAAGGCCTCGGCGATACCGAGGACGGTGCACGCAATGATCATCTGGTTCGCAAGCTTTGCAACTTGGCCAGTGCCTGATTCTCCAAGGCGAACCACGGTCGACGAGTAACTCTCGACAACGGGCAGCACTCGATCAAATGCAGCTAGATCGCCGCCGAGGAATACCGCGAGCTTGCCAGCGGCCGCACCCTCCGGTCCGCCGGAAATCGGGGCATCGAGGAACTCGAATCCCAACGCCCGACAATCAGTTGACAACTCCCGCGCGTGCTGGGGACTGATGGTCGAATGATCGACAACGATCGTGTTGGGGGCCGCCTGACTCAGCGCGCCGTCGGCACCGAGGAGCACATCACGAACGACCTCTCCGTTCGGCAGGCAGGTGCAGATCACGTCAACGACCGCACCCAACTCAGCGAGCGATTCTGCGACCGTCGCGCCGTCGGCTGCCAATGCCGCGGTGACCGCTCGATCACGTCCAAACACCGTGACCTCGTGGCCCGCCGCGAGCAGGTGCCCGGCCATTGGTGCGCCCATTCGCCCAAGCCCGATGAATCCGACTCTCATTCCCATGCTCCCGACTACTGCGCTGCCGCGGCCTGTTCGCCAACCTGACTGGAGAGGGCCTGATCAAGTTTGTACTTGCGCTGGAAGATCAGCGCGATGAACATTAGTACCGCTGGTACAACTGTGAACCCAAGCAGCAACGCCGCTTGCGCCGTAGGCGTCTGCACGACTTCCTGACCGGCGGTGACCGCGACGAATCCGCCGAGTCCAATTACCGCTGCATAGATGTAGGGCCCAAACGCAGTTCCCGTGGCTTCAGTCGCAGTCCAAACTCCCGTATACGACCCAGCCATCGATCCGTCTGGGCTCGCCGCGCGGGCGACGTCGGGAACCATCGAGAAGGCGAACAGCTGCAGGCCTCCGAATGCGGAACCAAGCACCACGACGATCAAGACTGTGGGCGCCAACCCGATAACTGGCCCCAGGAGTAACGCCAACGTGCCCAGCAGGAAGGTCAGCTGGCAGATCAACAGTCCGCGCTGCTTGCCGATTCGAAGCGACACCTTCAACCAGATAGGAGTCGAGATGAGCGCCGGCACCAAGAAGGCACCCATGAACACGGAGGTGATCTTCGCGCTACCGAACACATACTCGGCAAAGAACGGAACGGCAGCCAGGAACAGGTGAGTGGTAGCACCGGTGAACAGGTACGACAGAACCAGGAAACGAAAGTTCCTGTCAGCCCAGGCAAATTTGATCCCGGCCACCAAACCCAGGTGAACCTTCGTGTCGTCCTTGCCTTCGCTCGTCATGAACTTGCCGAGGCCCTTGATGCTGATCAGCGCGACGATCGCAGCGACGAACATCAACATGCCGAGCAAGATCGCCATGAGTGAATAGCTGGCGCGCGACCCGCTCGCGACAAGTGCCGGCGCGGCCACACCGGCACCAAGCAGTCCGATGGTGAGGCACACCATCCTGAACGTCATCACGCGAGTACGTTCGTTGTACGAGATGTCCAAGTCGCTCGGAGTGGTGATGTACGGAACCTGGAAGCTGGCAAACGAGATGTTGCCCAACACATAGAACACCGCGACCCACAGCGCCGCAGCCGTTCCGACCATGCCCGTCGGCACCGAGAACATCGCAAACATGGCGACACCGAGCAGCAGACCCAGCAACATCATGCGGCGTCGATTTCCGCGCTTGGCCAACTGCCGGTCTGAGAGCACGCCGAAGTACGGGTGCATCACGATGTCCAGCACCTTGGGCAGCAGCAGTACCAGCCCGGCGAGGAACGGATTGACCCCGACGATGTTCGTCAAGTAGTAGAGCAGCAGGAGTCCGGGAACCGTAACCCAGACGCCCATCCCGATGGACCCTGTCCCGAACCCAACAAGCTGCTTGAAGCTAGGTGTCGCGGGCTCAACGGCTGTCGACTTGCCCGCTGGATCAAGCGGCTTGGCTTGATCAGACTCGGTTGCCATACCGGTGCCTAGACACCCTTCGGAGCGGATTGCGCCCCTCGAATTAGTTGCCCTGGCAGTTCGCCCGTGAACTCGTCGTCAGCAACTGTTTGAACACCTCCACAGAACGTCGCCTTGTAACCCTGCGCCCGCTGCACGAGGCGCCGCCCACCGGCTGGCAGGTCGTAAGCAACGGAAGGTCGATCGAAGGTCAGGTTCTCGTAGTCGATGACGTTGATGTCTGCCCGGTATCCGGGGGCGAGCACACCACGGTCAAGTAAGCCGTACACCTCGGCCGCTTGCTTGGTCTGCCGGTAAACAACCCACTCCAAATCCAACCGTGGTCCGCGCGAGCGATCACGCGTCCAGTGGGTGAGCATGAAGGTCGGCATTCCGCCATCGCAGATCGCACCGCAGTGGGCGCCGCCATCGGCCAGGCCCATCCGCGTGAAGTCGTGTTGCTGCATCTCGTGCGTCATCGACAGGTCGCCGTAGGCGTAGTTGAAGATCGGTAGGTAGAGCATGCCCTGACCCTCAGTAGCGGTCAGCTCCTCAACGATTACGTCAATCGGATGGCACCCGCGCGCGGCCGCAACGCTGGCGACGCTGGTCTCTTGCGTCGGTTCGTAGTCGATGTCATCACCGGCCATGAGATACATACGGTCGTACTGGGTACCAAGCGCGGCAAGTGGGTGCACCTCGGCGCCGAGCAGCGGCTCACTCTTGAGGCGCTCGCGCATTTCGGGCTGGTTTAGCGCCACCGCGAGCTCGGCCCGCGGAAGGTTCGCCACGTCCCAAAACGCCGGGCTGATCATCAACGGATGCGCCGAGCCTTCGAGGCACAACACGACGCCGATGCCACGACCTGCCACCTGTGCGTAGATCTCAAGTCCATCGGCGTGAGCACTTTCCAGCAGCGGCAGAACTTCCTTCCACACATCCGGCGCCAGCAAACTCTGGTTCATCGACACCATGACCGGGCGCTGCGTCTTCTCGGCCAACTCGCGCATCCATGCCCATTCCCGGGTCACTAGCGTCGGGTGATCGGTGGCGAATTGGAAGACCCCTGTGCCGCCTCGGCTCATCGCTTCACCAAGCACCATCAGTTCGTGTGCGGGAGCGTCCGTTCCTGGTACAAGTTCGCCATCTGACCCTCGGTGGATCTGCGTGCGCGAGGTGGAGAAACCGAGCGCGCCGGCTTCCATCCCTTCGGCGACGAGGCGGGCCATCTCCTGAAGATCTTCTTCGGTCGCGGCGAGGTCATCGCCAGCGCGTTCTTCCATCACGTACGCGCGAAGCGGTCCGTGAGTAACTTGCGAACCAATATCCATGACCTTCGGTAGCGACGCGATCTTGTCGAGGTACTCCGGGTACGTCTCCCAACCCCACGTCAGGCCTTCGGTCAACGCGGAACCAGGAATGTCTTCGACGCCTTCCATCAGCTGGATGAGCCATTCATGGCTATCCGGCCGGGCCGGAGCGAACCCGACGCCGCAGTTGCCCATGACCGCAGTGGTGACGCCATGCCAAGAAGACGGAGTGAGCCATTTGTCCCAACTCACCTGGCCGTCGTAGTGAGTGTGGTGATCAACCCATCCAGGGGTGACGAGTAGACCTGTGGCGTCAATTTCGCGCTCGCCCGTGCCAGCCAGGTTCGGTTCAACGGCAACGATCGTCGACCCTTTGATCGCGACGTCGGCAATACGACTTTCACTACCCGTGCCGTCGACCACTCGACCATTCCGAATCACCACATCAAATTCAGCCACTGAACCTGCCACCATTTCTTTTCGTCTTTTCGACTATTGGGACGAACCGCCACACGATCTTCACAATATGTCCGGGTCGTTTCTAGGTGAGGTACAACGACTCCACCTATGGGACCAATTGCCCTTGTATTTCACCCAATCGCGGCGACGGACACGACGATCGAGCCGCGGCGGCGAATACCGTGGTGGCTCCGTTAGCGAAAGGAACCCACATGACTGCCGCGGAAGATCGCCTTGCACCCTTTGTTCGCTGGTGCGAAGAGAATGACCTGACCGCAACGCCTGCTGCAGACTCCACCGTCGTCACATACCTCATGCGCCAACCATCGGTGACCCCACAGGACATTCGGGAGTTCGCTGACGCACTCACAGCCGTTCACCTCGAGATCGGTCTCGAGGATCCGCTTGCACGTCCGGAGTTGCGCGACATCGTCCGCAAGCTCGTTCACCTCACACTTCCCGGCGAATAGCATCGTCGGGCGTTGAATTGCGGCGCAATGCCTCCGCAACTCACCGAGCCGATCTACAAGAGCAGGTTAACGACCAACTGCGGACCCGGGATGAGGCTTCGTCCCGGATCCGCAGTGGGTTCCTAGCGTTGTTGGTTCCGCGGGTGACTAGTCACCGAGGCGGATGATGCCGCGCGCCTTGCCCAAGACGTCGACACCGTTGGCGACCGCGTTGAGGTCGACGACAATCGTTCCGTCGTCGCGCTTCTCAGCGATCGTCCCAGTCACTTCAATGTCGGTGCCCTTGTCGTCATCGGCCACAGGCACTGGCTTGGTGAAACGAACGCCGTAATCGATGACGCGAGATGGGTCCCCAGCAAAGTCCGTCAGAACCCTCGCGGCTTCGGCCATCGTGAACATGCCGTGGGCAATGACGTTCGGCAGCCCGACAGCCGTCGCGATCCGCTCGTTCCAGTGAATGACGTTGAAGTCACCAGACGCACCGCAGTACATGATCAGATTGGTGCGTTGAACGTTGAACGTGGTCGGACCGATCTTGTCGCCGACGTTTACCGAGTCGAAGCTTGGTGTTGTCACTGTTGCCATCCTTCAGCCCTCCTGCGGTGCAGTGCCGCGCGAGACGGTCACGTTGCGAGTAGTCACGATCAGTTCGCCGTCAAGGGTCTTGACGTGTTGTTCCATCGTCAGCAACTCGTTACGACCAACCGCTGCGATGTCGGCAACGACTGAGTCGACGATGACTTCATCGCCGGCGTACAGCGGGCGGGTGTAGGTGAACTTCTGCTCGCCATGGACCACCATCGCGTAGTTCAGGTTCAACTCAGGATCACCCATCGCGCCGATCATGGCTCGGTAGGTGATGACGAACGGAAACGTCGGCGGGGCCAAGAGGTCACGGTGCCCGGCGGCCTGGGCGGCAGCGAGATCGTGGAACAACGGATTGTTGTCACCAATCGCTGTCGCAAACTCGCGAACCTTCTCGCGGCCTACCTGATAGGGCACCTCAAAATCGAACGTGCGACCGATGAAGTCGCGATTGATCGCCATCTACTACATACCTCCAAGCTGACCACCGGTGACAGGGATCGTCACGCCGGAGACAAAGTCCGAATCCGACGACACCAAGAATGCCGTGACGTTGGCGATATCTTCGGGTTGACCGAGCCGTCCGAGTGAAATCATCATCTTGGCCATCTGGCGCGTGGCTTCCGGAATACCAAGGTCATTGCCCGGTTCTTTTGCAGCAGTCAGGCGGGTTTCGATGAATCCTGGGGCGACCGCGTTGACGTTGATGCCGAATGCGCCGAGTTCACGCGCGAGAGTCTTCGTTGTGGCGATGACCGCACCCTTGGCCGCGGTGTAGTTGTACTGGCCGGGGTTTCCCATCAGCGCGGCAACACTTGAAGTGAAGACGATCTTGCGGTTGTAAGCAACCTTGCCGTTGGCCGCGATCTCCTGCTTGGCAACCTCGCGTAGATACGGCATTGCGGCGAGCGTGGTGTGGAAGCCGGTCTTGAGGTTTGCGTCGAACACAAAGTCGAACTGCTCGTCGTCGAGACCGTGGAACATCTTGTCGCGCGTCACTCCCGCGTTGTTGACGACGATGTCGATCTTTCCGAACGCGTCGATCGTCGTCGCGATGAGTGCCTTCGCTTGCTCCATGTCAACGGTGTTCGCAACGCACTTGATTGCCTTTCCACCCGCGGCTTCGATCAGCGCAATTGTCTCGTCGGCGGGCGCATCATCAATGTCATTGACGACAACTGCGGCGCCGTCGGCAGCGAGCCTCAACGACGTCGCCTGCCCGATTCCTCGGCCACCGCCAGTAACAATTGCTACTCGATCATTCAATCGACCCATTCGATGTTCCTCCACTCGCGAGCTCGCCGCCGGACTGCGGCCATGTACTTAAGTCACGAGCAAACTACCCAACGTGGCGAACCACACTGCGTCCGACCCATTAACGAGCGTTAACCACGGCCAGAACTCAATCTGACGGGATGCTCGGTTGGCCACACAGCAAGCCCGCTTCCAGTAAATCGCCCGTACGGGACTCCTGTGGGTTGCGTCGCTGGGCGTTCGAGAGGTGAATGGGGTCATGAGCAATCTGTCGAGTGCGCTTCGAAAGACCGTTGCCGTCACTCTTACCGCGGGACTGACCTTCACAGCAGTCGCTTTCGGTTCGCCGACGTTGAGCCAGGCCAGCACCGGTGCCCCCGGCACCCTAGATCCAAGCTTCAACACGGGCACTGGCTTTGCCGGCAACCCCTCAGCTCCGAACACAATCACTGTTCAGTCGGACGGAAAGATCGTGGTCGGTGGGTTCTTCTCTGGCTATCAGGGTGAAGCGGCCAGCGGCCTTGTTCGCCTCAACTCCGACGGCAGTCGTGACACGACGTTCGATGTTGGCGGCGCTGGCGTCGACGGATCAGTCGAGGCGATCGTGCAGCAACCGGACGGGAAGTTGCTGATCGGCGGGGCGTTCACGACCTATCAGGGTGATCCCCATCCAGACCTCGTGCGGGTTTTGCCGGACGGCACCCCTGACCCGAGCTTCTCGCTCGGCACTGGGTTCACTGATCAGGTCTCGGCCGTGACCCTCGCGCCCAACGGTGACGTCTACGTGGCGGGGTTCTTCCAGGGGTTCGACGGAACCAATACGGGCGGCTTGGTGAGACTGAATTCCGATGGCTCACGGGACACGTCATTCAACCCGGGTAGTACCAACTTCGGTGGGTTGGCTCCCATCTTCGCAATGCAGATCCAATCCGACGGCAAGCTCGTCGTCGGGGGTGAGTTCACCGCTGTGGACTCGGTGACGGTCGGGAACATCGCTCGCCTCAACACTGACGGGTCACTCGACCCTAGTTTCACCGCGGGGACGGGTGCGAATGGCAACGTCTACGGAATCGCACCTCAACCTGATCAGAAGCTCATCGTGACGGGCGAGTTCACACAGTTCGCCGGGCAGTCCTACGCGTCACTTGTGAGGCTCGGCAGCAATGGAACAGTCGATTCATCGTTCGCACCTAGCGGCATCGCGTTGGATGGTCAGGCCAATCGGGCCGCGGTCCAACCGAACGGCAAGGTCGTGGTGGTGGGCAATTTCGAGTCCTACCTTGGTTCACCGAATGGCATTGCCCAGTTCAATCCGAATGGGTCGCTCGACACCGGCTTCAATCCCGGTGGAAGCGGATTCGTAGGCGGCGTCAATTCCCTCGCACTGCAGTCAAACGGCAACATCATGGCTGGCGGCTTCGTCGACTCTTACAACGGCCAGCCCGTGAACAACGTTGCCCGCCTCTTTGGCGGCCCAGTGCTGATTCAGCAACCCACAAAGAACTGTGTGGTGCTTGGCAAGACCAAGAAGCTGCCGCTGAGGGGAACCAAGAAGCTGATGAAGCCCCAGTGCAAGACGAACGCAGGTAACCGGATCGGCGTCGATGCGAGCGCCAAATTGCGCGGCGACGTCCGCTCATTCCGCTTGTACTGCCAAGTGACTAAGAAGAAGACCGCCAAGACCATCGGTTCAAACGGCACTCGCATCTGCCGCAAGGGCAGCCTCAAGGTCCGGACCTACGGCCAACCAATCACTCTCCGAGTGACCTGGTCCGCACCCGCCACCCGCACCTACATTGCCTACACCCAGACCAAAACCTTCCGCGCCAGGTAGGTCCCGTTGTAGATGTGTCATCTACATGACTCAGTTCGTGTAATTGACACGTCTACACGAACTGAGCGGTGAGCCAGGGGGTGCTAGCGGGTTTCTTTGTGCGAGGTGTGCTTGCCGCAGCGTGGGCAGAACTTATTCAGCTCGATGCGATCTGGGTCGTTGCGGCGGTTCTTCTTGGAGATGTAGTTACGTTCTTTGCAATCAGCGCATGCAAGCGTGATCTTTGGTCGAACATCGGTCGCCTTGCCCACGGTGATGCCTTTCGTCGTGCGTTGTTGGTGGTGCTTGGGTGGTAGCGAGGGCCGGACTTGAACCGGC
>CAUJEJ010000117.1 GCA_963169255.1 Actinomycetota bacterium | reverse complement strand
CATTTCTTCTGGCACATCCCCGGCCATTCCGATGACCTCGACATTGAGGTTTCCGAACCGCAAACCTCCGCTGGAGAAGTCCCCGTAGTCGGAGTACTTCCAGGCTTGGACGAGTCCGAGTGAAGCGAGCGCAGCGCACGTCGCCTGTGCCTCGTCTTTGCTCACTCTGGCGGTCACGTGGTCGAGGAAATCAACGACGCGATCGCCAGGCTCGATCACTCGGTCGAGGCGTTCCTTCGCCCGGGCGGCGCCCATTTCACGACCGCGCTGGATCTCGCCACGTTGCCAGAAGACAACAGCGACCATGACCGCGATGGGGATGACCCACGAGAAGAGGTATGCACCCATTGTGGATGGCGTGAAGAACGCTCCGATGCACGATGAGACGGCCATGACCGCAAAGCCGAAGAACCAACCTGTGGACATCCGCTTGTTGCTAGCAATGAAGTACGGATTCGTCCAGAGAACCTCCGGCACCTCTGCCTTGGCATACATCAAGGTGAACGGACGATCCATGAGGATGCCGACACCGATCGCGATCGCCAACCCGATCGACAACAACGCCGAGGACCACTTATCAACGGTCAGCGGCTGGGCGACCAGGCTAAGAATGATCATGATGGGGAAGAAGATGAGGCCACCGACTTCGATGCTGCCAATCATGTGCTTCTTAGCCGCTGGAATGGTGGTGATCACTGCCAGGACGGCACCAACGACGGAGGCGAGGACGAGTTGGTCGCGCGACGGATTGTTCGAGGCGCTTAGGAAGCCGAACGCAATCCAGGGGAGAAATCCGATCAGGTAGCTCATGCCTGCGATGCTATTGGATCCTCGTAATCGGTTGCCAGACTTCTGAATTGGTCAGCCTAAACTGCCAAGACTATGCAACAGGTTCCTTTTCTGGCTTCCTACTCGCGGGCTCCTTAGGAGCGGCCCCTGCTTCGGTGGCCTTGTCCCGGGCGAAGCGGCGCCACCAGTAGATCGCAGAAACAAGCATGGCGAGGAGGAACACGGCCGAAGCAGCGGCGCTGGCCACGTTGTTCAGCCAGGCTCGCGAACCCTCAATGCTCCACGCGTTCAATGGATCGCGGTACGACCAAAGGGCCGGAACTTGATAGCCGGGGCTCACACCCTCGACCACCGCGTCGCGGTACTGAACGTCAGTCGCCTCGACGACGCCGTTGCTGGTCACAGTCCCGATCCAGCCGCACTGCTGGTACTGAGTTGACGTGCCGATGCACCGGTAGGAGTCGAACGTGTAGATGACGCCCGCGCTGCCGTCGTCGTCACCTATGCCCATGCTCGAATCCCGCGACATCGCGAACAGGCTGAACGCGAACCCAAGTGCGAGAAGGCTCGACAAGACCGCGATTCGCAGGGCGCGACGTGAGTCAGTCATAGCCGTAGCTTCTCAGCCCCGCGCCACAGCGCGCTTGACGAGTGCCGTCAGCAGATCGCCGATCGACGAATCGCTCGCGGCAACTTCTTGTGGGTACAGCGAGGTTTCGGTCATACCGGGAGAGACATTCACCTCAAGGAACCACACCTTGCCATCGGCATCGACAACGAGGTCGCTACGTGACCAGTCGCGCAACCCAAGCACTCGGTGCGCGGTCACGGCAGTCTCGGCTGCCGCCTCGAGCAAGCGGTCTTCGAGGCGGGCAGGGGTGAAGAACTCGGTGGTTCCAGCCGTGTAGCGAGCCGTGTAGTCGTAAAGCCCGCTGTCAGGCACGATTTCGGTCGCCGGGAGCGCGACCGGGCCATCACCGATGTCGTACACCCCCACGGCAATCTCGGTGCCTTCGATGTATCGCTGGATCAGCACAACATCGCCGTAGGCGAATGCACCCACCATCGCTGCGGGCAGTTCGGCGGGATCGCGGACCACGCTGACGCCAAGCGCTGAACCGCCACGATTCGGCTTGATGATGAGCGGTAGCCCGACCTTTTCGGTGATTGCGTCAAGCAAGCCGCCGGCGCCCAGATCACGGAACATGGCTTGCGGCAGGGCAATCGCGTTGGGAATGCTGATGCCCGCCGCACTCACGAGTGACCCGGCAATGGCCTTGTCGAATGATCGGCGACACGACGTCGCATCGGAACCCACGAAGGGCACGTTGATCGCTTGCAGGACCTCCTGTAGCGAACCGTCCTCACCTGCGACACCGTGGACAATCGGGAACGCGCAGGCGGGCGGATCGTTCTGCAGGTCCGCGAGCAGGGTTGCATCAATATCGCGTACCTCGGCTTGGAACCCAGCATCGCGCAGGTCCTCGGCGACTCGGCGGCCTGACCGCAGCGACACATCTCGCTCGGGGCTGAGTCCACCGGCGATAACAACAATTCGATCGTTCATGGCAACTCCGGTGATGGTGTTCGAGGGCCGAGCCGGGAATGTGGTCCGGTATTCGCGCTTGGGCCGAATGTTGCGACGAGATCGAGTTCCGCCTCGATGATCCCGGAGAGGCGGCGAACGCCTTCACGGATTCGATCCGGTGGCGGGAAGCAGTACGACAGGCGCATTGCGTCGCGGCCTTGACCGTCGACGTAGAACCCGGTGCCGGGGAC
>CAUJEJ010000116.1 GCA_963169255.1 Actinomycetota bacterium | reverse complement strand
CCGAGACCGTGTTCGGTACTTGGGTTGTGCATCTCGGGGAGTAGTCCCGTGGCGCCGGCACATTCGAGCAGTTGCGCATAGAGGTTCTGCGCCTCATCCAGCATCTCTGCGGCGACGTACGCCTCGATCAACCAACTCGTGCAGATGTGCATACCGCCCTCGGTGCCGGGCAGTCCGTCGTCGTGCCGATACCGATAGACCGTTGGCCCGTCACGCAAAGACGCTTCGACCGCCCGGATCGTCCCGATCGCTCGCGGGTCGGTGCCTGGCACGAGACCAGAAGTGATGATCGCGAGGCAGGCGGCATCGACGTCCTTGCGGCCGTACGCCGACACGAAGCTGTTGAGCTCGGCATCCCATCCGTTGTCCAGGATGTCGTCGGCGATCTTGCGCCGCAGTTCAACCCAATCGGGCCGTTCGGAGCCATCAAGGGCGACGACTTCGAGCGCCTTGTCGACCGCCATCCAGCACATGACCCGCGAGTGCAGATGCTTGCGGGGAGCATCGCGGATTTCCCAGATGCCGTGGTCTGGTTCACGCCATCTGCGCTTGACGGCTTGAACACACGCGTTGACCGTGGAAAGGTCGCGCGACGTGACGAAACCTCGCGACTTCGCGGTGTCGGCAACCATCGCGCATACCGGACCGAACACGTCCATCTGGACTTGGCCCTGGGCCGCATTGCCGATTCGGACAGGTCGACTGCCGGCATATCCCGGCAACGTGTCGACGACGGCTTCGGGGCCGAGGATCGACCCATCCAGCGCGTATAGCGGGTGCACTCGTTCCGGCGACGATGCGGACTCCAGGATCTCTTCAAGCCAGATCATGAAGGCGTCAGCTTCGTCGGTGCTTCCTAGGAGTGAGAGTGCACCCACAGTCATCGCCGCGTCACGAAGCCAGCAGTAGCGGTAGTCCCAGTTGCGAATTCCGCCGACCCATTCGGGCAAGCTCGTGGTCGCCGCGGCCAGGGCCGCTCCCGTCGGTTCGTGGCAGAGCGCCTTCAGAGTCAGAGCGGAACGCATGACGGCCTTCTCGTGGCGTTCCGGCAAAGTCACCCGTGAGGCAAAGGCCTTCCAGCGTTCATGGGTGAACGCGCGCCGCTCAGACTCCGGCATCTTCGCCGGTTCCATGTCGTCGGTTCCCGCACGAAGTTCAACGACGTAGTCGCCACCGGCAGGGTCAATCGTTGCCGTCGCGGTTGGATGTGCCCCGACGTAAGTGATCTTCCATTCCAGGTCAGGCGCGACGAGTACAAGTGGGTCCGCAGAGCCTGTGACCCGCACGCCATTCTCGGTTGCCTGCAGGCCAACGGGTACAGCACCAAACTGTGGCCGAGGAGCAAAGCTCAAGGTCACCGGCGCATCGCCGGAGATGACCCGCATCAGCCGAAGTTGAGCCTCCCGGTCCTGTACGTCTCGGTAAGACGCGTCGAGGTAGTCGGTCACGCGCACGCCTGACCATTTCGTCACGACGGTCATTGATTTCGACAGGTAGTTCTGGCTTAGGGGGCGACCAGTCCGCACCGGCCGAATACTCAGGTGGCCCGCTTCCGGATCGCCAAGCAGCCCCGCCAAGATCGCAGGTGCATCCGGGCCTGGGTGGCATAGCCAGTTGACGCTGCCGTCCGGTGTGAGCAGCGCGACGTCGGTGCCGTCGGCAAGCAGAGCATGGTCCTCGATCGGTACGGCGCCAGCGCCTGCAAGCCAGGCTTCGCGCTCTTCGCCGAGGACCGCAAGAACCTCAAGCACTTCCTGTGGATCCGCGACGCGGAACGTTGCCGCCGATTCCCCGACGCCAACCTTGATCGACAGATCGGTGCCAGGGTTCAGGGTCTTGAACACGTGCTCGTCCGTCACATCGTCGCCGATGAAGAGGGCGGCGGTCGCATCCCGATCCGTGCGCAGCTTGGCCATCGCCGTGCCTTTGTCAGCCTTCACCACGGAGAGTTCGAGAACCTCTTTTCCTGTCGTGATGTGAACTGCCTCGTCATCATCAAATCGAGCGTGCAACTCGGCAAGAACCGCCTGCGCATCCGGCCTTGACGCTTTGCGAACGTGCACGGCGACGCCAGACGGTTTCGGCTCCAAGATAGTGCCCGGCCGGTTCTCGGTGATGCGGACGCATTCGGCCGTGACGGCGGTCAGGAGTAGCACCGTTTCGTCGGCTAGACCGTTGATCGACCCGAGGTCAAACTCGGCGCCGTGACTGCCGACGAGGTCAATCTCGACGGGGAGGCGCGACATCGCTGCCAGGTCACGAAGGGCGCGTCCCGAGATCACAGCGACTGTGGTGTCAGACAACCCGGCGAGGTGCCGCAGGATCGTGACGGCTTCTGGCAGCGGGCGAGCTTCGTTGGGATTGGCAACAATCGGCGAGAGCGTTCCGTCGTAGTCGCACCCGACGAGCAGATGCTTCGTCCGGGAGATCTCGCGCAAAGCTGTCCTGAGCGCCGGGGCGAGCTGGGACGACGGTCCCGAGGTTGCGTCGTCTTCGGGGACCCCGACCGTGTACGTCGCGGCCGCTCCTGCTTGGCGTTGCGGCGGGTGGTGCGCGGAATGTGATGCCTCACTACCCATAGGTTTTGTGACTCTCGTGTGTCAGTGGTCCCTGGCGACGGTTCACGCGGTTCTCGGGTCGAGGCTGGGTGTCGGGGGTGTTCAGGCGATCCAAGAACTCGCTGGCCCAACGCTGCACATCGTGTTCGGCGAGGTGTTGGCGCATTGCCCGCATCCGGCGTTGGCGCTCGTCCGGACTCGCGTTGGCTGCGGCGACGATGGCTTCCTTGACCCCGTCGGCATCATAGGGATTGACCAACCAGGATTGGGGGAGTTCGCGGGCGGCCCCGGTGAACTCACTGAGTACAAGCGTGCCGTCGCCATCAATTCGAGCTGCAACATATTCCTTGCAGACAAGGTTCATTCCATCGCGCAGCGGCGTGACCAACATGATGTCCGCCGCCTGATACAGCGCAACAAGTTCCTCGATCGGCAGGTTGTTTCGGACGTAGTGAATTGCGGGAGCGCCGATCTGCCCGAGGGAGCCATTGGCGTGGCCAACGATGAGTTCGA
>CAUJEJ010000115.1 GCA_963169255.1 Actinomycetota bacterium | reverse complement strand
AAGCAGTACGACTCGATCCACCGATCGATTGCGAAGGCCGCCCTCGTAGAACTATCCATCGACGGCTTCGAACGCCTCGACTTTCGTCGAGTAGCGGATCGCGCCGGAGTCTCTGAGCGCACCGCATACCGCCACTACCCCAAGAAGATTGAACTCGCGATCGCGGGGATCAAGCAGATGCCCGACTACACCGGGTGGGGCGAAGGCGACGATGCAGCAGCCGACCGGCTCCGACGCGGGCTAACGATCGGCGCCGCTCACCGCGATTACCTCGGCCCCGTGATGGCGACCGCAATGTTGAACCGGGAATCTGAGCCGGAACTGCTCAAGACACTCGATGAGCATGTCTTGGCAGTGCGAGAGCACCAGATTCAGCTCTTCCTCGAAGATGGCCAACGGACCGGCGAGATCCGCCCCGACATCAAGGCATCGACGATTGCTTCTTTGACTGACGGACTGCTGATGGCCCACCACCGAGGCAGCCCGAGTCTCGGAACAGGCAAGACCCGCGTGAATCGCCTTTTTGCGGCAATCTGGCCGTTGATTGCGACAGACGCCCACCTCAACGACTGACCGGGTAGGGTCCTCCTGCTCGTGGTGGTAGTACTCAACTGACTTCAGCAACACCTCTGACTTCGGTAGCGCTTCGCGAGCAGTTCACCTCGCCCGCCCAAGGAGTGTTGATGGTCTTCCCGTTCCCCAGCGAAGAACCGCTGGTTTCGTACTACAACCTCGGCGCCGCGATCCTTTGGCCGAACCTGATGGTGTGGACCAAACGCGACTGGCGCGGCCAACAATTCCTCGGACAACCGGGTGACGGAATCGTCGTTGCAGCAAACCATCTGTCGTGGCTCGACCCTCTTCTCCTGCTGCACTACTCGAATGACGCAAACCGACCTGCTCGATTCCTCGCAAAGGATTCACTGTTTGACCTGCCGGTCCTCGGCACTGTCATGAGCGGCGCAGGCACAATCCCGGTACACCGCGAATCGAGCGAAGCGGGCAACGCTGTCAGCGATGCGGTCGCCGCGGTGAAGGCTGGCGAGGCAGTGTGGGTCTACCCAGAAGGCACGATCACCCGCGACCCTGACCTGTGGCCAATGAGTGGGCGCACCGGCGCGGTCCGAATCGCGCTCGAGAGTGGAAAGCCTCTCGTGCCCGTCGCCCACTGGGGCGTGCAGGAGATGATGCGGCCCTACAAAGTTGAACTCAACCTCTTCCCTCGCAAGACCGTCCACGTTGTGGCTGGCGCCCCGATCGATCTTGATGACCTGCGTGAGCAACCGGTCACGGAGCAACTCCTCCAGATCGGGACCACCCGACTCCTCGACACCATCACTTCTATGGAGGCCGAAATCCGGGGCGAGACGCCCCCGAACGGCCGGTGGAACATGGCGACCGGCGAACGCTTGCCCGTGACCAAGACGCCGAACTCTGCACGGTAGCCGGTGCGGGTCGTTAGAGCACGAAAGCTAGAGCGCGTTCGCAGTTTCACGCTGCTCAAGCGCGAGCAAAGTGCGCTTGCGGTCCAAACCGCCGCCGTAACCCGTTAGCGATCCGGTCGAACCGATCACCCGGTGGCACGCAATGATGATCGCGATGGGGTTGTAGTGATTGGCCATTCCGACCGCTCGGCTCGCTGCCGGGTTGCCAATCTCAGCCGCCACCTCGCCGTACGTCGCTGTCTCGCCGTATGGGATCCGCGCTAGCACCTCCCACACCTTCATTCGAAATGGTGTTCCAGTCGGAGCCAACGGGATGCTGAACTCACTGCGTACCCCTGAGAAGTACTCATTCAATTGTTCGCGGGCCGTGACAAACCCGTCCGATTCGTAGATCCAATCCTCCCCGATCGTGGGCTTTGTATCGTCATGAGACTCCATCGATAGATGGGTGAGTACCTCTCCGTCTCCCACCAGGGTCAACATGCCAATCGGGCTCTCGAGATCCGTGTACCGGACTGGGCCGCCCGCCGGTGGTGCAACGAACTCAACACGCGTTGAAGAAATCATCGTGACTCCTGAGGAAGATCATGGCCAGCTAGCCGGTTGGTCGTTCGATTAGTCGAATTCTGGCCACTCGCAGCTTCTAGTGAAGCCCACAAGTGATGGGTTGTGTATGACCGCCAAGGTCGCCACTGCTGTGAATAACTCTCTAGCTCTCGAGGGCTCCCGGTCACACCCGCCCGAGCTAACGCCTTCTGAACACCAAGGTCTGTGGAAAGAAAGACGTCCGGATCGCCTAGCCCACGCATTCGGACAGCAGCAACTGTCCACGGACCTATGCCGTGCAGGTCGAGCATCTCGGACTCAATCTGCGCCCAGTCACTACCTGCGCTCAAGACCAGTGACTCGTCTGCGAGCGCTGTTGCCAGCGACTTAATGGCTCGCTTCCGCGACGTCGGCATCGCCAGATCGGCAGGGTCGGCTTCGACGAGGTCACCTGGTGTCGGAAACGAATGGGTCACCGCGCCGACGGGTGTCCGCAGCGGACGCCCGTACTGCTTCACCAGCCGGGCCGCGACCGTTCTGGCTCCAGCGGTACTCACCTGTTGACCAATAACGACCCGAAAGGCGACCTCGTTCGGGTCAGTACTGCCTGGCATCCGGCTCCCGGGATTGGCCACCACTAACGGGTGCAGAAGTGGATCCTGCGCGAGGTATTCATCTATCGCGACGGGATCAGAGTCGAGGTCCAACATCCGTCGGCACCTCGCTACGGCGGCCGTGAGGTCGCGCAGGTCGTCGAGCCACACGTCGCAATCAACCCAACCGAGAGCGCTGCGGGCACCTTCGGGAGCATCTGCCACGCGAAGAGCCGCCACACCCGAACCAATTGGCAAAGCGAGCGCCTTGTAGAAGACTCCGTCGCGGTAGTCCTCTATGCCTGTGACCGCGCGTTGGCCCAAGAAGTCGAGGACACCACGAACGTTCATCGGTTGCCGATACGCGAGCCGCACCCTCATTGAGCCCGGGGGCGGGAACTGAACGATCGAGGCAGCTTCGGCTGTCACCGGCCGTTCGCGGGCCAACTCCGACCGTTTGGCGTTGCGATCGCGAAGTTGACTCGGGGTCGCGTCGAACACCTCACGAATGGTCTCGTTGAACTGTCGAATGCTGTTGAAACCGGCCGCAAATGCAACGTCGCTCATGGAGATGGTTGACGTCTCCAACAGAATCCGAGCCGTCCGAGCCCGCTGAGACCTGGCGAGAGCCAGCGGTCCCACACCAAGCTCGGCGACGAGCTGCCGGTTGAGCTGTCGTTCGCTGTATCCCACCTGTCGCGCGAGCCCCGCGACACCAACTCGATCTACCACCCCGTCTGCGATCAGCCGCATCGACCGCCCAACCGAATCCGAGCGCACGTTCCATTCCGGCGATCCCGGCGCCGCATCTGGCCGACACCGCTTACACGCCCGAAACCCTTCTGCCTGCGCGGCTGCAGCCGTTCGGTAGTACGTGAGGTTCGCCTGCTTCGCGGTGTTTGCAGGACAGCTCGGCCGACAGTAGATATGGGTCGAGGAGACCCCGAAATAGAAGACTCCATCGAACCGCCCATCCTTGCCACGGACTACCCGGTAGCAGGCATCCGCATCCAGCGCTTCGACGTCGATCACGGAAGCAGCTTGCCCCAAACCCCCGGGAAGCACTAGCGGGAATCAGACATCTGCCTAACGGAGTTCGATCGCGCACCTCGCGAACGAACAAAAGCAAGGCTCTCGATGTCACCTGAGCAGGGGACACCGACAAGCGAGCAAGAGCCCGCAGGAAGCCGGCTTGTGGGGCACAATTCCCAAGATCATCTCGGCCCCGCGTGCAGTGACGCTCAAACGGGTCGCGGCTTTCGCAGTTCTCTTGGGCATCTGTGTCTCTCTCTTTGTCGGACTGACCGCCCTACGGGCGCCTAGCGCAAGCGCCGCAACCCCGGTCACCTTCAGCTACACCGGCGGCACCCAGACGTACACCGTCCCGAGTGGGGTTTCAGCGATCGTGATCTCTGCGTCGGGTGCTTCCGGCAGCATCGGTGGCGGAACACCCGGCAAAGGCGCGACCGTCAGCGCACGCTTCGAAGTAGCTGAAGGCACTGTCCTCACCGTCGTCGTTGGCCAACAAGGTGCACCGACCTACCAGGCAGCGTCCGGCAGTTTCAATGGCGGCGGTGCTGGCTTCCAGGGTGGCGGCGCAAGCGATGTCCGATCAGGTGGCGCGACCCTCAACGACCGATTCCTGGTCGCCGGTGGCGGTGGCGGTGGCGATACCGGTGCCGGCGGCGACGGCGGACTACTGGGCATTAATGGTGGCTCTGCAAGCCCCACGACCGGCGCTGGCGGCGGCACCGCAAGCAGCGGTGGCGCGGGCGGAGTGAGCAACACCGGATCAGGCACAGCGGGCACGCTCGGAGTCGGCGGCGACCACTTCGGCTTTGGTGCTGGCGGTGGAGGCGGCGGCTACTACGGTGGCGGCGGGGGTGCTTGTCTGCCTTGCTCTGGCGGTGGCGGCGGGTCGAGCTTTGTTGCCCCGTCCGGAACTGATGCCTCATTTACGACCGGCGCGCATACCGGGAACGGCGAGGTCGTCATCACCGCCGAGGATCCAACCCCTCCTCCCCCGCCGCCACCGACGCCAACCCCAACGACAGCGAGCCCATCAGCAACCACGACCGGGACAACCACCCCGAGGCCTACCTCCGATCCAACAAGTTCACGCACGCCCGCAGTCGTGCCATTCGTGCCTGCAGCACCTGACACAGACTCCGACGAAGACCCGGGGGCGACGCCGCCAGACGACTCCGCTCCCGACGCAGCCCCAGACGCCCCCGGCGACACCCCCAACGGCGGCGGCTCCAACCCGAACAGTGCCGACCCCGATTCGGACCTCCCGCCCTACGACCCGTTGGCACATGCCGACGATCTCGTCACCGACACCGGAGTTGCAGCCTTCGCCTTGCTTGGCGCAACCGCAGGCGGAATCGCCGCGGCATCCAAACGGAAGAATGCCAAAGTTGTCGGCGGCAGCACCAGCTTCGATCAGAACGCCAACGAGGAACTCGCGTGGGGCGACAAATCCGGCACGTGGCGTTGGCCCGGTGTTGCACTACTCGACAAGATCAGCACCGTCGCGCCGGTCGCCGTCGCGCCGTTCTCCCCGCTAGCTGCGAGGGTGATGGTCGACGCTGCCTACCTGCGAGCTGTCGCCGGGACGATGTGGCTCGTTGCGCCAGTTCTCGGGATCGCCGGTGGTGCAGCTGCGGTCGCGATCAACCAAGGCAGCCCTTTGCCGCCACCGCTGTGGATCGTCCTCGCCGTCCTCGCGATCGGCATCATTGACGCGTTTGCTGGCTTCCTGGGCATGCTCGTATTTGTCCTCGGCACAGTGCTGCTCGGCGGCATCGTTGACGGAGACTCCGTCCGAATCCTGCTCGGCGTGGCCACGCTCTGGTTCGTGCTCCCGCTTATTGCGCGTTCCATGCGCCCGCTCGATCGAGTCTGGTCCGCAGACCGAGGTGAGCAGTTCGATCGCGTCGGAGATCTCGCGATCGCATTGCTGATCGCCGGATGGACCGCGAGCAAGATTGTTGGCGCGTGGCCCGGGTTGTCGGGGCTGGAATTGCCGATCGTCACGTCCACGGCGTTGATTGCGCTTGTCGCGACGTTGGCCCTCATCGTGCGGATGTTCATCGAGGGTGCGGCCGCCACGCACTATCCGCTGCGCGTCGCTGCTGTGACGCCGGACGAAATCCCCGATCCTTCCGCGTGGCAACAAGTCGGATCGATCCTGCTGCGCACTGCAGTCTTCGTGTTCGTCGCAATCGTCTTCATCGGAACCTGCTGGCAGTTGTGGGCAGGCGCCGCACTGTTCGCAATTCCGCTGCTCTTGAAGGTCATCGATTCGCGACTGCCGAATAGCGAGTGGTTGTACCGAGTCCGTCCCAAATCGTTCGTCGGCTTGGTCGTCATGATGATCATCGGCTTGATCGCGACGTCACTTTTCACCTCAGTCGTCGACGACCCAGTCGATGTATTGACGTGGGGCTTCTTTGTGCTCAGCGTCCCCGGCTTCCTGTTCACGATGATGCAGGTGTTTGGCCGCGACGGACCGGATCCTGGTATCTCGTGGAAGCGTCGCGCTATCGGGACCGCAATCTTCGTCATCGGAGTTGCACTAGTGGTGTTCGGCTAAGGCGCTGACTCAACGAGTCTGATCTGCTCGCTGATCACGCTGGTACCCTGGGACGAATACCAGTTGGGGGTTGGCGATGAATTCGCTATGGGTTTGGCTCGGTATCGCAGCCGTTTGTGGCATCGTCGAGTTGTTCACTCTTGAGCTCATCTTCATCATGTTCGCGGCGGGTTCGATCGGCGCCGGCATCTCGGGTGCACTTGGCGCCGGGACTCCAGTGCAGATCTTGGTCGCAGCGGTAATCAGTGCTGTTGGACTCTTTGTTGTTCGCCCGATTGGAATGCGCTTCCTCAAGAAGTCGACGCCAGAGACCCTGTCGAATGTTGACGCGCTAATTGGTCAGCCGGTTCGAATCATGTCGACGGTCAGCGAGCACGCTGGGACCGTCTCCATCAATGGCGAGACGTGGTCGGCCCGGCCGCATGACCCGCGTGCTGAATTCACGGTGGGGATGCAGGCAGTCGTCGATCGCATTGACGGTGCGTACCTCGTCATCACACCACCACCCGCCACGCCAACTGACACCCCAAACTGACCGCTTTCCCAGCCCACCGGATCGCCTAAATACGACCCTTAGGAGCCTCATGGACAACGGATCAATCATCTCGGCAGTGTTTGCCGCGATCATTCTCGTTCTCGCAATCATCACCGTCGCGAAGGCCGTGCGGATTGTGAGCCAAGCAAACGCCGGAATCGTTGAGCGCCTCGGCCGCTACCACCGGACGCTCTCACCCGGACTGGCGCTCGTCATGCCGTTTATCGACCGCGTGCTGCCGCTGATCGACATGCGTGAACAGGTGCAACCGTTCCAACCACAACCGGTGATCACATCTGACAACCTCGTTGTCAACATCGACACCGTCGTGTACTACCAAGTCACCGATCCGAAGGCTGCGAGCTACGAGATCCAGAATCCGATTGCAGCGATCGAACAAATCACCGTCACGACCCTGCGAAATGTCATCGGCTCGCTCGACCTTGAGCAGACGCTGACGAGCCGTGACCACATCAACTCCCAACTGCGCGCGACCCTCGATGAGGCAACCACCAAGTGGGGCATCCGGGTCAACCGCGTAGAGCTCAAGTCGATCGATCCGCCGCCGAGTGTTGTTGAGGCGATGGAGAAGCAGATGAAGGCCGAGCGCGACAAGCGCGCCACCATCCTCACGGCCGAGGGCTACCGCCAGTCGCAGATCCTCGAAGCCGAAGGTGAGAAGCAGTCGGCAATCCTTCGCGCGGAAGGCCAAAAGCAATCCGCGATTCTCGAAGCTGAAGGTGAGGCAACCGCAATCGCCACCGTGACCACCGCGGTCCACACCTCAGACGTCGACCAGCGTGTGCTTGCCTACCAGTACCTGCAGCAGTTGCCGACCATCGCGAACGGAACGGCCTCGAAGCTGTGGGTGCTACCCGCGGAACTGACTGACGCGATGCGTCTAGTGGCGGACGGATTCAGTACGCCACGACGGGACTAGTCCATGGGCGCTGATGAC
>CAUJEJ010000114.1 GCA_963169255.1 Actinomycetota bacterium | reverse complement strand
TGCGAAAAGGTCGTGCACCTTGTTGGACTTGCCCGCGTATAGACCAATGCGAGTTCCAGGTTGGTTCACGTCCTGCAGCGTCGCTGCGAACGTTGAGTCTGGTTCCAGGTGGGGCATCAGCGTCACTGCGGTAAGGACCTTGATGGTGCTCGCGGGCGGGAGTTTGCGGTGTGGGTCCTTGGACGCAAGGACGTCTCCGGTGTCGGCGTCGATCAGGATCCAACTCGACGCGGGAACTCCCGGCAACCGGTCCGCGTCCTTGGATGGATTTACCGAGATGACCGGTGTTTCTGATGGAGTCGTCGCGGAAGCCGTTGCGGGCATTCCAGCAAGTGCGGTCAAGAACAGCATCGCGGCTGAACCACCAGCGATCATTCTGGTCGCCGAGACTCGTTGTTTCTTCGGTTCCATTCAGACCTTCCCCCACTGCGAAAGCACGAGGGCGAGCCTAAGCCCCTGCGCCCCTATTCGAAGGCAATGCCGCGAACGGAATCCAATGGAATCCGAACCAGCAGGATCCGTTTATCGAGCAATCCGGCGAACTCGCGAGTGAGGCGGATCCGGGTGTCTGGTTAGTTCAGTCCCGCGTAGGAATGCAACCCGCTGGCGAAGAAGTTCACGCCGAAATAGTTGATCAAGAAGGCGAGGTAGCCAACGAGGCAGATGACGGCAGCCTTGCGACCGCGCCAACCTGCCGTTGCACGCGCGTGGAGGTAGCCCGCGTAGATGACCCACGTGATGAACGCCCACGTCTCTTTAGGATCCCAACCCCAGTAGCGACCCCAGGCGGCTTCGGCCCAGATCGCACCAGCGATGACGGCGAACGTCCATAGCGGGAACACAAACGCATTGATCCGGTACGCCATCGTGTCGAGGCGTTCAGCCGCGGGAACTCGCGAGGCGAGCCACCCATCGACGGGTGATCCGTCGCCACGTTTTGCCGCGCGGATCTCGGCACGATCGCGCACGAGGTAGAGGCCGGTAACCGCTGCTCCGATGGTGAACGCACCACCGCAGATGATCGCCGCCAACACATGGATGACGAGCCAGACTGACTTGAGCGCGGGGACCAACTGCGCGCTCTCGGTGTACAGGATCGTGACCGCGGCGCCCAAGGTGAGCAGGATCGCGCCGACAACAAAAACGCCGAGCCACCGAAGGTCATGCTTGATGGAGAGGATGAGGAAGACGATCGCCGTTGCCAGTGCCGCAGCGAGCGAGAACTCGTACATGTTGCCCCACGGCGCACGCCCTGCCGAGAACCCACGGGCGATGACCGAGATGAGGAGGAACCCGGTGGCGAGCCACATGAGGGACATCGCGATGTTGCCTGCACGTCGACCGGGCGGTAGCGGTGCTTCGTCATCGGGATCGGTCTTGGTCAATGTCGCGGTCGCACCCGCGCCGGACACGGACGCTGCGTTCGTCACGTCAACGGTGTTGCGCTTCGTGCTTGCAACCGACCCTCTCGCAGCTTCGGACTCGTCTTGCTGGCCACGTCCGTTGGCAAAAGATGCGGCGAACCCGAGGAACGACCCTGCGTACACCACCATCGAGGTGTAGACCATGCCATTACTCAGTTGCGCCAGCGACTCATTCACGGTCATCTTCGGTGTAGCTCCTTAGTCCGAATTCCACTCACGGTTTGGAAGGCGCCCCCGGTAGGCCGGGCGTGTTTACCAAACTGTGAGGTCTAGTGTGCCTTGCCGTCGGGATCTGTGGGGTCTCCAGGTGTGGGGGTGGTTGCTGGGGGTGCGATGGCGCGGACGTCGGTGGCGAGGTCGGCGACGGCGGGTTTGAGGCCGGCTTCGTCCGTGCGCGACAGGCCAGCGACTTCGACGGTGGAACTGCTAGTGCCATCGGCAGCTGCTGAGACCTTGACCCAGACGCGGCGGCGCGGGATGAACAGCGACAACATCAACCCCAGGATTGCCAGGATCGAGGCGACCAATGCGAAGAGTTTGCCTGGGTCGTAGGCGACGTCGAAGACGGCGTACTGCTTGATACCGGTGAAGCTGACCGTGCCGGATCCATCGGGCAGAGTCCATGACTCGCCCGGGCGCAGGCCCTTGATTCCGATTTGTTCCAGCTCCGAGGTATCGAGCTTGTAGACGCTCTGCGGAATGCCGTCGTCGAGTCCGAGGTTGCCCTTCCAGGCTGAGAAGAACACCGCGGGGTCGTCTGCTGCGGGGAACGTCGAGTGCGGCCCGCGCTGATCATCAAGCGCGGCAGTCGGAGCGAAGATTCCTTGCAGCGCGAGCTGCGGATCGTTGTCAGGCATCTTGACCACGCCATTTGAGGTGAAGTTTCCATCGATCGGCAAGAAGACCGTCGGTGCGTCGTAGATAACCTGGCCCTGCGCGTTCTTGACCTGAATCACCGGGGCATAGCCATGCCCGACGAGGTACGCCTTCGCGCCATCCACAACCAACGGGTCGTTGACCTCCACCGTCTTCTCTTCGGGCTCGGCGCCTGGCTGCGAGCGGTAGGTGACGTCGGCTTCGAACAAGCGCGCGGCACCCTCCTGCTCACCGCCTGCTTGGAATCCAGATCGGAAGTCATTGAGCGTGAACGAAAACGGCGGAAGGTCTGCGGAGTCAACGAGGTTGCCCGCAGAGAACGTGTCGTATTGGGTGATCGTGTCGCTGAAGGATTCGCCCTCGATGACCAGTGCTTGCCCGCGCCAGCCGAACATCCCGCCAATCGCAACGCCAAGCAGCAGGCCGAGCAGCGAGATGTGGAACAACAGGTTCCCGGTCTCACGCAGGTAGCCCTTCTCGGCAGAGACCCAGCCCGACGTTCCATCGAACTCTTGGGTGCGCACTCGCCAGCGGCGCTTGCGCAGCAGCGCCGCTGTGTCGTCGAGCGTTTGCTGCCCGGCCCCGTCAGAGCTGACCTCCCATGACTCGTACTCGGGAAGTCGCTTGAGCCGAGATGGTGCGCGCGGGGGTTGAGCCCGCATCGCCTTCCAATGCAGTCGGGTCCGCGGGACGATGCAACCAGCTAGTGAAATCACGAGGAGCAGGTAGATAGCGACGTACCAAGGTGCGGTGAAAACGTCAAAGAAGCCGAGTCTGTCGAATACCCCACCGACGCCTGGGTTGTCCGAGAGGTACTGCGTGACACGCGCCGGATCAACTGGGCGTTGTGGCAGAACCGAACCGGGGATGCTCGCAACAGCCAGCAGGAAGAGCAGCAACAGTGCGGTGCGCATGCTCGTCAACTGCCGCCACATCCAGCGCGACCACCCAACAAACCCGAGCTTCATTGAATCGGGGGGTAGGTCGTTGACGGGGACGGTGCCGAGGCCAGCCGACAGGTCTTCGGTGGAATCCTGCACAGCAGCACCCGCTTCGGGCGCGCCGGGAGTTGATGTACTCATCAGATCGGCACCCCAAATCCACCCACCCAGACGCGCAGCCAGATCATCAGCTGATCCCACAGCCCCGTCACGAGCAGCACTCCCACCAGTACCAACATTGCGCCGCCGACTCGCATGACCAGCAGGTAGTGACTACGTACCCACTGCAGCGTTCCGGCGACTCGGCCAAAAGCCAATCCCACAATGATGAATGGGATTCCTAGACCCACACAGTAAGCGAGGCTCAGCAGTGCACCACGCGGCGCGCTCCCTTCATTGGCCGCCAGGCTCAATACGACGGAAAGCGTCGGGCCAATACAAGGCGTCCATCCCAGCCCGAAAGCCAACCCCAACAGCGGCGCACCCCAAAGTCCGTACGTTGGGGCCCGATGGATCCGCCATTCCCGTTGAAGCCCTGGGATCCAGCCTCCGAACATCAACCCGAGCACGATCACGAACACACCGAGCACCCGCTGAATGGTGGTTTGGTACTCAAACAGCCAGCCGCTCAGCGCGCCGAACGCTGCTCCAAGCGCGATGAACACCACGGAGAATCCGGCGATAAACAGCACACAACCCAGCAGGATTCGCGTGCGTCCGCGGGCGTCGAGTTTGCCGTCTTCGCTGGCGATCTCAGCACCCGTCAGCCCAGTGATGAAGGACAAGTAGCCAGGGACTAGCGGGAGCACACACGGCGACAGGAACGAAACCAGACCAGCCGCGATAGCCAGCGGGATCGCCAGGAGTAGCGAGCCACTCGTCACGGTCTGAGTGATCGAGCCGAAGGCGATCGAACCAACGGAGTCCACAGAAACGGCCAGACTCATACTGCGGATCGATTCATGACAGGTCGCTATTCACGGCAATCGCTACGGATTTGCCGGTTCGTTTGCGAGCTCTGTGAGGAGGTCGCGCAATTGAGTGCGATCGACTTCGCCGAGGATCCGACCCGCCACGCGACCTTGTCTATCAATGAGCAAGGTGGAGGGAATCGCCTGCGGCGGAAGCGTGTCTCGGAATGCCAGTTGGAGCTGTGCGTCTGGGTCCCAAACGTTGGGGTAGGGAACATCGAAGCGGCGTACGAATGCCTCCGCCGATGCCTTGGAGTCACGAGTGTCGAGGCCGATGAATTGGACGCCCATCGGCTCGAGCTCGGTGGACACCTGGTTGAGAGCTGGCGCCTCGGCCCGGCACGGGGCGCACCACGAGGCCCACACGTTCAAGGCGACGACCTTGCCGCGATAGTCGGCGAGCGCGAACGGCTCGCCCGTGAGCGTCGTACCGGTGATGTCCGGCGCGGGTTTGCGCTCGTCGACCGGCAACAAGACAACTGAGCCGTCGCCGGCGACGAAGCGCGATTGCGAGCCCGAGTTCGCTGAACCGCCAGCGGAGCTACAGCCAGCCACAACGGCCAGGCAGGCGAACCCCGCAAACATTGCAACCGCGACGCGGCGCAACGAGGCGCCGCGGCGTTGATGTGGGTTGGGGTTGCGTCGCATGGTCAGGCCCCGGCTCCCTTGTGAGCCTTCGCCACCAAATCGCTAGCGGGTTCGGTGTAGACGATCGCCTTGAGGTCGTCGCCGTCAAATGCCAGCGAGGTGAGCGAAGCAAGGTTGCACTGGCGGTGGCGTGGATCGTGCCAGAGACGGCGATCTTCGAAGTCCAGTCGTGACGTCCACACGGGCAATTGGTGGCTGACGAGCAAGATCTCGTGGCCACGGGCGGATTCGCGAGCGGAGAAGACGGCATCACGCATACGAGCAGCGATCTGCTTGTACGGCTCACCCCACGACGGCTTGAACGGGTCGTAAAGGTGCTTCCATGCCTTCGGCTGCTTGAGAACGCCGTCGCCGATCGATACCCGTTGACCTTCAAAGACGTTGTCGGCTTCGATGATCCGGTCGTCAGTGACGATGTCGAGGCCCTTGGCGAGCGCCAGGGGGGTAGCGGTTTGCTGCGCGCGCTCGAGCGGCGAGGCCCAGACTTCGACGATGTCGCGATCCTTGAGTGTCTCGCCGACGCGCTCCGCCATCTGGTGGCCGAGGTCAGAGAGCACAAAACCTGGCAAGCGGCCGTAGAGAATCTTGTCGGGGTTGTAGACCTCGCCGTGGCGCAGCAGGTGGACGATCGTCTGTTCGCTCATTTAGTGCCTCGTTCTGTGGGTGCTGGCGCGTGGTTGCAGTGGGTCGTTGTCTGGGGTGCCTGCTCAGAAATTGCTATCTGCAGGTTATGTCGTCGGCGAGGCCGCCGCTGCCGCTTTGGCTGCAGCGGGCAGGGCTTTGGCGATCCGATCGATCGCGCGATCGTCGTGCGCGCCGGACACGAACCAGGATTCGTAGACAGACGGCGGCAGCGAGACTCCCGCGTTGAGCATCGAGTGGAAGAACGGCGGGTAGCGCCAGGCTTCCTGTGCCTTCGCCTGCGCGTAATCGACGACGGGCTCATCAGTGAAGAAGATGCTGAACAGGTTGCCACCGGTCTGCATTTGGTGTGTCACACCTTCAGCGCTGAGGGCTTCGCTCGCGAGCCGGGCGACGGTAGCTGCTGTTGAGTCCAGGTGCGCATAGAGCGCGTCATCACAGTGGTTCAGCGTGGCGAGTCCAGCGGCGACGGCGACTGGGTTGCCCGACAGCGTGCCCGCTTGGTAGACGGGACCGATGGGTGCGAGGTGATCCATCACGTCGGCTCGACCGCCGAAGGCCGCCGCTGGAAGTCCACCGCCCATAACTTTGCCGAACGTCAACAGGTCCGGCTTCCAGCCTTCTGTGGCGGCCTCGACGCCGTACCAGCCTGCGCGGGAGACCCGGAACCCGGTCATGACTTCGTCGAAGATCAGTAGCGCGCCGTTTGCCTGGCACAACGAAGCGAGGGCGGCGTTGAATCCTGGGGCGGGCGGCACGACGCCCATGTTTGCTGCGACTGCCTCGGTGATGATTGCGGCGATCTGGTCGCCTGCCTCCGCGAACACCCGCTCCACGGCGGCGAGGTCGTTGTAGGGAACGACGATGGTGTCGGCAGCGATCGACGGTGTGACACCGGGTGAATCGGGCAATCCGAAGGTTGCGACGCCAGACCCGGCGGCGGCGAGGAGCGAGTCGCCGTGGCCGTGATAGCACCCGGCGAACTTGACGATCTTTGCTCGCCCGGTGAACCCACGTGCGAGGCGAATGGCCGACATCGTTGCCTCGGTGCCGGAGCTGACGAGGCGGACCTTCTCGACGGCGTCAACGCGCGAGACGATCTCCTCTGCGAGTTGCACCTCGCCCGGACTTGGAGCGCCGAACGACAATCCGTGCGAGGCGGTCATCTTGACGGCCTCGATCACACCGGGATGAGCGTGTCCGAGGATTGCTGGACCCCAGGAGCCCACGAGGTCGACGTATTCCTTGCCGTCCGCATCGGTGACGTACGGGCCTTTTCCGGAGACGAAGAAGCGAGGCGTCCCGCCAACCGCGCCGAACGCGCGTACCGGCGAGTTCACGCCTCCCGGCGTGACTGCCTGCCCGCGGGCAAACCACTGCGCGTTCAACGGGTTCGATTCGCTAGCGCTCACGCCTGCCGTACTGGAGTTTTCAGCCACCTCCCCACCCTACGCGCCACCTCCACGCCACCCTCACGCCTCCCGAACCATGCGCCCCAACCGAACCGTTGTGTGCGCGGTTGTTGCGGGGTTTTCGTCAGCCGCCCCAGCAACAAACGCGCACTCAACGACGTGTTCGGCGCGCGGGAGGGAGGGGCACAGCGGAGGGGCACGGCGGGAGGGTCGGGGCTAGGGAGATAGGAGGGCGCGGATGTCGTCGGGGGTTAGGGGGGCACCGGTGGTTCCGCCGTCCATGACCGCGGCGAAGAGTTCGCGCTTGCGGTCCTGCAGGGCCATCACCTTCTCCTCGATCGTGCCGGTCGAGATCAGGCGGTAGACCATCACCGGGCGCTCTTGGCCGATCCGGTGGGTGCGGTCGATCGCCTGCGCCTCGGCAGCGGGGTTCCACCACGGATCGAGCACGTAAACATAGTCAGCGGCGGTGAGGTTCAGTCCGAATCCGCCGGCTTTGAGGCTGATGAGGAACGCCGGCGCAGTTCCGTTGATGCACTCGTCAATCCGGCGCTGGCGGTCGCGGGTCCGGCCGTCGAGGTAGCACGTCTTGATTCCCTCCTCGCTGAGCCGATCACGCACGCGCCCCAAGAAACGCGTGAACTGGCTGAACACCAGCGCGCGGTGGCCCTCAGCCGCGACCTCCTGCAATTGATCG
>CAUJEJ010000113.1 GCA_963169255.1 Actinomycetota bacterium | reverse complement strand
CCGATAGTTGGTCCAAACAGGCTCATCCCAAAGGAGTAGGAGAGCGAAATGGGCAGGTTTGTCCGATCCGCGCGAGGCCGTCGCATTTTGACAGCGTGCGCTGCTGCGTCGATCCCGTTGATGGTGCTCACCGGGTGCAATTCGGGAGCGTCTGCGCCTACTCAAGCGATCACCAATGGCGAGGTCCCCGCGCCTGGTTCGCAACCGGGAATTCACAGCGTCGCCGACACCGACTACGAACAGATCGCCCTAGCCGTCGACACTCAACAGGTCTCGCTCGCCGAACTCGCTGCCGAACCCGCGCGCAACGCCAGCGCGCAGGTAAAGGGCATCGCCAAGACCGCGGCCGAGACCGTCGGACCGGAGGCGAAGGTGCTGCGCGCGAAGCTCGTCACCGATGGCAATGCGGTGACCGCCGACCATCACAAACCAGCCGTCTCTGACCAACAAATCGCGGCGCTCAAGAAGCTCTCCGGCGAACGGTTCGACAGCGCGTGGGCGAGAGCGATGTACACCTTGAACGAACAGGTTGTCGCCGCCGCAGTTGTCGAGATGGACACCGGCGAAGATCAGACCACCCGGGCAATGGCGCGTTCGAAGATTGACTACGCGTCGGCACAAAACGGAGCGTTGAAGACGCTCACGGGCAAGCAGTAGGAGCCCTCCTCCCGCCTGGCACCTCGCTGGGCGGCACGCCCTCCTACGACTTCAGGAGGAGGGCGGTGAGGTTCTACAGGTAGCTCGCGCCGTCGACGAGGTGCGAGCCGAGGCTAAAGAACGTGAGTCCGACCGTGCCGTAGACCATCCAACGGGTTTCGGCCTTCGTGAGCGCAGTGGCGGCGAGCAGCGGCAACGCCCACAACAGGTACCACGGCTGTACGGCCGGGCCAAAAACCACGAGCGCGAGGAACGCGAGCCCCGCTGCGCGAACTGGGTTTCGCGTACCTGGACGTAGACACAGGTAGGCAATAAATGCCACTGCAGCGACGGTGGCCAGCACCCGGAAGACATCGATTAATGTGTCCGTGGTGTGGAGCCCAAAGAAGTCGATGACTCCCCCGACCGCCATTCCAATAGCCGTGGGCGGCGAGAGCCAGGTGCGCACCGAGGCTGGCGTTGCGACGGCATCGAGCCAACCGAACCCCGTGCCCGACACGAACGCCAGACCGACCATAACCGTGACTGCGATGGCCGCGGATTCACACCACCGGCGAACCACGAGCTTCATCGAGGCGCCTTGCCCGGCCCACAACAGCCCGGCGAACGGCAGCGCGACCAAACCGATCGGCTTCACCGCGACCGCGAGAGTGACGAGGAGGATGCCCCAGTACGGATGCTTGCGAACCACCAGCGCGAACCCAGCGGCGATCAGCCCGATCATCAAAGCGTCGTTGTGCGCGCCGGAGATGAAGTGCATGACCACGAGGGGGTTGAGGACGCCAAGCCACAGCGCACGCGCCGGATTGACGCCGTAAGCCGTCGCCAAGACCGGGACAGCCCAGGCCAGAATGACGACTCCAACGATCGCGAGCACTCGGAACATCAGCGCCATCGAGAAGGCGCTCGGGCCGGCGATATCGGAGAACAACCGGCCGAACAAGAGGAAGACCTGCCCGTACGGGCTCGTGGCATCAGCCCATAACGGGTCGACACCATCATTGACCCAGCCAGGCATGACAGAGGGGCCACTCACGTACGGGTTGATACCTGCCGCCATGAGCTTGCCCTGGGCGACATAGGAGTACACATCGCGGCTAAACAGCGGCGGAGTGATGAGTAGCGGCAGCGACCAGATACCGAGGGTGAACCACAGGCGGCGAACCTCAGAAGTACCCGATCGGGTGATGTCGTTGCCTAGCTGCAACCAGGCCAAAAGCAGAATGACAACGCCGACAATGAGCGAACAGGCAGCGGCTATAACGCCAAATGTTGTGCTCTGCAGTACGTCAATAACGGGTGGCGCGGGCAGTGATCCTTGCACCGGCATCCAGCCGACACCAACGGCGCCAGCCCCAATGAGTGCGGTTCCGACGAGTCCGGGGAGCACACTGCGGGCGAAGAAAGCGGGCAACGACTCGGTCGCCGCCGGGGTCTGAACATGTGTCGCGGGAAGCTGACCCAGCGACTCAGTAGACACCACAAGAGGTTAGCAGCGGAAACCGCGGAAAAACCCGGATTGTGAGCTACCTACCGATCACCAGATTCGGTGTCGAAATGGCCGAAATGCGCGAGGTGGGCGGGGAGAAGTCGAAATCTGACTGCTCCCCACCCACGCCGTCAAGATGCCGAGGTTGAAGCGCTCGCTGAAGCGCTTGCCTGGCCCATTGCCGAGCAGATTGCTTGGTTCTGAACCGCAATGAGGTTCTCGTAGTTCGTCGGCGCATTCTTCGGGCTGATCTGGCTGTTTACCGTCACAACGACGCTCTTGCTGCCGTCTTGACTTGCACCGAAGAACTGCGTGTAGCCAGGCATGTTGCCCGTGTGCCCGAACACGGTTCCACACGCAGTCTCGTAGCGGTAGATCGCCAGACCGCTGGAGTTCGTTCCTGGTCCGGGTGGGCCTCCGCCGCCAGGCACGAAGGCGTTGGAATCGGTGAGCACGTTCGCGTTGAACAGATCGCCAGCGAGGTAGCCGCGGATGAACGTGTTCATGTCGTCAGCAGTCGAGATCATTCCGCCCGATGCCCAAGCGAGACCTGGGTTGATGAGCAGGGAGACATCTTCCGGCGGCGCAGTTGCAGCCCCTGTTGCGGCGGGCGGCTCAACCGCGTAGCCGTGGATGTAACCCTCCGGCAGGTCCGAAGTGCTTGGCAAGTTCGTGTTCGCAAGCGACATCGGCTGCGCGACGACATCTTGCAAGATCTCGGCGTACGGCTTGCCGAGGATCTGCTCGGCGATGAGGCCAGCAACGATGTTGTCAGTATCCGAGTACTCATACGTGCTGCCTGGGGCGAAGTTCAGCGGCTGCTTGGCGACGTAGCCGATGAGCTGCTGTGGGGTCCGCTGCATTTGCGGATCAGCGATGAACTGCTTGAGGAACTTGGGGTCCTTGATGTAGTCCGGGATCCCACTGGTGTGCTGCAGGACCTGTGACACCGTGGCCGCGCCCCATGCGCTCGGCACCGTCGGCAGCAGGGTCGAGATCGGAGCATCGAGCGAGAGCTTGCCCTCCGACGCGAGGTCCAACAGGATCGCGCCGCTGTAGACCTTCGAGATGCTCGCGATTCGCGACGTCGCCGAGCCGGTCATGGCCGTGCCCGTTGTGACGTCGGCCTTGCCGTCAACGAGTTCGTAGCGGTTCGTGCCGTCTTGCACGATCACGACTACCCCGGGTGGGCCACCTGCACCGATCAGGGTGCTCATGGCCGACTTCAGTTCTTGTTCGCCCGCGAGAGGAGCCTGGCTTGAGTTCGAGCTCGCTGAATTGCCACAGGCAGCCAGCACTAGAGCAGCCGCTGATGCCGCAGCCGCTATGAGAACGGCGCGCGGCGCGCGCATGGCGATCTTCATTTGTAACCTCAATCTGTCGTTGGGCAGTCGGATCACCCTACGACGGCGGGTTCCCACCCTGATCATCGATCAGATACGGCACGCCGACGGCGGCCCGTTTGGCGCTAGGCAGATGCTCGCTCGCGAGCGATCTCGTCGGCAATGAGGGTGCGAACGTGAGCAGACAGGTCCTCGGTGGACATCGACTCAACAACCGACACGGGGACCTCCGGAAGGACCGTGACGGAGATCGGGTGCTTGCCCTGCAGGACGAAACCGCGCGCAGGTAAGGCGTCCGACGTTCCCTGAATCACGATCGGGATGATGGCGGTCTCGGTGTCTCGCGCCATATCGAACGCGCCACGTTTGAAGTCACGCATTTCGCCAGTCTTGGAACGAGTGCCTTCCGGGAAAATCATGATGGAGGAGCCGGATCTCAAGGTCTCCTCCGACATCTTCATCATCTCGGCGATGCTGGCTTTGTCACCGCGCTTGAGGGGGATGTACTTGTTGAGGCTCATATTCCAGCCGACACCTGGAACCTTGAAAATCTCGGCCTTCGAAACCCACTTGAAGTCTTTGAACAAGCGGAACATGACGAGGATGTCGAGCAGCGACAAGTGGTTCGCCACGAGTACGTACGTGCGACCAGAAACGATGTTCTCGCGACCGGTGATCGTGACTGGCCATGCCGGGTTCGTCCAGGTGTAGAGCGAGGCCCAGAAGCAGGTGAACCGATGGAGGATCACCCGACGCTTGTCGAATGGTGCGGTCACTGCCCAAATGATGAACGCACAAAGAGTGAGCGGCAGGGAACTGATGACCACAAAGAGCCAGAAGACAACTGAGCCAATTTGTCGCATCACACGAGGCTACGTCACCGTAGGGTCACGCGGGTCAAACCCCCACCGACCCGCTCCATACGCCTCGTAGTCAGACCAGTGCACCGGAGTTCCACGCAGATCAAGGAGTGGCATTCCGGTGACATGGGGGTGCGGATTGTGCAATTCGGGGTCAGCATGGGTTTGCGGCGCACGTGGGTGTGACGTCTTGGTGCGCGGATTCGCGCACACTCCGGCGGAGGGCGTACTCGATGACTCTTCAGACGTTTCCCTCCCACACCAAGGCGCGAGCAGTTCTGATCGGCGTATGTGCGCTAGGGCTGAGCGCGACCGGCGTCGTGTTCGCCGCAGGCGCGAACGCAACTCCCGATTCGTTCAGTCCAACCGGATCAATGTCGACGCCGCGGTTGGACGCGACCGCAGTACTGGCGGCGAATGGCAAGGTGTTGGTTGCCGGAGGACAAACGCTTTCGGCGACGTTGAACAGCACCTCGGTGTATGACCCCTCGGCCGGAACCTTCTCCGCTGGGCCAACGATGACGACGGCACGCAGCGGCGGGATCGGCGCCGCGTTGAGTAACGGGCTGGTCCTAGTCGCCGGAGGGTTCGCCGGGCCGTCGGCTGGCTCGTACGCGTACTCGACGCAGCTCTACAACCCGACCACGAACAGCTTCGTCTCTAGCAATGACGTTTCAGTGGGAATGGTCGACCCGACGTCGGTCTTGCTCGCTGACGGTCGTGTCCTCGCAACTGGCGGCACGAACGGTGGCATTTCAACGCTGTCGAGTTCGCAGACCTTCAACCTCGCGAGCGGCGTGAACGGCGCCTGGACAACACAGGGACCAATGACCATCGCCCGGGTGAACCACACCGCGACGCGACTCACGAGCGGCTACGTACTCGTTGCTGGTGGGCAGGCGTCGTCCACGACGTACAGCTCCGCGGAGTTGTACAACCCGACCTCCAACACGTTCTCGTCTACGACAGGTCCGATGGCGGCCGCGCGGACCGGGGCGACTGCCAGCCTGCTTCCGAACGGGAAGGTCCTGATTGCAGGTGGTCAGGGTCCAAGTGGCTACCTCAACGGGACCGAGGTCTACGACCCGTCGTCTGGGACGTTCTCTTCTGGACCATCGATGGCCGCGGGCCGGGCGTTCGCGACGGCGACAACGCTGAGTAACGGCAAGGTGCTCATTGCGGGTGGAATGGACACCAGTACCTACCTCGCGACCTCGGAAATCTATGACCCGGCGACGAACTTGTTCAGTGCTGGGCCTGCGTTGTCGGTGCCTCGATCGAGCGCTACTGACACGTTGCTCAACAACGGCAAAGTGCTCCTCGTTGGCGGCTACGGAGCAGGGTCGGCAATCTTGAGCTCCGCGGACCTGTTCACGCCAGCAGCAGCAGATCCCCCAGTCGCGCAAACTCCGGTGGGTTGTTCAGCGATGCCAAAGAAGCTGAAGCAGACCGGGAACTCGGTCGTGCTTAAGACGCGGTGTTCAACGAATGCAGGCCAGGCTGTGCGCGTGTCCGTCAAGCGGGTCGGCAAGAAGAAGGGCACCTACAAAGTGCTGCGGAGCGGCGCGGGCAAGGTCACGATTCGCACCAAGAATGCGCGCGGGCTGAAGCTGAAAGTGACGCGCAGCGCACCTGCCACCACGGGCTACAACGCCTACGTCAAGGCGAAGACGTACACGATCAAATAGCGCAACTGCGACGGTCGCGACAACGAGGCGCCAGTGCTCCGCACACAGCCAGCGGATTCGCGCGTCAGGACTTTACGTTGCAGATGCTGGACTGCGTCAGGCCGCAAAGGGCACCAGCAGGGTTAGCCGAGCAAACTAGCTCGACGTTTCCAGTGGGGTGCCCATCGCGGCTTGAGCCTCGGCGGCCTTCGCAGGGCCGCGCAAGACTCTCGCGACGATGGTCGCCAGGGCCGCACCTACCAGTGGTCCGATGATGTACACCCACCACGTTGAGAGATCGCCGCGGGCGATGTCTGGGCCAAACGCGCGGGCGGGGTTCATCGCGGCGCCGTCATACGGTCCACCCATCGTGCCAAGCGCCATGATGTAGGCGCCCACCGCAAAGGGAACGAACATGCCGTTGAGCTTGGGGCCGTTCGCCATCGAGAGCACCATCAGCACCATGCCGAACGTCAAGAT
>CAUJEJ010000112.1 GCA_963169255.1 Actinomycetota bacterium | reverse complement strand
TCCGGCGTCGAGCAGCGCCCGCATCACAACCGGGACACCACCAACCCGGTCGACGTCGCTCATCACGTACTGGCCGAAGGGCTTCACATCGGCGAGCAACGGAACACGATCAGAGATGCGCTGGAAGTCAGCGAGCTCGAGATCGATGTCAGCCTCGTGCGCAAGCGCCAGCAGGTGTAGCACCGCGTTGGTCGATCCACCAAAGGCCATCACGACCGAGATCGCGTTCTCTAGTGACTTGCGAGTGATGATGTCGCGAGTGGTGATCCCTTGGCGGATCAGCTCGACAACTGCCTCGCCGGACCGGCGGGCGTACCCATCGCGGCGACGGTCCACGGCGGGCGGAGCTGCCGACCCAGGCAGCGACATTCCCATTGCCTCAGCCGCGCTAGCCATCGTGTTTGCGGTGTACATGCCGCCACAGGCGCCTTCGCCTGGGCAGATCGCGCGCTCGATCTCGTCAACCTCAGCGCGAGTAATCAAACCGCGCGAACACGCACCGACGGCCTCAAAAGCATCGATGATCGTGACCTGCTTGTCGCCCACTCGACCCGGCAAGATCGAACCGGCATACACGAACACGCTCGCGACGTCGATGCGTGCTGCTGCCATCAACATTCCGGGCAGACTCTTATCGCAGCCCGCGAACGTGACCATGCCGTCGAGGCGTTCGGCCTGCATGACTGCCTCAACCGAGTCCGCAATGATCTCGCGACTCACCAGCGAGAAGTGCATGCCTTCGTGCCCCATGGAGATGCCGTCGGACACCGAGATGGTTCCGAATTGCATCGGGAATCCACCGGCTGCGTGGACACCCTCCTTCGCGTTGGTCGCGAGGCGATCGAGCGAGAGGTTGCACGGCGTGATCTCGTTCCAAGAGGAAGCGATCCCAATCTGCGGCTTCGCGAAGTCTTCGGTCTCCATGCCTACGGCGCGCAACATTCCGCGTGCGGGTGCACGCTCAAGGCCATCGGTGACAACTTTGCTACGGGGCTTCATATCGATCGGATTCGCCATGGCGCAAAGCGTACGCCACGACGCAGCAACGGCGAGCGGTCGATAATTCGGATGCCTTTTGTGGCGTTCGATAGTCGCCGTGTCACCCTTGTCCTTATGTATTCGACGTTCGAGTACCAGTCTGGCGACGGCACGATCCTCGAAGGCTGGACCAACAGTGGCGACGGACCGGTTGTGGTCGTGTGCAACGGCCTCGGTGTCCCACCCGAGGCGTGGCCGCGGCTGCTGGACCCCGAGTGCGGGTACCAGGTGTTCGGCTACAACCACCGGGGAACGTTGGGTTCTCAACGACCCCGCGACCTTGAACGCATTCGCATTGACGACCACGTTGCTGATGCCTATGCGTTGATGAACGAGATGGAGATCGACAAAGCGATCCTCGTCGCGTGGTCATATGGCGTCAACGTCAGCTTCGAACTGACGAAGCGGTATCCAGAACGAGTTGCTGGGCTTGTCATGTGCGCCGGTGTTCCCGGTGGCACTCTCGACGCCGCCTTCGCTCCTTTCCTCGTCCCGAGACCACTGCGCAAACCACTGAGCCTGGCGGTCGCTCGCACGGGCGAGTTCCTCGCACCACAGATCAATACGCTGGCCCGGATCGTCCCCAAGAACCGCGCGACCGCGGAGGTCATGCGCCACACCGGGATCATCATGCCGAGCGCGAAGTCCGAAGACATCGTTCCGTGGCTTGAGTCGTTCGGTAAACACGACTTCGGCTGGTACTTCCACATGTTCCCCGCGGCGGGCGAACATGAGCCGATCGATCCCTCATTCGTCGAGGTGCCAATCACCGTTGCCGCCGGCGGACTCGACCCGCTCACGTCGATGCGCGACGTGGTGGCATTCGCCCAGCAGATCGACCATGCCGAGATTCACGTGCTCAACGGAACTCACTTCGTTCCGCTGGAGTTCCCGGACGAGATCATGTCGATGCTCGACGGTGTATTGATGCGTTCAGAACTCGCCGACGAACAACTCGTCGACGAACGCGTCGCCGTGATCGACATCCGTACCTACGACGGTCAGACGTTCTACGAGCACCAAGCGACGGCCTTCGAAGAAGGCTCCGCCTAGCTCGCAGCCCGACCGCTCACAAGGCAGTCCGCGCTACTCGGTGACGCCGAGCTTGGCGAACAGGAGTTCGCGTACACGACCTGCGTCGGCCTGACCGCGGGTCGCCTTCATTACGGAACCAACGATCACCCCGGCCGCGGCTGGCTTGCCACCGGTGATCTTTGCTACCACATCGGGGTTCGCCGCAATTGCGTCGTCGATCGCTGCAATCAGCGGCCCGTCATCAGATACAACAGCCAACCCACGTGACGCAACAACCTCGTCTGGTTCACCTTCACCGGCGAGGACACCTTCGATCACCTTGCGTGCAAGCTTGTCGTTAAGCGCCCCTTCGTCAACAAGTGCCGCAACGCGTGCCACCTGCGCGGGTGTGATCGCGAGTGAGTCGAGCGCAACCGAATCGTTGTTCGCAATGCGGGTTAGCTCGCCAAGCCACCACTTGCGCGCTGACGTGTGATCCGCGCCCGCCTCCACGGTGGCGACGACCAGGTCGAGGGCATCGGAATTCACGATCGACGCCATCTCGAAGTCGGTGAGCTCCCACTCTTGCTGCAACCGCGCCACGCGCAGTCCGGGTGCCTCTGGCAATCCTGCCCGCAACTGCTCTACCCACTCGGGATCGGCGGCGATCGGAATCAGGTCAGGCTCTGGGAAGTAGCGGTAGTCCTCGGCGTCAGACTTCTCGCGGCCTGACGTCGTGTCGCCGGTGGTCTCCTGGAAGTGCCGGGTCTCTTGCGTGATCGTCCCACCCGCATCGAGCACGCTCGCTTGGCGAATGATCTCCGAACGAATTGCCCGCTCGACGGAACGAAGGGAGTTCACGTTCTTCGTCTCAGTCCGGGTGCCCCACTCGGTGGCATCCTGGCGCATCAGCGAGACGTTGGCGTCGCAGCGCAATGAGCCTTGCTCCATGCGAACGTCGGAAACTCCAAGGGAACGAACGAGTTCGCGCAGTTGCGTGACGTACGCCTTGCCGACCTCGGGGGCGAGTTCGCCGGTTCCTTCAATCGTCTTCGTCACGATCTCAATGAGCGGAACACCAGCGCGGTTGTAGTCAACAAGGGAGTAATCGGCGCCCTGGATTCGTCCAGTGTCACCACCGGTGTGCAGGAGCTTGCCGGTGTCTTCCTCCATGTGAACCCGCTCGATCTCGACGCGCACGGTGTGATGTTCGCCGGATTCGTCAACCACATCAACATCGAGGTACCCGTTGCTACACAGCGGCTCGTCGTACTGCGAGATCTGGTAGTCCTTTGGCATGTCGGGGTAGAAGTAATTCTTACGCGCAAACCGGCACCATGCCGCGATCTCACAATTGAGCGCGAGGCCAATCTTGATGGTTGCCTCGACTGCCGCTTGATTCACAACGGGCAGCGACCCTGGCAGGCCCACACACGTGGGACACACGTGCGTGTTGGGCGCCGCACCAAAGTCTGTCGGGCAGCCACAGAACATCTTCGACTTCGTCGAGAGTTCGACGTGGACCTCAAACCCAAGCACAGGCTTGTACGTTTGCAGTGCGGTCGCGAAGTCAGGGTTGACGATTGCAGTGCTCATAGCGCTGGTGCCTCCTCGATCAGCAGGTGGCCCCACCGGTCAGTCAATGCGGTTTCTAGTGCGGCACCCACGTTGTACAGCCGATCGTCGGCCATCGACGGAGCCATGATCTGCAATCCCACCGGCAGACCGTCTTCGGGCGCGAGCCCGATCGGCAGACTCATCGCTGCGTTGCCGGCCAAGTTCACCGGAATCGTGGCAACGTCGTTGAGGTACATCGCCAGCGGATCATCGAGCTTCTCGCCGAGTTTGAACGCCGTCGTGGGCGCCGTCGGGGATACGAGCACGTCGACCTCGTTGAATGCCGCGTCGAAGTCCCTGGCAATCAGCGTGCGGACCTTCTGGGCTTGCCCGTAGTACGCGTCGTAGTAGCCACTCGACAGCGCATACGTCCCGAGCATGATCCGGCGCTTGACTTCGTCACCGAAGCCGGCCGCGCGCGTGCGGCTCATCACCTCTTCGACGTTCGCATCACCGTCATCGCCAACCCGGATTCCGAATCGCATTCCATCGAAGCGCGCGAGGTTGCTCGACGCCTCACTCGGAAGAATCAAGTAGTAGGCAGCCAATGCGTACTCGAAGTTGGGGCACGAAACCTCAACAGGTTCCGCGCCGAGCTCTCGCAAGATTTCGATGGCTTCGTCAAACCGTTGACTGACGCCCGCCTGATATCCCTCGCCCGAAAGCTGCTTGACGAGACCGACCTTCATTCCGCGGACGTCCGCACGCCGTGCTGCGGAAACAACATCGGGGACGGCAACGTCCAGGCTCGTGGAGTCCTTGGGGTCGTGGCCAGCAAGCGCGGCATGCAAATGAGCGGCGTCAAGCACGGTGCGGGCACACGGACCCGCCTGGTCAAGGGACGACGCCAGCGCGATCAACCCGTAGCGAGATACGCCACCATACGTCGGCTTAACACCTACGGTTCCCGTGACTGATGCGGGCTGACGGATCGATCCACCGGTATCGGTACCAATCGCCAACGGCGCTTCAAATGCCGCAACTGCCGCCGCCGATCCGCCGCCGGAACCGCCTGGAATCCGGTCGGTGTCCCATGGGTTGCGAGTCGGCCCGTAGCCAGAGTGTTCCGTTGATGAGCCCATCGCGAACTCGTCCATATTGGTCTTGCCCAAGATCACACAGTCGGCATTGCGGAGGCGAGTGACGACCGTCGAATCGTACGGCGGGCGCCAGCCTTCGAGGATTCGTGAGCCAGCCGTCGTCGGGATCCCCTGCTGCGTGAACACATCTTTGAGCGCGACAGGCACGCCGGCCAATGGGCCGAGGGTGTCGCCCGCGGCGCGCTTAGCGTCGACTGCGTCCGCTTGTGCGCGGGCGCCGTCGTAGTCGACATGAAGGAAAGCGTGGATGCCCTCATCGACCGCATCGATTCGGGCGAGATGCGCGTCGGTGACCTGCCGCGCGGACACGTCCCCGGCAGCGATTGCCGCTGCGAGTTCGGTCGCCGTGCGCGACGTGAGGTGCATCGAATCAGCGGACGCGTTCATCTATTCACCGTCCAAGATGCGGGGAACGCGGAAGCGCTCGTCTTCGGCCGCGGGAGCACCGGCCAGCACTTGCTCTGCGGTCAGGCCAGGCGTCACTTCATCTTTGCGCCATACGTTGACCAACGGCTGCGGGTGCGACATCGGTGGAACGTCGTCAGCGGCGACCTCACCAACCCGATCGACCGCGTGGAGGATCTGATCGAGCTGCCCGGCATAACGCGCGAGCTCGGAGTCAGTCAGGGACATACGGGCCAAACCCGCCAGATGAGCAACCTCATCTGGGGTCAGCGACGTGGGCGAAGTCATGACCGCCATCCTAAGGACCACCTTCGAAAGCCCGTGCCCACCCCGCGGCAATGAGTCCATCGCGTGCCGAGCGCGAATCGGAATCTGAGCGACCACGTGCCCTGCGTGCTAGCCTCTCCGCGTGCTTACCGTCGTCGTGTCGCCGCTCATTACGCGTCGCTACGTCGACCTTGGAAGCGTCAGCACCGCTCTCTGTCAGGCATAGCCGCTCCGCCCTGACCACTCCTGCTGCCAACGTGCAGCACCATGCGTAGAGAGTCCCAACATGTCAACGACAGCACCAACAGACCTCACCACACCAGCGGCCATCTCCGGCGCGGAACTGCGTGCCGCTGCAAGCCATTTCCCCACCGGTGTCGCGATCGTGTCCACCTTGGGTCACATCGGTCAACCTGTCGGGTGCACAATCAGCTCATTCTTGTCGGTATCACTCGACCCACCGATCGTGGCCGTCTCATTGAGTCGCAGGTCGAGCACAGCCGAGCAGGTGATTGCTCGCGGCAGCTTCGGGATCAGTGTGCTCTCGTCAACTCAGCGCGGCATCGCCCACGTGTTCGCGAGCCGCGATGTTGACCATGACCAACGGTTCGCAGGGGTTCACTGGCGAGCCGGATCATCCGGAGTCCCGCTGCTCGAGAACGCGCTCAGCTCGCTGGATTGTGATGTGCAGGAAGTTGTTGCGGCCGGCGATCACTACTTGGTACTTGGCGCCGTGACGTCACTATTTGCCGCAGGCTGGGGCACACCGTTAGTGCACCACCAAGGAACGATGGGGTCGTTACACCGTTAGTGGTGTAACGACCCCATCGTTGCCTAAGCGGGTTCGAGCGAATTGCTAAGCGCGGTTCGCCCACTCGATCATTGCGTCAATGTTGTCGGACAAGACCGACGATGCCGTCGCGTCTGCACCCTTCGTCATGACCGCGTACTTGAGTGAACCAACATCCTTCTTCAACGGCACGGCCGACAGCGCGTAGGCAACTTCGTCCGGCTTGACCAGCCAGGCACCGAGGTTGTATTCGGTGCGAGCGCCACCGTGCTTCTTGTCGAGTGCTTCGGTCAGGGCGTCATCCTGGTTCCAGCCAACGACGCGGTAGCCATTGATCTCACCGAGGTCCTCAAGCTTGATCGAGAACTGCAGTCCTCCGAGGACCGGCAGCTTCACCTTCTGGGTGTAGATGACGTAGTTGTCGCCGCGTTCGGTGACCGTCACTTCTTCTACGTACTTGACGTTCTCCTTGTATGCCTCAACGTCGAGGATGCACGCAACAACCTTCTCCGGATCTACCGAAACACCTGGCTTGAGGCCAAGACCTTCGCTGGTGGGGCGATCCTGGTAGCGCCACGAGTCGTTGCTGAACTTGTCGCGGCTCAGGCCGGGCAGGTGCTCGTTAACGCGTGACAGGAAATCTTCAAGGGCTGCATCAGCCATGTTCTACTCCGTAGGTGTTGGTGAGTAATTGCATACGGAGGGTATTGACTCAACTGTCAGAACGCTATTCGAGTTAACCCAAATACGATCATCAACTAGATCTCGACCGAAACTCTCCTAAATATGATCCTCGGACCACATCTGAAGTACTAGACGTGCCGTCGCTACGGGATCCTCGAGTTGGGCGACGTGCCCTGTTTTTAGAGTAGTGACCCGAACGTTTGGGATGGTTCGTGCCGTTCGATTTGCCAACCGCGGATCGACCAGTTTGTCGTGGGTGCCGTAAATCGCCAACGTGGGAACTTCAATTCTCTCGGCCATCGACCACAAGTAATCGGACGTGCCAGGGATGAATGCCCGCCCCAATCCCCGTGCCGACTGGCGCAGCGGGTCTGCGGCATTGTGCCGAGCCATCCGCCAACGTGTCTCTTCAATTTGGTCGGCGCGGCGCTCTCCGTGTACCCGACTTGGGTCGAGGTAGCAAAGGTCGTACATGCGGTCGATTGCTGCTTCCGCGTCATTGGTGTTGACGACGCGAGCGGCGAGGTCTGCGACGACAGGCGCAGTCATCGCAATCAGCGGAGCGACGCTGAGCCGCGGCCGAAAATCGGGAAGTGCTGGCGAAACGAGCACGAGACTGCGGACCAGGTCGGGGCGTTGCGCAGCGATGCGAACCGAAATCGCACCACCCATCGAGTTGCCGAAAAGGTCGACTGGGCCGTCGCACCGATCTTCAATGAGCCGAATCACGGTGCGCGCATGTGCGGCTTGGCTGTAGTCAGAATCGACCGCCATCGGCGAACGTCCGAACCCGGAGAGATCAGGCGCAATGCCACCAACGACCGGCGACAACAGGTACATCAAGTCGGTCCAATTTCGGGCAGAGCCACCCAGACCGTGGACGAACACTGCCTGGCGCTTGTCGCGTCTGCCCGCATCGTCGGTGGAGCGCAGGAAGACCATTCGATCATCCGCCTCGACGAAGCGTCCTTCGTACTCCTTCAGCGGAGCATGACCATCCGCGCCGACCATCTCTGGCGCAGTGCGGTAGGTCTCAAGGAGTTGCTCCAGCGACGTCGTGGGGGCCTTGACAGCAGCAGACGTCTCCGCCTTGGCAGACCTCGTCGCCTTCGTTGCCTTGGTGACCTTCACAGGCTGATCATCAGAAATGGCGACCGACGTGGCGCGGATCTTGGTTGCAGTGTTCGCGGGCATGATGGCCATCTTGTCACCGACCACACGCTCATCGGCTCAACGACCACCGGATTCACCTCGATTAGCCCTCAGTGTCCCGGTCCACTGCGCCCAGAATTGCAGGCCCGTCCACCAGTAGTTGCCTCAGGCCCGCGGCATCGAGCACTGGAACACCGAGCGATTCAGCCTTGTCCAATTTTGATCCGGGACTCTCCCCCGCGACCACGAACGAGGTCTTTTTTGATACCGAACCCGTGACCTTCGCTCCTTGGTTCACTAGCGCGGCCTTGGCTTCGTCGCGCGTGAATCCGTCGAGGGTCCCGGTGATGACCGCAGTCATTCCCGCGAGCGGCTGCGGACCAACATCGATGCGTTCCTGCGACATGCGAACGCCCGCGTTTGCCCATGAATCGACAATCTCTCGGTGCCAGTCCACCTCAAACCACTCATGGACTGCGGTCGCGATGATCGCGCCCACGCCCTCAACCGATGCAAGCTCAGAATCTGAGGCTGTTGCGATCGCCTCGATACTCGCGAAGTGAGTCGCCAACGCTTGCGAAGCGGTCGGGCCGACGTGGCGAATCGACAGTGCGACGAGGACCCGCCACAACGGCTTGGTCTTTGCTTTCTCGAGTTCGCTGAGGAACTTGCGAGCGTTCTCGTTGAGTTCCACACCGTTCTCGGTGTGGCGCGTGAAGAAGTCACTGGTGAGCAAATCGCTCTCAGTCAGGGCGAATAGCCGCGATTCGTCCTGAAGCAATCCGTCATCAAGCAGCGCCGAAGCGGCACGCTCTCCGAGCCCTTCGATGTCGAGCGCGCCGCGAGACCCGACGTGGAACAGCCGCTCACGAAGCTGCGCTGGGCACGTGCGAGTGTTCGGGCAGCGAATATCTGCATCGCCTTCCTTTGCAGGCCCGAGTGTTGATCCACATTGAGGGCACGTCGTCGGCATGACGAAGGCGACCTCGGCACCCGTCCGTTCCTCGACGACTGGGCCGAGGACCTCAGGGATGATCTCGCCTGCCTTGCGCAAGAACACCATGTCGCCGATGAGCACCCCTTTGCGTACGACCTCCGATGGGTTATGCAGCGTGGCCATCTCAACAGTCGTCCCGGAAACTTGAACCGGAGCCATGACCGCGAACGGGGTAACCCGACCGGTGCGCCCCACATTCACCTGGATGTCCAGGAGGCGCGTTCGAACAACCTCTGGCGGGTACTTGTACGCGATCGCCCAACGCGGCGCCCGAGAAGTTGAGCCAAGGCGTGACTGCAAAGCGAAGTCATCCACCTTCACCACGACGCCGTCGATTTCGTGTTCAACGTCGTGGCGATTCTCGCCGTATCGCGCGACGTACGCTTCGACGCCCGCGAGGTCGTGGTGAACGGCGATGCGATCCGACGTAGGCAGACCCCAGGACGCCAGAAGTTCATAGGCCTGGGACTGCGCGGTGGGCGCCACACCTTCGATTGCGCCCACGCCGTGAACGACGAGGCGAAGTGCCCCAAGCGCCTGCGTCGCGCGGCTCAGATCTCCCTCGAGGCGAACCACTCGTTCTTCCGCCCGTATGCGCGACTTCTCGCCGCGCTCCTGCGCCGCCTCGAGCGCTGTCCGCGCCTCGTTGAGTTCGCGTTCGCGCTTGTCCACGCGTTGACGCAGGTTGCCTGCCGCAGCATTGCGTGGATTGGCGAACGGAGATAGGCCCAGGTCGAGGCGTTGATCATTAATGCCTCGGAATGCGGCAACGGGAAAGTACACCTCGCCACGGACCTCAAGGAGGTCCGGCACGGCCTGGCCGTCGCCGCTGGGATGAAGTCGGGTCGGAATGTTGGGCATGAAGCGCACGTTCGCCGTAACGTCCTCGCCCACGCGGCCGTCTCCGCGCGTCGCAAGCGAGCGCAGCACCCCCCGTTCGAACACCACGTCCACCGCGAGCCCATCAACCTTGAGTTCGCACAACATTGCTGGCAGCGTCGTGAGGTCTCGCTCAATTCTGGCGGCCCACACTCGCAGTTCCTCGACACCGAATGCGTTGTCCAGACTCATCATCGGCACGAGGTGCTCGACGGGCTCAAACATCTCGGCCCGGGCCCCGCCCACCGTCTGGGTCGGCGAGTCACCGGTGACCAATTGCGGGTGCAGTTCTTCCAACTCAACGAGCTCACGGAACAGTGCGTCGTACTCGTCGTCAGCGATCGTCGGTGCGTCTTGCAAGTAGTAACGGGAGCGCGCGCGCTCAACTTGTTCGACGAGTTCTTGCCAGCGTGCGCGGTCCGCACTCGTCAACGGGTCCGACGGCCGAGATGCCTCTGCGCTCGTCATTCGTCTTCCCCCTGGCCCTCGAGGCGCTCGTCACGGAGCTTTCGCCCAACTGCCTGAAGTTCTGAAATCACATCCCGAACGTTAGCCAACGAACCGGCTCCAACAAGACCGCACGAAGGCGTCACGACGAGTTGCCGATCAATCTCGGCGATCGGGATTCCAAGACGATGGAGCAACTCGTCAATCGGCGTGGAGCTAGACCCACGCTCTGCGCGTGCCGCAGTGGGTGCGGCTAGACCGGCGAACAACGATCGACCGGTATCCCAAAGGTTGCCGATCTCGTTCTCAAGTTCGTTCACTTCTTGCCTGGTCCCCCGCGAGATCCGATCAAGGTCGATGGAGAGGAAGTCGAATCCGGCCGCAGCAAGCAGCGCGATGTCTGGCCGATTGGCGCAGGTGTGCACCCCAGCGAGCGCGCCGGATCCGTGACACCGGTCCACGAGCCCGGCCAGAGTGTGGCTCGCGTGGGCGGCGCGCACGGGTTCATACGCACGGAAGCCGCTAGGAGTCGTGATTGCACCCGTGAGAACCGCATCAAGCATGGGTTCGTCGAATTGGACGAGCACGTCAACGCCCGGCAAACGGCGAGAGACTTCGCGAACGTGCGACGCGGCGGCTTCGGCGAGCGCCGCGTGTAACTCGGCTACCGCCCCTCGGTCACGCAGCAGCCGGTCGCCACCGGAAAGTTCAACGCAGGCGGCCAACGTCCACGGTCCGGTGAGCTGCACCTTGTAAGCACCGGTGAACTCGGCGAATGAGGACTGCGCCGCGTCGAGGTCCTCAGACAACCACGAGGCTGCCCGGCGCATCGCTGCCGGGAGGTGGGCAGTGTGCTGCCCGGCGAGGCGCCATCCTGAGGGCGTCGTGATCACCGCGAACTCGCTGCTCACTCTTGCGAGCAGTGACATCGTCCGCCCGATCATGTCCGCGCCGGGACCACGCTCAGGAAGTTCCGGGAGAAGCGGGAGAAACGGGAGTTCGCCTCGCACAATCGCGGTCGCCTCCCAGACGTCACTGCCTGGGAATGACCCCACTAAACCGACCGGCACACTGGCGCCAATCGCGCTCGCAACCGACTGATCCGTGCTTGCTGAATTCACTGCGTCACCAGACTCGCAATTTGGGTTTACGAACACGCGGGCAAGGGCATCGCGGCGCTAGTCTCAATAGCCGTGTCCACAAACGTAATCGCTGCGGGGCTTGTTGTCGTCCTGCCGACGTGGCTACCGTACGCCGCGGTCGCCGTGAGTGGGCTCGCAGGCGCGACGTACGGCGCAAAACGGGGCTTCGACGTCGTCGGCGTCTTCGGCCTTGCCTTTGCCACCGGGCTCGGTGGATTGATCCTGCGTGACTTGCTAATTTCGTCGAATACGCCCAACATCTTTACCGAACCGCTCTTTGTCATCGTTGCGTTTTGGACTGCCGTGGTGGGCTTCTTCTTTGCTGGATTGATCTCACGCTTCGAGTCGATGATGATCATTCTTGACGGCTTGGCAATGGGCCTGTTGTGCGCCCTCGGTGCCGGCGCAGCGCTTTACGCCGGACTGCCGACGAGTTCCGCGATTTTCGTTGGGGTGATTACCGCCGTGGGCGGCCCGTTCTTGCGGGACGTGTTGGCGGGGACGGCACCTTCTATCGTCCGACCAGGGGCCTTCATCGCCATCCCCGCGGTCGTCGCCTCATGCGTCTTTGTCGTGATGGTGCAACTGAACCTCAATGCAGGCCTGGCTCAGATCGCCGCGATGGGCGTCGCCCTCGCCATGCGGGCAGGAGCTCAGTGGTTTGGGCTCGAGACAGGATCCGCGTCCGAGTTGTCCGATCGGGTCTGGAACTTCTGGCAGCGCAAGACGCAAGTCGCCGCCGAGGCACCTGCGGAACAAACACAGCCCCGCAACACCGATCTTGAAACCGCACCCCAGAAACCCATCGATCCATCGGCCCCGCCACCGACGAGCGGCCCGCAATGATTGAACAAAGCCTGGCGATCCCAGGATTCCTCGACACAACAGCGATCATGGCTGGCGCCTTGACGGGCGCGATGCACGCGACTCGCAAGGGTCTCGACGTCATGGGCGTGCTCTTCGTCGCCTTCGCCACGGGTGTGGGGGGCGGGTTGGTTCGCGACGTCCTCCTGCAGAACGGCGAGCCAGCGCTGCTCACCAACCCTGCGCTGCAGTTGTACGCGTGTGTAGGCGCAATCGTCGGACTGTTCTTTGCCAAGGGTGCATCCAAGCTCAACCCCGTCTATGACGCCCTCGATACGTTCATGATCGGAATCTGGGCGCTGTTGGGGTGCTACAAGGCAGAGGTAGACGGGTTAGGCCCGATTCCGGTTATCTTCATCGGCACCGTCGCAGCAGTTGGCGGTGCCGTCATCCGCGACATTCTGTGCCACGAGCCGCCCGCTCTACTGCTGCCCGGTTACTTCTATACGGTCGCAGCGTTCGCGGCAGCGTCCACCTACGTTTCGCTCGTGAATCTCGGGGTCCCGGTAGCAATCTGCCAAGTACTCGCAGTCCTAGCGGCGATCGTCGTCCGGGTCGCGTCGTTGAAG
>CAUJEJ010000111.1 GCA_963169255.1 Actinomycetota bacterium | reverse complement strand
ACGAACGTTGCCAAGTTCAGTCGAGCGTTGCCGTCGAGCATCGCTTCGGAGTGCACGATCATGTGTGCAATTTCGCCAGTGAGCGAACCCTCAGGGATCTCGCCCTTGTCCAGCGAACGCTGATGATCAGTGGGCAACAGATTGGCAAGGTCGCCAGGTCGGTGCGTTCCAAGCTCGTGATGCGGTTCGTGTCCGACACCGTCAGTACCAATGCTGTGCAAGCTCACGCGAGGTCCACTCCTTCTTCCAAAGATCTAGTGCGATCAACCTATTCGTCTTGGCCCGTTGACGCAGCAGTAAGCGACCTCACGCAAGCCGGGTGGCGCGCCAGGTCGGCTAGTCCGTTTGGTGGACCGGCCGGAAACGTAACGCGTTGGTTACACGGATTCGCCACTGTTGGCCCGCATAAGGCCCAGGGATGGAGCAGCATGGCGATGATCTCGGGCGCACTTCGCGCGGGTGATGTGCAAGGGAGTGGTAGTGGCCGAGCAGCAGGCATTGATCGAAATTGACCACGTGAACAAGTGGTTTGGGGAGTTGCACGTCCTGAAAGACATCACGCTGAACATCGAACGTGGTGAGGTGGTTGTCCTGCTCGGGCCGTCAGGGTCGGGCAAGTCGACGTTGTGTCGCTCGATCAATCGCCTGGAAACGATAAATGATGGCGAGATCCGGTTTGATGGCCAACCATTGCCAGCAGAAGGTCGCTCGCTCGCGAAGCTCCGCGCCGATGTAGGCATGGTCTTTCAATCGTTCAACCTCTTCGCACACAAGACGATTCTTGAGAACGTCACGCTCGGCCCGATCAAGGTGCGCAAAGACAAACCTGCGGCCGCAAAGGAACAGGCGATGGCGCTGCTCAAGCGGGTCGGGATCGACAGTCAGGCGAACAAGTACCCGGCGCAGCTATCTGGTGGACAGCAGCAGCGCGTTGCGATTGCGCGGGCGCTCGCGATGCGGCCCAAGGCGATGCTGTTCGACGAACCGACTAGTGCGCTTGATCCCGAGATGGTCGGGGAGGTGCTCGACGTCATGGTCTCGCTCGCGGAAGAGGGAATGACGATGGTGTGCGTGACCCATGAAATGGGCTTCGCGCGCAGCGTCGCCAATCGCGTTGCATTCCTTGCTGATGGTCAGCTGGTCGAGCAGGCGACACCGGAGGAGTTCTTTGCCGATCCGAAGTCCGACCGCGCTCGCGACTTCCTCGCGAAGATCCTCACGCATTGAGCGCCGAGATGGATTCCTCACGTCGCCACCCGGGCATCGTCGCGGTTGCTGTGGTGGTGCTTGTTGCGGTCCTGGGGTTCGTTTCAGCGTGCTCGAGTAGCTCATCAGACTCGACCCAATCGGCGGCCACGGGAGACGGTGGGATCATCGCCAAGGCCAAGACGGGCAAGCTCATCATCGGGGTCAAGGCGGACCAACCTGGTTTGAGTCTGCTTACCCCAGATGGCTACGAGGGCTACGACATCAACATAGCGAAGATCATCGCTGCGGGTTTGGGTGTCCGGCCCGAGGGGATCGAGTGGAAGACCACAGTCTCGATCAATCGTGAGCCGTTCATTGAGACCGGCGTCGTCGACCTCGTCGTCGCGACGTACACGATCAATGACGCTCGCAAGAAGGTCGTTGCGTTCGCCGGGCCGTACTACACCGCTGGCCAAGACCTGTTGGTTCGTGCCGACTCCACGATCACTGGGCCTGAGGACATGGCGGGGCTGATCGCGTGCTCGGTGACGGGTTCGGCGTCGGCGCTGCGGATGCAGAAGGACTTCCCAGACGTGCAGCTGCAGCTGTTCGATTCCTATAGCAAGTGTGTGACCGCGCTCTCCGGAGGAGTGGACGCCGTCACGACGGACTCGATCATTCTCGCCGGATATGCCGCGCAACCCCACAACGTCGGCAAGTTCAAACTCACCGGTCGCGAGTTCTCTCGTGAGCCGTATGGCATCGGCCTGGCCAAACAAGACGTCGCGGGCTGCAACCGAATCAACGAGATCCTGGTGGCGTCGGCGGCCGACGGAACGTACGACGCTGCGTTCGTTGAATCGCTCGGACCGAGCGGATTGAAGCCGCCAGTGCTCGATCCCGCACAACTCACGAATTGCCCGACGTCATGACCGCGCGATTCGAGGAGGTGGGCAATGGACATCCTTTCTGACTCAGCGGATATGTCGGCATACGTCGACGGCTTCATGTGGGTCCTCAGACTCACCATTACGTCCGCGATTGCCTCGTTCATCCTCGGGGTGATTCTGGCCGGATTCCGGGTCTCGCCGATCCCGGTGTTGCGGGGGATCGGCTTCCTATGGGTGAGCGCGTTCCGGAACACCCCGCTGACGCTGATCATCTTCTTCTGCTACTTCGCGCTGTACTCAACGTTCGGTTTGAAGTTCTCCGGCAACATCACGATCAACAACTTCTGGCTCGGCGTTGTCGGGTTGTCGGTCTACACCGCGTCGTTCGTGTGCGAGGCGATTCGCTCTGGCATCAACTCGGTGCCGGTTGGGCAAGTTGAGGCAGCTCGGGCCCTCGGTTTAACGTTCATGCAGGTCCTGCGGTTGGTGATTCTGCCGCAGGCAATCCGGTCAACAATTGGGCCGATGGGCAGCGTGTTGATCGCCTTAGCGAAGAACACCACCATCGTCGGCACAATCGGTGTCATCGAGGCGTCGAGCGTCATGAAGGGTTTGATCAACGATCACGGGGACCAAGTGATTCCGATCTTCGTCCTCTTCGCTGGCACCTTCGCAGTGGTGCTTATTCCTACTGGTTACTTGTTCGGGTGGCTCTCGAACCGATATGAGGTGAAGCGCTGATGTCGGCTCAACCTTCGGTTCTCTACGACGTTCCCGGCCCCCGTGCGCGGGTCCGCAACAAGATCCTCACGGTCGTGTTCAGCGTGCTCGCGCTGCTGGCGTTGTACTGGGTCTACCTGCAGTTCGCTGATGCTGGGCAGTTGGATGCGGACCTATGGACGCCGTTCCTTGAGGCGACAACCTGGACGCAGTACATCCTTCCGGGGTTGTTCATGACGTTGCAGGCCGCGGTCGTGGCGATGGTGTTGTCGCTGGCTTTCGGCATGATCTTCGCCGTCGGTCGACTCTCTGAGCGCAAGTGGTTGAGCGTGATCAGCGGCATGGTCGTTGAGGTGTTCCGAGCGATTCCGCTGCTCATCATGATGTTCTTCATCTTCTTCGGTGTCCCGATGCTCATT
>CAUJEJ010000110.1 GCA_963169255.1 Actinomycetota bacterium | reverse complement strand
CTCGGCGGGCTCACGTTTCGGACTCGCTACGTCACGTTCAACCCGCCTGACCTTGCGGCGGTGACGCTCGTCAAGCCGTACTTCATTTTTCGAAATTGGTCGGCATCGATTCGTCACCGGGACGTCGAGGGCAGTGGTGGTGCCGCGAGCGAGGTGGTCTACACCTTGAACCTTCAATGTCGCCCAACGTGGCTGGCCAGGCCCATGGAAGCGGTGGCTTGTCGGCTTTTTGCGCTAGAAACACAGCGCCGACTCGTGGCTCTCAAACGCTACGTTGAAGGTGCTGCTCGCTAGCTCGCTTCAGCGTGCCCATCCTTGTCGTCCTCTGCGCGGATTTGTGCGAAGAGCGCGTGTTCCTCGTCAACCTTGGGGTACTTCCACCAGACCAGCCCCATAGCGATCAAAACCGACAGAAGCGCACAACCGATCGCGACGGCTTTGCCTTCGGTAAACGCGCGTTGGGCGGCGTCGATCAGTTGAGTTGCATCGGCACCAGGCAGGGTTTTGGCTACCGCCTCCGCACCCTCGTAGCTTGAGGAAATCTCCTGGGTCGCGCGTGCCCCAAGGTTCTGAGCTTCCTCGGGCGGCAGTGAAGAGAATGCCTGCACGAAGTACCGGCTGTAGACCACCGCGAGCAGCGTTCCCAAGAGTGCCTGGAACACCGCTCCTCCAAGGTCTTTGGTGAGGTCCATTGATCCGGAACTCATACCTGCCTTGCTCACCGGAAGCGATGCGCTCAGTGAACGTGATGCTGGAGTCGCCGCCATGCCGATCCCGATACCAACGAGCAGATAGGCCAAGACGACCCATACTTCGGCCGTTCCAGCGCGCCACGTAATCAACATCTCGACGAACCCGATGGCGATGAACGCCAGCCCGATGATGAACGTGAATCGTGTGCCGCGCTTGCCGATGAGCTTTCCAGCAAAGACCGACGCTGGCAGCATGCCAATCGCCAAAGCGAGGGTGAGGAGGACGGCATGAAGGGGTGTGTATCGCAGCACGTTTTGCGTGAACTGTTGGCCGATGAACATTGCGCCGACCAGTGCGCCGAAGGCGACGAGACCAGCGACGAATGCAACCCAGAACGTGGGAACAGCTGCAAGTTCAAGATCGAAGAGGGGATTTGGCGCCCGCTTCTGCCGCCAGACGAACAGCGTGCCGCTGACGAGCGTGACCGCAAACAGAATCGCAACGGTGATCGTGATTCCTTGGGGAAGCATGACGATTCCGAGCACAAAGCTGGAGATCATGACCACGCTGAGGCTTCCGCCTGCGTGGTCAACGGGTGCCTTCTCCGCAGCCCGACTGCGCGGGAGGATGATCGCGCCCATGACGAGCACGAGGAGAGCGAACGGCACCGTGATGAGGAATACCGAACCCCACCAGTAGTTGTCGAGGAGGTACCCACCCATGATCGGCCCGAGCACTGATGCGCCGGTTCCGAGGCCGGTCCACAGTGCGATCGCTCCGGTGAGCTTCTTGCCCCGCCAGAGCGCGGTGATCATCGACAGCGTTGTGGGGTAGAGCATGCCGCCGGCGACGCCGACTGCAATCTGGGCGACGATGAGGAAGACCGCGTTCGGCGACCACGCTGATGCCAACGAGAATGGCACGCACAACAGCGCACCGAGGAGCAGCATTCCCTTGCGGCCGTAACGGTCGCCAACCGCGCCGAGGTACAGGACAGTCGCAGCGATTCCGAGCTGATACGCATCGGTGATGCCGGTGAGCTCGGTATCGGTCGCATTGAGCGCCGACGCGATTGACGGCAATGCAACATTCGAGATCGAGGTGTTGATGTTCGCGACCGTGGCGCCGAGGATGAGGACAGTGAGGATCAGCCCGGCTTTGGCCGGTGCGGAGCCGAGTGCGCTTGCCTGTGCGGGAGTGGGTGGCGATGACACCGGCACATCTTCACAGTTTTGGCGGCAGATCTCCTCGCGACGGGACGTTGGCCGCTAGGCAGGGAGTAGCGTGAAACTGCCTATTGAGTTTGTCGAGCCGTTTACCAACGCATAGACGTCGTGCACACCTGGGTAGTGCGTGCGGGTGGTGTGCTGGCGGACGGAGATTGTCTTCGCTATTGACTCAGACGCTTGCGGTCCGAGTTCGAACTCGCCACCCTTGAAGACCTTGCGGCTCGTGGTCCCGTTTGCCTTCACAAAGTCGATCGCGAAGTCGATGAGCAGGCGGACGCTCTTGTCGGTCGTGTTTGTCGCTACCACCGCGACCCTCACGGATTCTCCGATCATGGGTTCTTCTGGCGTCGCGGTGAAGTCAGACAGCTTGATTGCGCTCGTCTCTGCGTAGCCGAGCACCGCTAGCGCTCGTGGGTCGCCCTGTTTGATCAACGTGCGCAGGCCGTGACGAACCAGAGTCTTGCGTTCTGGTGAAGCGTCATCGCTGTACCAATCCTTCGCAACACCGATGGTGACGTCGGGGTTGTCCTTTGCGATGTCGTTCAGGTTGTTTGCAACCGAACGGCGAACATAGCCCGACGGGTCGTCTTTGAGGAGTTCGAGGAGTTCGACAACGGGATGGGGGTCGGACTGGAACATCGGCAAGCGCGCCGCCCACGGTAGGCGTGAGCGAGTGCCTTCCGAGACGAGTCGGCGCACGTGTTCGTTCGGGTCATGTGCCCAGTGCGCGAGCCGCTGCATCGTGCGCTCGTACTCGCCAGCGATGAATGCACGAATGCTGAACTCGGAGGTGAAGAGTTTCGTGATCTCGTACTGAAGCTGCATGGATTCTTCGAAACACCCGAGACCGTGCCGCGACACGTAGATCCCGTGAGGCATCAAGATGAAACCCGCAATCCCGGTCCACTCAGCGGCTTCGGACTCCGACGGTAAAGACCTGTGGAGGACATCGATCGCGGCGTCGGGCTCGCTGGGCAGGTAGACCGCCAGTTCGTCCGCGATCTTGCGCGACCGAGCCATGAGTTCGAGGTCGTCATAACCATCAAGTGTGGCCGCGCAGAATCCTGTCGAATCAAAATCGGGAGCAACAGCGGCGACCATTTCTGCGATCCGGATCGGCACCGTTGGGCCAAACGAGTCTTTCAAGAGTGGTGCGTCGGTCATCAGCGCTCCCGCAGTTCGCTTCGTGTTGTCGGCGTTTTGGTGAGAACCTTCGCGCCCGTCGCCGTGATGGCGGCGCTGGCTCGATCGCCATTTGTTGAGGTGAGAGCAGCCGAGCAAGTAGCGTCGAGAATAGTGGATCGCACCTGAAGGGTTAATTCTTGATGACAACGGATCAGTCCGTTCCGGTTGATGCCGCGCAGACGCCAACTCAATCGCCTGCAGGTATCGGGCGTATCGCCGGTGGGCTGGCGCTTTCGATTTTGAGCGCGGTCATGGTGTGGGTGTCGTTCCCGGACCGCGGTGGCCTGTACCCCCTCTTACTTGTTGCCTTCGTTCCGATGTATGTGGCGGCGTACCGCGTGTTGCCAAGACGACTGTCGGCGATTCCGATCTTCATTGTTGGGTCGGTCTATTGGTTCATCATCTGGTCGACCGCCTGGGGTCTACTCGATGGCTACCACTGGGTGATCTTCGCGATTGGAATCTTCTTCGGACTGTCCTGTGTCCTGTTTGGCATCTTTGATCGGAAGTTTTCCGAACGAACCGGATACAAGTGGTTCGTTGTGCAACTGCCGCTGTGGTGGGTAGCGGTTGACATCATCTTCCAAGAAAATTTGTGGGACGGAACGAACGGATGGTTGGCCTACCGCTTTGCAGGTGCAACCCCATTTATTCAGCCCGTCAGTATCGTCAGCACACCGGTGTTGACCTTCCTCATCCTGATGTTCAACGCCGGCCTTGCGCTGCTGGTGCTCAAGTGGATCGATACCCGTTGGCCGCTCCTTTCTGCCGTGCATGTTCCGCGCAAGATCGTTGTCTGGTCATCGGTGGCGACGTTCGGGTTCGCGGCAATCTGGATTGCAAGCAGCCTCTACATCTACACCTCGCTCAACGCCCAACTTGCCGATGCTGACACGGTACGAGTGGCCGCGATCCAACCGAGCAATTCCCATATGCCGGCGACGTCGTTCTCTGGCGGTCAGCCGATTCCAACCCCGGCCGAAGACGACGTTCGACGAGGGCTGCAACAAGCCGAACTCGTGCGCCTGACGAAGGAAGCCGTCGCGCAAGGTGCGGTGATGTCGGTTTGGCCCGAAGAGACTCTCAACTACGACCCGCGCGGCCCCCGCGGTACCTGGGTGTCTGACCTGGCTCGCGAAACTCGGACCACGATCGTGACCGGTTTTCTAGGTGAAACGCCCATTGCCTGGCCGAGTCGCAAGGCCCCGAACATGGCTGCCGTGTTTGGCCCGACGGGTGAGTTGGCAGGTGTGACCTACAAGATCCATCCAGTATTGGCCGCAGACGAGGAGTGGGGCGGAACAACTCCACAGATCTTCCCGACGTTCAACATGCCATTTGGCCAACTCGGAGTGATCATCTGTTTTGACCATGACTTCCCCAACAGTTCGGCGAGGCTGCAAACCCTGACGGGTTCACAAATCTTGGCCAACCCGGCCTGGGACTGGAGCAGCATCTCCAGCGTCCGCTGGCAGTCGGTCGTATTCCGGTCCGTCGAGAATCGGATCCCGATCGTGAAGGGTGAAACAGGCTTTGACGCGGTCATCACGGACGCGAACGGCATGGTGCTCGAGCGTACGGACGACAAGACCGAGAACGGCGAAGTCAACGTCCTCGTGGCCGACGTACACCTGAGTCCACGGGATGCGCCGTTCACCCAACTCGGCGGTATGTGGTTTGGCGTGCTGGTCCTGATTGCTGCGGTAGCGCGCTACGGCTGGCAGGTCGCTCTGTGGTGGCGGGGTAGGTGATTGCCGCTGGACGTGAGGTGGTCGGCTCGGCGAACGGTGGTGGTGGCGCATTCGCGTTCACCACCGTGGTGCGGGTTTCCACCGCTGCCAAGCAATAGCCGTCGCGGAACGGGCCGTACCTCAGTCGGCGTCGAGGAAAGCGTCGATCTTCGGTGCGAGTTCGTCGGCCTCGGTGATGAGGGTGACGTGCCCGCCCTCATAGATATGAAGCTCGGACTTGGGCATCAATCGGTGCATGATCTGACCGTTGATCGACGGCACGAGCGGGTCGTCGTCTCCCGCCAGAATCAACGTCCGCTTGCGCACGAGGGGAAGGAAGAACAGGCTCGTCCACATGGCCGCTGAACCAAGCTGCAGGAAGTATCCCGTCGTGATCGTGTCAGTCTTCTGGTCCTTCAGCGCCGCGAATGCGACGGTCGGGTCTTTTCGCATGCTGCCGCCATAGAGCTCCTGGCCAAGGCCGCCAAGCAGTCGCGATGGGTTAGTGAATCGGCTCGGTGTGAGCATCTTCGTCAAGATTCGGGGATTCGCGGGCGCCATGATCGACCCCGTCCCGGTGCTGACAAGGACGAGACGGCGACACTGAGCCCGTTGCGTGAAGGCGAACTGTTGTGCCACCCCGCCGCCCCACGACAGACCCAGGACGTCTACTTGGGTGTACCCGAGCTCCTCGAGCATTGCCGCGAGCGCCTTCACCAGCCGGCGCAGCCGGTAAGGACGGCAGCTTCGTGGAGAACCGCCAATGCCGGGGGCGTCGAATCGGATCAGTGTCCGGGTGGGGTCGAGCGCGTCAACGAGCGGCTGCATGAGTTCGAGGCGCGCGCCGATCCCGTTCATGAGCAACAACGGCGGAGCGATGCTGGTGCCGGGATTTACGACGAGGCGAAGGCTCAGGCCGTGATGGTTCAGTTGGTGTTCAACTGCGGATCGTCCGCCAGCGAGCTCGATCGGATCGGTTGGCATGACGACGACACTATGGCCAGATGAAGGGCCATGGGCTAGTCAGTTGGGCAGGCGTGCACGTTTGCCCAGTGAACGGGTGGGCGGGCGCAGGTTGTGCGTTCCACGACACACCCGGCTACCGCGTTCACCGATGCGCGAGCAGAGCAGACGTATCGTGGCCGGTGTTGCAATCAAGTGGGGGACAGATGGAAAGCTTGGAAGTTGTCACCGGCGGTAGGACGCGCTCGGTGACGCTCACGGGGAAACGCGTGACGATTGGTCGTGGGGACGGCAACGACGTCGTCATCGAGGGCGACGCTCGGGCCTCGCGTGAACATGCAGTTTTGACTCATGACGGCACGGCGTGGCGGATCTCAGACTGCAATTCAACGAACGGGACCTACGTCAACAGTGTGCGGATTTCGCAGCCCGTTCGGCTCTCCGACGGCGACCGAATTCACGTTGGCGCTTCGGTGCTCACCGTCCAGGTGCAGGATGAAGTGGTCGTTCGGCCCAAGACGATCGACCTCGGCACGTCGCCGAAGGTTGGCGACTACACCCTCAGTGTCGAGGACCGAAGGCTGTTGGCCTTGTTGGCGAAGGGCGCGACGGACCGGGAGATCGCGTCTGTCTTGAACATCACCACTCACGAAGCGACGGAAGCTGTGACGGACCTGGCATACCGGACGTCTGCTGCTCGAAGGATTGACCTGGCTCGGCTAGGCGCGAGCCTCTCAATGAGCTAGAGAGCCGCCGTTCCTCAGGCCTGACGAAAGAATGACGAATAGTTCACTGAAATTTCCTCGAGGCCGGGCGCATGAACCCCTTGTATCGGGGTAGACCTGTAGCAAGGGCCGCTCGCTCACGGCCCTAATGCTGTTTGGGGGCTTTGATGGAACTGTTGGAATTGGTCAGTGATGGCCGTACACGAACCGTCGCAATGACGGGTGCAAGGATCACGATCGGCCGTGGCATGCAGAACGATGTCGCTTTGCCCGAGGACGTTGGTGTCTCTCGCGAGCACGCGGTTCTCAGTCATCAGCAGGGTGCCTGGCTCATCACCGACAGTGATTCAACCAATGGGACCTTCGTTAACGGCGTGCGCGTAAAAGCGCCGACGGCAGTGCGACCAGGTGATCGAATCACGGTCGGTGCCAGTGAGCTGAAGGTGACGACTGACGCGTCGACAACGGCGCTCCACCGATTCCGTGACCTTGATGCCGCGATCAACGCAGGCGACATGCGGGTCAGCGTTGCCGATCGACGACTCTTGGAACTGCTCTCAAAGGGCGCGACCGATGAAGAGATCTCGGCGGCCTTGCGAATCACACCTGCAAAAGCCGAGGCCGCAGTCATCGATCTGGAAGCGCGAATGGGTGCGACGAACCGGGTTGACCTTGCTCGGCTTGCGGTGCGCCTCGGCGTCAACTAA
>CAUJEJ010000109.1 GCA_963169255.1 Actinomycetota bacterium | reverse complement strand
TCGGTGATGAGGAACGGCATGACCTCGCGGTAGGCCTTGAAGAACGGCTCCATGTCGACGATGAGGTCCTTCTCCTGTGGGAGACCCTTGATCGCTTCGACGGTGATGGGCTTCTTCGTGTTGAGGTCTTTGATCAGGGTCTTGCAGGCAAGGCGGTTGCGCCCGTTGATGCGCATCGCATCGGAGCCGCAGATGCCGTGTCCGCACGAGCGACGGAACGTGAGTGAACCGTCCTGTTCGCCCTTGATCTTCTCGAGTGCGGTGAGGACTCGGTCGGTCGGGAAGCACGAGACGACGAACTCTTCCCAGTACGCTCCTTCGCCGACCTCTGGGTCGAAACGGAGGATGTTGAAGCGCACGTCAGTGGCGACGGGAGCGGCAAGTGCGCCAGCTGCGGCGCTGGTTTGCGAGGCTGTGGAAGTCATTAGTACTTACGCTCCATCGGCTGGTAGCGGGTCACAACAACGGGTTTGTAATCCAGACGCACGTCGGCGTCTGCATCTTCACGGTAGGCCATCGTGTGCTTCATGAAGTTCTCATCATCACGAGTCTGGAAGTCCTCGCGGGCATGGCCGCCGCGTGATTCCTTGCGCGCTAGCGCACCCACGATGAGGGTCTCGGCGAGGTCCAGCAAGAAGCCCAGTTCGATCGCCTCGAGAAGATCCGTGTTGTAGCGGCGGCCCTTGTCCGAGATCGCAACGTTCTTGTAGCGAGCTTGGAGCGCCTTGATGTCAGCGAGTGCCTGGGTCAAGGTCTCTTCCGTGCGGTAGACCTGCGCATTCATGTCCATTGTTGCCTGCATCTCGCGGCGAATCTCAGACACGCGCTCGTTGCCAGTCGAATCGCGGAGGTTCTCCACCAACGAGACCACCTCGCCCGCAGCGTCCTCAGGCAACGGCCGCTGTTCAGCAGTCTGTGCGTACTCGGCAGCAGCGATTCCCGCCCGACGGCCGAACACGTTGATGTCGAGCAGGGAGTTGGTTCCGAGTCGGTTGGAGCCGTGGACCGACACGCAGGCGCATTCCCCAGCCGCGTACAGGCCCGGCACAACGTCGGTGTTGTTGCGCAGCACCTCGGTCTCGATATTCGTCGGGATGCCGCCCATCGCGTAGTGCGCGGTTGGGAACACCGGCACGAGTTCGCTAATCGGGTCGACTCCGAGGTAGGTGCGCGCAAACTCTGTGATGTCAGGCAGCTTCGATTCGATCTGTTCAGCCGGTAGGTGAGTGAGATCGAGGTAGACGTAGTCCTTGTGTGGTCCAGCACCACGACCTTCGCGAACCTCTTGCAGCATCGCGCGGCTCACCATGTCGCGGGGCGCGAGATCCTTGATGGTGGGGGCGTAGCGCTCCATGAAGCGTTCGCCGTCAACGTTGCGCAGGATGCCGCCCTCACCACGGGCGCCCTCAGTGAGTAGCACTCCGAGTCCGGCCAGGCCGGTCGGATGGAATTGGTAGAACTCCATGTCCTCAAGCGGCAGGCCCTTGCGGTACACAATCGCCATGCCGTCGCCGGTCAGCGTGTGCGCATTCGAGGTGGTCTTGAAGACTTTGCCGAAGCCACCGCTAGCGAAGATGACGGACTTCGCAGTGAAGATGTGGATCTCGCCCGTGGCGAGTTCGTAGGCAACGACACCGGCAGCCTTCGGTTCGCCATCAGACTCGTCAAGGATTAGATCGAGGACGTAGAACTCGTTGTAGAACTCGATGCCCTGCTTGATGCAGTTCTGGTAGAGCGTCTGAAGGATCATGTGGCCGGTGCGGTCGGCTGCGTAGCAGGCGCGACGGACGGCGGCCTCGCCGTGATTGCGGGTGTGACCACCAAAACGGCGCTGGTCGATCTTGCCCTCGGGCGTCCGGTTGAACGGCAGACCCATGTTCTCAAGGTCGATGACCGCGTCGATCGCCTCTTTACACATGACCTCGGCAGCATCTTGGTCGACGAGGTAGTCCCCGCCCTTGATGGTGTCGAAGGTGTGCCATTCCCAGTTGTCTTCTTCAACGTTGGCAAGCGCCGCACACATGCCACCTTGGGCAGCGCCGGTGTGGGAACGCGTCGGGTACAGCTTGGTGAGCACTGCGGTGCGGGCGCGAGACCCAGACTCAAGTGCGGCGCGCATTCCGGCGCCGCCGGCACCGACGATTACGACGTCATAACGATGGACCTGCATGTAAGTCGCCGCCCCTTTAGCTGATGTTCGGATCGAAGGTGAAGATCACCAGAGTGCCCAGAGCGATGACCAGGACGGTTGCCACATAGAGCAGGCCCTTGAGCGTCATGCGCGTCGCATGCTTACTGGCGTAGTCATTGATGATCGTGCGCAACCCGTTGCACCCGTGCAGCATTGCCAACCAGAGCATCAACAGGTCCCAGATCTGCCAGAACGGGCTTGACCAACGACCAGCGACAAACGCGAAGTTGATCCGGTGTACGCCGCCGTCGAGGATGTTCATGATCAGCAGGTGGCCGAGGACCAAGATGATGAGGACCACGCCGGAGACGCGCATGAACAGCCAGGCGTTGAGTTCGAAGTTGTTCTTCGTGATCTGACGCTTTGAACGGGGTGCGTCAAGGCTAGGCGCGCTCATGAGGTCGATCCAAACAGTGACTCGAAGGTGCGAATGAGCATGAAGTACGCACCCGGAATCATGACCAGGAGCCAGACGACGATGATGCCGCGCAACATGCCCTTTTGGTACTTCGGGCCCTTGGCCCAGAAGTCGATCAGGATGATTCGCACACCGTTGAGTGCGTGGTAGAGCACCGCACCGACGAGGCCAACCTCCATGAGGTTCACCAGCGGTGTCTTGTAAAGCTCGAGCGCGTGGTTGTACGCCTCGGGCGATACGCGAACGAGTGCGGTATCAACGACGTGCACCAACAAAAAGAAGAAGACCAAAACACCGGTCACGCGGTGAGCGACCCACGACCACATACCGTCGTTCCCGCGGTACAGAGTCCCGGCAGCGGACTTAGCCACCTACGCCTCCAGTATCACTGAACATTCAGCGGGCACTTGACGAACCCGGGCCACCGCAGAACGCGGTTCGGCCTTTCCCAATGCTAACCCTCGCCACCTCGCTCCGTCGCACCCGCCGGCGCCAGATACCCTCGACGGCATGTCTTCTTCGACTGAATCAGGGCTACCGTTCAAGCCGGTTTACGACGCAAGCGACCTCGCGGGATTCGATCCGGCGACTTCGCTAGGGGAGCCAGGGGAGTATCCGTTCACCCGCGGCGTGTACCCGACGATGTACACCGGCCGCCCCTGGACGATGCGCCAGTACGCGGGATTTGGCACTGCCGCGGAGTCAAACGCTCGGTACAAGCAGCTGATTGCTGCCGGTACGACGGGCCTTTCGGTCGCGTTCGACCTGCCGACCCAGATGGGGTACGACTCCGACCACAAGCTCGCCCACGGTGAGGTTGGCAAGGTTGGTGTTGCGATCGATTCAGTCGAAGATATGGAGACACTGTTCGGCGGAATCCCGCTCGACAAGGTGTCGACGTCGATGACGATCAACGCACCTGCCGCAACGCTGCTGCTGATGTACCAATTGGTCGGCGAGAAGAACGGCGTCCCGGGATCTGCGCTCACGGGCACGATCCAAAACGATGTACTCAAGGAGTACATCGCTCGCGGAACCTACATTTACCCACCAGTGCAGTCACTGCGGTTGATCACTGACATCTTCAAGTACTGCAAGGCCGAGATTCCGCGGTGGAACACCATCTCGATCTCCGGCTACCACATGGCGGAGGCGGGAGCGACGCCTGCGCAAGAAATCGCCTTCACCCTCGCCGACGGCATCGAGTACGTCCAAGCCGCCATCGATTCAGGTCAAGATGTCGACGAATTCGCACCGCGGTTGGCCTTCTTCTTCGTCTCTCGAACCAGCTTCCTCGAAGAGGTGGCGAAGTTCCGCGCTGCCCGCCGCATCTGGGCCCGGGTGATGAAGGAACGCTTTGGGGCAAAGAACCCAAAGTCGATGATGCTTCGGTTCCACACCCAAACCGCAGGCGTGCAGCTCGCCGCGCAGCAGCCAGAGGTCAACCTTGTTCGGGTTGCCGTCCAGGGTCTTGCTGCTGTGATGGGCGGTACACAGTCGCTGCACACAAACAGCTTTGATGAGGCGATCGCCCTGCCGACGGAGAAGGCCGCTCGACTGGCTTTGCGGACACAGCAGGTTCTGGCCTACGAAACCGACGTCACCAAAACCGTTGACCCGTTCGCGGGCTCCTATGTCGTTGAGTCGCTGACTGACGAGGTTGAGGAAGCGGCGCTCGACTTGATGCGCCGCGTGGAAGACCTCGGCGGGTCAGTTGCGGCTATCGAGCAGGGATTCCAGAAGTCCGAAATCGAGCGGTCCGCGTACGCGATCGCGAACGAGATTGACGATGGCGAGCGCATCTTCGTTGGCGTCAACAAGTTCACGATCGAGGACGAAGAGAAGTACGAACCGCTACGCGTCGATCCCACAATCGAGGCCGAGCAGGTCAAGCGGATCGAGAAGCTTCGGGCGGAGCGGGATAACGCTGAAGTCACGCGTCACCTTGATGACCTCCGTCGAGCCGCGCAGGGCACAGACAACTGCCTGTACCCCATGAAGGCGGCCCTGGCGGCCCGTGCAACCGGCGGCGAGGTTGCCGATGCCCTCCGTGAGGTCTGGGGCCAGTACGAGGCTCCTGACGCCTTCTAGTCGATTGTTCTCGCTTGTTACGGGTTGACAGAGCGACAGGGGCGCTTGCGGAGGTCTCTGACGTAGTCATCGGGTGCGCCAGCCTGCTCCGCGGCGTCTGCGATGACTCCGAGGTAGTGAGCCGACGGTAATCCGCCTTCGTAGCCATCAACGACGTAGAGCCAAGCCGTGACTTCACCGTCGAGAGTCTGCACTCGGACTCGGACCTTGACGAAGACGCCGAGGTCGGTGCCTTCCCATTGGTCGAGCGACTTTTCGTCCCATTCCGGGACGTCGTAGACCATCACAAAAACTTGCGAACCTTCGTCCTCGACGACAGTGGCTAATGCGCCATCCCAGCCGAGGTCTTCCCCGCCGAAGGTCAGTCGCCATCCGACCAGCCACCCGGTGCCCTGCGCGGGGGAGTAGGGCGCGCGAGAGGACATTTGGGCGGGATCCAGGTTGGGCCCGTACGCCGCATATAACGCCATGAGGAGTAAGGGTAGCCACCCGATCGCTGCGAAAGTGCCCCGCAACGTAGAACAATGCAGCCGTGACCAGAGTTGTAGTGATTGGTGGAGGCCCCGGGGGCTATGAAGCGGCGCTCGTGGCCGCGCAGCAGGGCGCGGAGGTCACTCTGATAGAGCGCGACGGAGTGGGGGGCGCTGCCGTCCTCACGGACTGTGTCCCGAGTAAGACTCTGGTGGCGACGGCGCGCTCAGCGAGCCTCGCTGCTGAAAGCTCAGCGTTAGGCGTTCGGATCGATGGGAAGGCGATCGATCCGTCCCATGCGGGGGTCGACCTGACATTTGTATTCGATCGAATCCGGGGTCTGGCCGCTGCTCAATCCGCGGACATTGCGGCGCGACTCGTGGCAGATGGCGTAGAGGTGCGCGCAGGCAACGCGCGCGTCGTTGGGCCGGGGATTGTGGAGGTCGATGGCGATGCCACAGCACCGATTGCGTACGACACCCTCTTGCTCGCCACTGGTGCGCGACCGCGTGAACTTCCCGATGCGCTGCCTGACGGCGAACGCATTCTGACCTGGCAACAAGTGTGGAATCTGACGGAGTTGCCCGATCACCTGGTGGTCATTGGTTCGGGAGTGACAGGTGCCGAGTTCGCCGGTGCCTTTACCGCGCTTGGCGTCCAAGTCACGCTGATTTCGAGTCGTGACCGGGTGCTGCCGACACAGGATCCGGATGCCGCCGACGTTGTGGAAGGCGTGTTTACGCGGCGCGGGATGCGCGTGCTTGACCATGCGCGTGCATCTTCGGCGCGGGTGGAGGGCGACGAGGTGGTGGTAACTCTCGCGGACGGCAACCGGATCGTGGCGTCCCACGCGTTAGTTGCGGTCGGCGCGCTTCCGAACACTGAAGGCCTCGGTTTGGAGTCCGTTGGGGTGCGCACGACTGCATCCCACGCGATCGAAGTGGACCGGGTTTCTCGAACCAGTGTGATGGGGATCTATGCGGCCGGTGACGTGACGGGCGTGAATCCGCTGGCATCGGTTGCCGCAATGCAAGGCCGAATTGCCATGTGGCACGCGTTCGGCGACGCGGTTGCGCCGTTGGACCTGTCGAAGGTGTCTCAGGCGGTCTTCACTGATCCTGAAATCGCCTCAGTCGGTGTGATGCCCAGCGAAGTGGAGTCTGGTGCCGTTGCTGGCCGGGTGTACACCCAGCAGCTTGCGAGCAATGCCCGCGCGAAGATGCAAGGTACCGATGAGGGCTTCATCAAACTGGTGGTGAGCCCTGACGGCGTCGTCCGTGGCGGTGTCATCGTTGCGCATCGGGCGAGCGACCTGATTCACGCAATCTCGCTTGCGGTTAGTCAGCACCTGACGGCGGATGAGGTCGCTGCAACCTTCACCGTGTACCCGTCAATGTCTGGATCAATTGCCGAAGCGGCACGTCGCCTGCACGTCGTCTAGCTCGTGGCGCGCGGATGCACTATCCCGCCGATGGAACGTCAACGGCTCCGGGTGGAGCTGCCTGTTCCTCGTCAGCGCCGTTGTTGCGCCGACCGCTGATCAACAGGTAACCGATGCCAATCACAAGCACTGATCCGACCACGATGATCGTCGGTCGCCATGCGACGACATCGGGAGTCGGTAGCGGGCCCACCGCGGCGAGGCCTGAAAGTTGAGCGAACCGTACGAGTACCGCTGTGGTCCCGTTGTTGCGCTCCTCAGCAAAGGCACGCGTAAGGACTTCCTTTGCCGCGAACTCTGTTGAGTAGGTCTCGTAGACGGTTCCGACGATGGTCAGGTAGGTGCCAGGGAGTCCGAGTTTCTGCTGAATTTCCTGACTTGTTCCGACCGCCCGGACTGCGGTCCCCGGAAGGATCACGATGTAGACCGGGGTGCCGGCCGCACCGATTGCGGTGACGACGCGAGCGATTTCGGCGTCGGAGATTGCCAGTGGCGCTCGGGATACCTGGAAGAACGGTGGATTCCTTGCCAATCCCGCAACCGACATGTCGATCAGGTTGATCGGCAGCGGTTCCTCGGTTTCGGCGGCGCGTGCCATTGCCGGACTTGCCGCCGGAGCCAGCACGAAGACGCCAAGGAAGATCGCAACGAGTGCGGCGAACCGAGACCTTCGTGACAACATGCGCAGCCAGTTAGTCCTTGATCTCGCACAACACGGTGCCTGTTGGCACGGTTGCTCCAGCTTCAGCAGTGAGACCGGTGATGGTGCCCGCCTTGTGGGCGTTAAGGGGCTGTTCCATCTTCATCGCCTCCAGCACCACGATCAGTTCACCAGCCTCGACTTGTTGACCTTCTTCAACGGCCACCTTGACGATTGTGCCCTGCATCGGAGTCGCAACGGCGTCACCAGAGGCCGCGCCGCCGGACTTCTTTCGCTTTCCGCGCTTCGGAGCAGCCTTCTTCGAACCGCCACCGCCGATCGCGAAGTCGCCCGGCAGTGAGACAGCCACTCGTTTGCCGCCAACCTCAACGACAACCTCTTGGCGTTCGTCTGCGGCAGCGACCTCGTCGCTTGCCTCAGCATCGACGTAGGCCGGAATCGTGTTGTTGAAGTCGGTCTCGATCCACCGAGTGTGGACCTTGAAGGGCTCGGTTGGATCTGCCGGGGCGAAGTCCGGATCGCTGACGACCGCGCGGTCGAAGGTGATGGCGGTTGCGATGCCCTCGACCTCGAAGTCTGCCAGCGCACGACGTGAGCGTTCGAGCGCTTCTTGGCGGTCGCGGCCGGTGATGATGAGCTTGGCGAGCAGCGAGTCGAAGTTTCCGCCGATCACGTCACCCGCTTCGAACCCGGCATCGAGGCGGACGCCTGGGCCGCTCGGGGGATTCCACACCCGCAGCACGCCGGGCGCCGGCAGGAAGTTACGGCCGGGATCTTCACCGTTGATGCGGAACTCGATTGAGTGTCCGCGCAGCGGCGGATCGTCGTACCCGAGTTCCTCGCCATCGGCGATGCGGAACTGTTCGCGTACCAAGTCGATCCCGGCGACCTCTTCGGTGACTGGGTGTTCGACCTGCAAACGAGTGTTGACCTCAAGGAACGAGATGGTTCCGTCTTGGCCGACCAAGAACTCGCAGGTTCCGGCGCCGACGTATCCGGCAGCCTTGACGATTGCCTTGGATGCTCGGTATAGCTCGGCTTCTTGCGCTTCGCTGAGGAACGGGGCAGGTGCTTCTTCGACGAGCTTCTGATGGCGCCGCTGCAGCGAACAATCGCGGGTGGAGACGACCACCACGTTGCCGTGGGAATCTGCGAGCACCTGAGTCTCGACGTGTCGAGGGTTGTCGAGGTACCGCTCAACGAAGCACTCGCCTCGCCCGAAGGCTGCAACGGCTTCGCGGACGGCTGAGTCATAAAGCTCCGCGACTTCGTCGAGGTCCCGGGCAACCTTGAGGCCGCGACCGCCACCACCGAAGGCGGCCTTGATGGCGATAGGGAGTCCGTGCTCCTTGGCGAATGCAACAACCTCGTCGGAGTTCTCGACCGGGTCGGAGGTACCTGCGACGAGTGGGGCGCCAGCGGCTTCGGCGATGTGACGCGCAGCGACTTTGTCGCCGAGCGAGCGAATAGCGTCCGGCGGCGGGCCGATCCAAGTGAGTCCCGCATCAATGACGGACTGCGCGAAGTCGGCGTTCTCCGACAGGAAGCCGTATCCAGGGTGGATCGCATCTGCTCCGCTTGACGCTGCTGCTTCAAGAATCTTGTCGACCACGAGGTACGACTCGGCAGCAGTTGATCCACCGAGTGCAAACGCTTCATCGGCTGCCCGAACGTGGACGGCATCGCGGTCTGGGTCCGCGTACACGGCGACGCTCGTTAGTCCAGCGTCTTTGCAGGCACGGGCGATTCGGACTGCGATTTCGCCACGGTTTGCGATGAGAACCTTGCGCACGACGACTCCCTTGAGGAATTCAGATGGGACGGCCAGCCCGCAATAGGCCAGCAGCAACTCCACGGCAGTCTAGGGAGCGGGGATCAGGGTGCGAACAAATGCCCCAGGAAAACGCTCGCAGCTCGCGATTCCGTCACGCCGTGACAGTGGCTGTTAGAGGTTGGGGCATTGCTTCTTGACGGCTTCGTTCACCTTGTTGATGCCATCTTGCGCGCTGCTGGCGTTGCCGCCAGTTCCGACCTTCGACTTGGCGTCTTGCAGCGCTTGCGAGATCGCCGCGCTCTGGTTTGCCGGGAGTTGCGACAGCGCGTTGTTGTAGAAGTTGGTGAGCTTTCCGATCGCGAGGGCCTGAGTTGCTGGGTTCCCGCTGGATAGGTCTGAGCCGATGCTCTTCAGCTCGGCTTCGAACTTTTTGACCTCGCTGCAGAACTGCTCGGTGCTCATCGTGGTGGTGGCTGAGGGGGATGGCGAACTCGATGAACTCGTTGACGAGCATCCGACCACCGCGAGTGACATGACGCCGAGGGTGCCGATGATTGCTGCGCTGCGATGCTTCATGGAGGTCTCCAATTCGGTGGGCGAGCTTAGGAACACTCTAGATTCAATGTGCGCCTGATCGACTGTTCACCGGTCCAAACGGCCCCATCGCCGGTCGCCTGCCAATCGGGGCTAGACGTGCAGTTCGCGCCATCGGCGAATGCGACGTTCAGGGTAAGCGCGACAGATTGCTGCATTGGTTGGGGATTCAATTGTGTCCGGTAGCTGTACCCGCCGCCGTCCTTGCTGAAGGTGCCGGCGGGGATTGTGTAGCTGAAGGTGATCTGGTCAGTGGCCTGCGGAGCGATCATGCCTTCCGTTGTCGCCACGATCCGCCCGAGCCCGTCGGGGTGTGTGCTCGGCTTCTTGTATCCCTCGGGCGCGGCGATTTTCGGATCAGTCGCGCCGAGTGGCAGGTAGAAGAACCATTCGTTCGCGGACCATGCGGTGGTGTAGCCGATCTTTTCATTGGTGTCGAGATCCGCTGGAGCGTTGTTCTTCACGGTGAGCACTTGCTCCACGTTCGCCGAGCCGTCGGCATTGACCGTCACGTTGGAGATCATCTCGCGCTCGGAGTAGACGTCGACCTTGCTCATGTTTCGGTTGCGAGAGAAGAAGCCAACGGTGTCATGGTCGGGCGTCTGGTAGACCTCTCCAGCGGCTTCTGCGTCGACCGCGATCTGTTGCAGTCCGGGCACTTGGAATCGCATTTGTAGGTGCCGACCTGGCGCCTCTGCTGCCAGGGCGACGGCCGCTGACGCGAGCGTCTGCAGGTCGCCGGACATCAGGCGTCCGATCATGACTTCGGCAACTTTGTCGTTGAGCGACTGCCTGACGCGTTGATCGGATTGGAAGTCCAAGTAGGCATCGGTAACGACCTTCTGGGCGAAGTTGTCGGCGGTGAGGGTTCCGTATCCCTCGACCTCGATGGGTCCGGTCGCCCGGATCAGCGCTTCGATGGCACGGGTGTCGAGCCCGATCATGGCGTCAACCTTTGGTTCTTTCGCCGTGTTCCAGGAACGAATCAGGTCCTCGCCTGCGAGGCGCCAATCGGGGTGCGCGCCTGAGTTCACAAACCCGAGACCACCTGGTTCGCTCCACGGCGGTGGTGATGCCGGGTTGTACTGGATGATGGGGTGGCCCTTGAAGGCATCGCCGGCGATGTAGCCGTTGAAGGGGATCGTCATCTTGCCTTGGTCGAACGCGACGATCGCAGCTGAGAGCGGCGCACCTCCCGGCGCGCGAAGTTGTGCAGGATTCTCGAACGCGATCATGTAGTTCTGTGGGCCGTTCGCGCCAAGCGCGTCGAGGATCAACTGTCGCTGTGGTGCGACGCGGCCAGTCGCGAATTCGCCGAGACCGATGTACGCCTGCGCTTCGTCGCGCGCGTTGGCAAATAGGCCCCCGAGAGGTCCAAAGCTGGTGACATTGGCGAGTTCTTCGTTTGCTGTGGCTAGCGCGGTATTGAGCTCTGGGACCTGCTTGAGGAGCGCATCGAGCGCAACGAGATTGACCGCGCCGTTGCTGTAGATGTTCGGGTCAAAGCTCTCGGTGATCGGGACCGACGCCTGGACTACTTCGTTGCCCGCGCTAACGAAGTGTTGAGTGTTTCCGACCGCTGCGCCGACCCACGGGATGAATGCTGCGATCCGCATGGGTGGCGACGAAATTGCGGTGTCAATTCTGGCCATGCCAGCGGCTGCCTGCGCACCCGCTTGTTTGATCGCTGCGGCATCTTTGCCCGAGTAGCCCGATTTGAACAACGAGGCGGCTCCAGCGAGTTGGAATGCGCCGAAGATCATCGAGATCGCGAACCACGCAACGAAGAGCAGTGGCAGTGCGATCGCGAGAATTTTGACGATCCGAACGCCGGTCGAAGGCTGTTGCGCGGGAGGCTGTTCGTTGGCTGCTTGCGACACCCCGTGAGCGTACTAGGGTTGTGGGGTGTCTGAGAGATCAAAAGTCGATCAAGGTGGCTTCGGTAAGCGGCAGGTCGTTCTCGCATCGGCCTCGCCAGCGCGTAGGGGACTCCTTCGGGCCGCTGGAGTCGAGCCACTCATCCAGGCAAGCAACGTTGACGAGGACGCTGTCTCGAACTCTGCCGCCGGCATCGACCTCGGGGTGCCTGAGTTGGCTCAGCTGCTCGCTGAGTCGAAGTGCGCGGATGTTGCGCTGAAGTTGGCGGGTTCGGATGCCATTGTGATCGGCTGCGATTCGATTTTGGAGTGGGAAGGCTCAGCGTTAGGTAAACCGGAGTCGGCCGAGGTCGCGACTGCGCGGCTGCGCAAGATGCAAGGCACCAGTGGCGTCTTGCATACAGGTCATGCCGTTCGGGATCTGGCGACTGGTCGCAGCGTCGGACGGGCGGTCGGAACGCGCGTTGATTTTGCCCCGATGTCAGACGCGCACATTGACGCCTACGTGCGAACGGGCGAGCCGCTTGCGGTCGCTGGCAGCTTCACCTTGGACGGGCTTTCATCTCCATTTGTTGCCGGGATCGACGGCGACCCGAGCAACGTGATTGGGCTTTCGATGCCGCTGTTGCGGGAGTTGCTGGCGGAAATCGGTGTCGATTGGCTACAGGTTGTGGAGTACGCATAGATCACGTTCGGGACTGCCCAGGCTTTGGTTGACATCTGATCTGTGAGGATCCGTCCTAGCTGTAAGGGTGTCTGTCATGCCGAGAGCATTCCCTGAAGAGTTCCGCCGCGACGTTGTCGCGGTTGCCCGTAAGCGTGAGGGCCCGCCGCCTCGCAGTCGATTCGCGGTGGCGACGGCTGGTCACTGACACCGTCACCGGGCACCTGCTCGGCTACGGCTCCACCACCTATGCGCCACCACCGGTTGAAAACCTACAACCACTGGAAGATCCGGACCGTGAAGCCACCAAACAGATATCGAACCGGCGACACCGCCTAAGCCCGCGCAGTTCCCTCATGGAACTGCAGGCTGGTCCAGAGTGGCCCGAGACGGGCCATTTTCGACCGGTGTGTAGGCGGAACGGTGTTGGACTACCTACGGCCGAGTTGGCGCCAGGCATCTGGGCCGGGGGCGGGCATTGGAGCCCGATGCATGGCTGCGGGCGAACCCCAACCATTGGAGTCCGATTCGTCGTCGACGCCTGCGTCAGTCGATGATGCAGCGGCAATGACGGTGACGAGGGCGGCAAGTTCCTCAGGCGTCGGGTTACCCGAAACCACCCGAAGTAGGGGCTGCGCAGCAGGTGCGTCGGTTGCGTCCGTTGAAGCTTCGCCGGTCACAGCGGGATGTTTCCGTGCTTCTTCGGCGGCAAGGTCTCACGCTTGTTGCGTAGTGCACGCAGCGCGAGCACGACCTGCTTGCGTGTTTCATGCGGCATGATCACCGCGTCAACGTATCCACGCTCGGCGGCCAGGTACGGATTCGCGAGCTCGTCGTCGTACTCCACCAACAGGCGTGCGCGCTCGGCCTCGGGATCGCCAGCGGCCTTGAGTTCCTTGCGGTACAGGATGTTCACTGCACCTTGCGCGCCCATGACCGCGATCTGTGCTGTTGGCCAGGCAAACGACACGTCGCCGCCGAGGTGCTTAGAACCCATAACGTCGTACGCGCCGCCGTACGCCTTCCGCGTGATGACCGTGACCTTAGGAACTGTTGCTTCACAGTACGCGTAGATCAACTTTGCACCGCGGCGGATGATGCCGTTCCACTCTTGATCAGTTCCAGGCAGGAACCCGGGCACATCCACGAACGTGACCACGGGAACGTTGAACGCATCGCACGTCCGAACGAACCGTGAGGCCTTCTCGGATGCATCAATGTCGAGTGTGCCTGCGAACTGCATCGGCTGATTCGCGACGATTCCGACAGGGCGGCCCTCTACGCGACCAAATCCGGTAAGCAAGTTCGGGGCGAACAGAGGCTGAACTTCCAGGAAGTCGCCGTCATCTAGCACTGACTCGATCACCGTGTGCATGTCGTACGGCTGGTTCATCGAATCCGGGATGAACGTGTCGAGCGCGAGGTCTTCTTCGCTTGGCTCAAGGTCGGCTTCAATGTCGTCGGCCGGCGGCAACTGAGTGTTGTTGCTCGGAAGGAATGACAACAGCGACTTCACGTAGTCGAGTGCGTCCTCTTCGTCGCTTCCCATGTAGTGCGCGACGCCGGACTTGCTGTTGTGAGTGTGTGCGCCGCCTAGCTCTTCGAATCCGACGTCCTCGCCGGTGACGGTCTTGATGACGTCAGGCCCGGTGATGAACATGTGGGACGTTTTGTCGACCATCACGATGAAGTCGGTGATCGCGGGGGAGTACACCGCGCCGCCCGCGCATGGCCCCATGATCAGTGAGATCTGCGGGATCACGCCGGAAGCGTGAACGTTGCGCATGAAGATGTCGCCGTACTTCGCTAGCGAGACGACGCCTTCTTGAATGCGCGCGCCGCCCGAGTCATTGATTCCAATGACTGGAACGCCCGTCTTCATGGCCAGATCCATCACCTTGACGATCTTCTCGCCGAAGACCTCTCCAAGGCTTCCGCCGAACACCGTGAAGTCCTGGGCGAATACGCAGATCGGTCGGCCGTCGATCGTGCCGTATCCGGTGACCACGCCGTCGCCGTACGGGCGAGTCTCTTCGAGTCCGAAGGCGTGGCTGCGGTGCCGAGCCAGTGCATCAAGTTCCACGAACGAGTCGTCGTCGAGCAAGGTGAGGATGCGCTCGCGCGCCGTCATCTTGCCCTTCTTGTGCTGCTTGGCGATCGCCTTTTCTGAACCTGCATGCATCGAGGCTTCGTTGCGTCGCTGCAGTTCAGCGATCTTTCCGGCAGTGGTGTGGGGATCGGGAGCGTTCACATCGGTGGCATCCACGTCGGGCACGGCGGTCATTATTCCCCTTGGCTAGTGGCTCGAATCATCACGAAGAACTCGTGGGTACGGTAGCAACGTGGCCGAATCCAGAATCCCTGCATCCCCGCTCAGCGTTGGTTCGGTGGTTGCAGCGCTGACGGCAGCGTCACTACACATCCCGGCCCCGGTGGTCCTCGCAGTGACTGACTCGACCAATGACGAAGCCCTCACGATCGCCGCTGCAGGCGCGCCTGCGTGGTCTGTGGTTGTGGCGGACCAGCAGCGGTCCGGGCGCGGGCGCCTAGGTCGCGTGTGGGAAACCCCGCCGGGTCAGGCGCTCCTGTTTTCGACCGTGCTGCGCCCACCGGCCGGGTGGGCGGCTTCGGCTTGGGGGTGGATCCCACTGATTGCCGGGATTGCCGTCGGCACCGCAATCGCTGAGCATTGTCCGGAAGCCACGTTGAAGTGGCCCAACGACGTCGTCATCGATGGACCCGCCCATGACGGGACGCCAGGCCCACGCAAACTCGCCGGAATTCTGGCTGAGCGCAGGGGAGACGCCGTGGTCGTAGGCATCGGCATCAATGTGATGCACGCACAAGACATGCTGCCCATCCCCGCTGCAACGTCGATTGCGATTGAGGGTGGCCGGGTTACGAGGGAAGCCCTGTTGGCGAGTGTTCTGGCGAACTGGTTGCCATTGTGGGATCGGTTTGTGGCTGGTGGAGGAGACGCTCAAGCAACAGGAATCCGTGCGGACTACTCGGCGATGAGCGCCACGCTCGGGCGTCGGGTCCGGGTGGACGTCGCGGGAAAGGAGCTCGTCGGGGAAGCCACGGAGATCGATCTCGATGGCCATGTGGTGATTGACGGTGTGTTCGGCAGGCAGTCGGTCTCCGCGGGAGACATCACTCACCTACGCCCGGTATGAGTGCACACACCCGTCACAGTCAGTGAGAGCGCGCGGCCTCGGAACACTTAGCGCATTCTGGCGCCGAACGGTCTGAGACGATTGACCTTGTGTTCACGAACCGTGCGGCGACGCATTCCCCCGAGGTGCTCGTTGCGGAAGTTCGCCGCAACGAACTTGGCCTCGTCGGAATCGTGGTCCGCCTCGTGGTCATCGCGGCGTTGGCCGGTGCGGCGTGGGCGGCGATCGATGCATGGTTCCCCGCGAAGTCAGTGTGGGTCACAGGCGCAAAATGGAGCCTCGCGGCGATTGTTTCCGTGTTTCTGCTGGTCAGCGTCGTGCGACGCTTTGCAGGTTGGTCAAACGCCAAGCTCGAACTCACCGATCACCGCATTCGAATTCGCTATCGAATCCGAAAAGCTGGGTGGGACATCCCGCTACTGACTATTGTTGACGTGACGCACCAATCAGGGCCAATTCAACGGATCTTCGGGGTAGGAGTTTTGCAGGTGCAAACAAGCTTCGCCCCGCTCCCGGCCTTGATGCTCGATGTCGCTGACGTCGAGAAACTGCGCCAAGAAATCATGGCTTTGCGAGCGCAAGCGTGGGAACGCCATGTTCGTCCGGCTACCTCGTCTGGGACATCTGGTGATTTGCGGGCAGCATCATGACCGTGGTTGAACCTGCGGCTACGTCGGATGCCGGGCCTGCGAAGGCGCCTACTACTCGCAAGGCCGTTGCTAGCAAGTCCGTGACGAAGAAGGCGCCCGCTAAGAAGTCGGCGGCGAAGAAGGTGCCTGCGAAGAGGCCTGCCACGAAGAAGCCTGCGGCATCAAAGCCTGCGGCCAAGAGGACTCCCGTCAAGGCAGCGACTGTCAGAAAGGCGCCTGTCAAGAAGGCTTCACCACGTACGAAGCCTGCTATCAAGAACGTGCCTGCAGTGAGCCCAGTCCCGGTGGCGGAGCCCCCTGCAGAATTCGTTGCTCCGAGTTCCTTGGCCGTCCAATCTCCGTTGCCAGTAGTGCATCAGGCCCCGACGGTGCTCGAAGACGGGCGCCCGCAGAAGTCCCTTGAGCAGTTTGTCGCCCATGTATTGGGGTCGGCTCCCGGCCTCACGAGCCAGGAGGTGGCGGCGCAAGCCGGAGTTTCTGAGGACGTTGCTCGCGGGCTCTGGCGCGCGATGGGGTTTGCGGACATGGGCGGTGAAGCACAGTTCGCTGCTGCTGATGTCGAGGCGATCAGGGCACTGATGAGCCTCGTGGACGCCGGGTACATCTCGTTCGATGAGTCAATCGAGATGGTCCGGGCCATCGGCCAACACACGTCGCGGCTCGCAGAATGGCAAGGAAACATCATTGCCCGCTCGCTCATCGAACGAGGCGTGATAGCGAAGCAGGGAGTTCTGCAACCGGATGACATCGGCCCGTTGTTGCGCGATTCACAGGCGTACAAGCCCGTGCTCGAGACGCTCATGGTCTATTCGTGGCGTCGACAGATGACCCACAATGCTTCGCGCGCGGCAGCCTTAGCCGACGCCGGCCCCGACGCCCGGGCCGGTGAAATGTCCGTGGGGTTTGCTGATCTAGCCGGCTTTACCCGGTTATCTCGGCAGATTCCGGAAGAGGACCTTGCGATCCTCGTCAAGCAGTTCGAGAGCGTCAGCGCCGACGTCGTGGCTAGTCACGGTTCGCGCCTGATCAAGACTCTCGGTGACGAAGTGCTCTTTGCTCACGAGTCCCCGAAGAAGGTCGCCAAGATTGCGCTTGAACTCCACGAGGCCCATCGCGAAAGCAGTGATGTTCCGCGGATGAGGATCGGGCTAGGAACGGGGCCGGTGCTCCTGCGAATGGGCGATGTATTCGGCACCACGGTGAACCGGGCGAGCCGGTTGACGGCAATGGCCAAGCCAGGTTCGACGTTCGTCGATGCGGCGACTTTTGAAGCGTTGATGGAAGAGAAGCAGTTCTCATTCAAGTCTGTCCGGCCTCGCCCAGCGCGCGGGTTCGGTCTGTTGCGCGCCTGGTCGCTCAGCCGCGCCAAGACCAAGTAGCCGAATTTCTGCCGCGCGACCCGCGCTACCGGTCGTTGCCACCGGGGTGCGTAGGCTTCACCGCGGTTCGTTCATCTGAGATAAACCTGCATGAAATGAGGCGCCCGCATGCCAAATCACTTGCCCGTCAGCGAATTGCGCGAACAAGTAAATTCCGGTGGTGCGCCGAAGTACCACGAGGCGAACAGTGCACGCGGCAAGCTCTTTGCCCGTGATCGGATTGCAGCGTTGGTCGATGCGGATTCCTTCGTCGAGGACGGGCAATTTGCGAATGTGCTCGCTGGTGACCTGCCCAGCGACGGTGTGGTGACCGGAACCGCGACGATTGCTGGCCGCACGGTGGCACTCATGGCGAACGACTCAACCGTCAAGGCGGGTTCCTGGGGTGCTCGTACGGTCGAGAAGATCATTCGGATCATCGAGCGTGCGTACGACCTATCGATCCCGATGGTGTGGCTCGTGGACTCAGCGGGCGCGCGCATTACTGATCAGGTTGATCTGTTCCCCGGTCGCCGCGGCGCCGGAAAGATCTTTTGGAACCAGGTGCGGGCATCCGGTTCGATTCCACAGGTCTGTGCGCTCTTTGGCCCCAGTGCTGCCGGTGGCGCCTACATCCCAGCCTTCTGCGACATCGTGATCATGGTTGAAGGTAATGCGTCGATGTATCTCGGCTCTGACCGAATGGTCGAGATGGTCACCGGTGAGAAGACCACGCTGGAAGAAATGGGTGGCGCGAAGGTTCACACCACCCAATCCGGGGTCGGCCATGCGCTGGTGAAGACGGAGGAAGAAGCGCTCGAAACCGTCAAGCAGTACCTGTCGTACCTTCCGCAGAACTGGCAAGAGAATCCACCCGTGGCGCAACCAGCAGCCTCCGAGTCGATTGATCTCCGGGCACTCGTGCCGGACAGTGAGCGCCAAGCGTTCGACATGCGTCGGTACATCCGGGGCCTCGTTGATGAGGGAACGTTCTTCGAGATCCATAAGGGCTGGGCCAAGGAACTTGTCGTCGGCTTCGCTCGCCTTGACGGCAAGGTGGTGGGGCTCGTTGCGAACAACCCGATGTTCAAGGGTGGCGTGCTTTTTGTCGACTCGGCCGACAAGTCTGCCCGGTTCATCCAACTGTGCGACGCGTTTAACGTTCCGCTGATCTTCCTCTCGGATGTCCCAGGCTTCATGGTGGGAACTGCAGTCGAGAAGCAGGGCATCATCCGCCACGGCGCAAAGATGATTACGGCAGTCTGCGAGGCCACTGTCCCCAAGTTCTGCGTGGTCGTACGCAAGGCCTATGGAGCCGGGCTCTATGCGATGGCCGGGCCGGGTTTCGCGCCAGACGCAACGATCGCGCTGCCATCGGCAAAGATTGCGGTAATGGGAGCCGAAGCTGCCGTCAACGCGGTCTACGCGAACAAAATCGCGGCCATCGAGGATGAGGCAGAACGTGAGGCGTTCGTTGTGGCCAAGCGTGACGCGTACGAAGAAGACATCGATGTTGTGCGCCTGGCCAGCGAGCTGGTGGTGGACGCCATCATCGAACCTGAAGACTTGCGAACCGAGCTCATCCGTCGGATCGCCGCGGCGTCAACGAAGAATCGGGACTTTTCGCGGCGCCGTCACGGAGTTACGCCCGCCTAAGCGGGGTGCGTCGGTATGTGCTGGCGTACCTCAGACTTCAGATAGCTCGACAAGCTTCTTGTCGGTGACGGCTTCGGGGTCGGTGAAGACCCACTTGCGGTAGGACCAGAAGCGGAAGATTGTGCCGAGTGCCAAACCGATGACGTTCGCACTGATGTTGTCGGCAATGATGCTGTCGAATCCAAGCGCGTAGTGCGTGAACCAGAGGCAGCCGAGCGCGATGCCCATGCCGATGATGTTGAGGACGAAGAACAACACGTATTCGCGCCGGTACGAGCTTCGAGCGCGATCGCGGAAGGTCCAGAAGCGGTTACCGAAGTACGCAAATGTCGTGGCTGCGGTCACCGAGATCACCTTGGCGGTAAGGGGCTTGTCGGCGAGGATTCCGCCGTCAACGATGAGCAGCAGGTTGAAGAGGCCGACGTCGATGACGAGGGCACAAAGCCCTACAACGCCGAATTTCGCGGCCTCAGCGAGGATTTTGTCAAACTTCACTCGCAACAAAGCCACGGTCGTCGCAATGCGACCGCGTGGCTGCAAATCTGCCGACGTTTGGGTCATGTTCTCAGGTTACCCACCCCGTGCGAGGATTAGTCGTTAGCTCAGGTGAGTCTGGTCACCATGTAAAAGTCATCGGTGATTGAGTGCTCACGCCTTGTGTCAACGGTCGTCCGAACGGGTGAGTGAACCTGTCGGCACCGGAGTGAATGAAGGAGTGAAGTGGACCTACGGCTGTCGCAAGACCATGAGACGCTGCGAAAGACTGTCGAGCAATTTGCGCGTGATGAAGTTGCTCCGGTAATCGGCGACTACTACGCCCGCGGCGAGTTTCCCCTTCCGATCGTTAAGTCGATGGCTGACCTCGGGTTGTTTGGGCTCCCGTTCCCGGAAGAGTACGGCGGAATGGGCGGCGACTTCACCGCACTTTGTGTCGCGCTCGAAGAGCTTGCGCGGGTGGACTCCTCGGTCGCGATCACGCTGGAGGCGGGCGTCTCTCTCGGCGCGATGCCGATCTTCCGTTTCGGTTCTGAGGAGCTCAAGCGTGAGTGGTTACCCAAGCTCACCTCGGGCCAAATGTTGGGCGCATTCGGACTTACTGAGGCCGGTGCAGGCTCCGATGCCGGCAGCACCCGGACTAAGGCAGAACTCGTCGATGGCGAGTGGGTGATCAACGGGTCCAAGTCGTTCATCACGAACTCGGGAACCGAGATCACGGGGCTCGTGACGGTCACTGCTGTGACTGGCGAGAACCCGGACGGCAGCAAAGAAATCTCCTCGATCCTGGTTCCCTCCGGAACTCCTGGCTTCACGGTTTCGAAGGAGTACGACAAGGTCGGATGGAACGCTTCGGATACTCACGAACTTTCGTTCGTCGATGTCCGAGTGCCCGAGACGAACCTTGTGGGCGAACGTGGCCGTGGATACGCGCAGTTCTTGCGAATCCTTGACGAAGGGCGCATCGCGATTGCAGCGCTCTCGACTGGCTTGGCCCAGGGGTGCGTCGACGAGTCGGTCAAGTACGCCAGCGAGCGCGAGACGTTCGGAAAGCCCATCGCGGCGCATCAAGCCGTGTCGTTCATGATTGCCGACATGGAGGTGCGGGCGCACACATCGCGGTTGGCCTGGCGTGACGCCGCGGCGCGGATGGCCGCAGGGGATCCGTTCAAACGGCAGGCGGCGATCGCGAAGTTGCACTCGTCAAACGCTGCGATGGATAACTCGCGGGCAGCTACCCAGGTTCACGGTGGGTACGGATTCACCATTGAGTTCCCGGTCGGACGCTTCTACCGTGATGCCAAGATCTTGGAAATTGGCGAGGGGACGTCGGAAGTTCAGCGCATGCTGATTTCGCGTGACCTCGGTTTACCGCAAAGATAGGCACATGTCCCCTACCTACGAAGTCACCCAGAGTCCTCATCCCGACTTTCCCGAGCTGACCGCGTACACCCTGTCGTCGCCGTCAGACGTCACCGTGACGTTTGTGCCTGGCGCAGGCATGGTCGGGTCATCGTTGACTCACGAGGGCGAAGAATTGCTGGGCATGCGCGCCGGACTTGGTGCCTACCGCGAATCCGGGAAAACGTTTGGGATTCCGCTGCTTGCACCGTGGGCGAACAGGCTCGACGTGAAGGAATTCAACGGGATCGAACTCGTGACTGACGGGACCCCGGGCGCGCATCCGGACGCGAACGGACTGCCGATCCATGGCCTGCTCGCTGGGTGCCCTGATTGGCACATCACCCGGGCTGAAGTTGGCGGCGAAGGCGACGACGAAGGTGCGTGGCTCGTCGCGAATCTGGACTTTCACGCAGCCCGCCCGGAGTTCCCGGCCTTCCCATTTCCGCATCTGTTGACGGTGGCCGTTCACCTGATTGGCTCCAAGGTTGAGATCTGGACCTCGGTGACCGCGACCGGCGACCGAGAGGTGCCGATCGCATTCGGCTGGCACCCCTACTTCGCGCCTCCCGGGGGCATGCGGGCAGATTGGACTGTGTCCAAGCCGTTCACTCACAAGGTGAAGCTGGACTCACGGTGTGTGCCGACTGGTGACATCAAGCGCGGCCCGGTGGAAGTCAAGACCCTTGGCGACCCTGCCGACGGCGGTGTTGTGCTCGACGACCTGTTCTCCGATGTCGTTGCCGGAACCACCGCGTGGATCGAAGGCGGAAACCGTCGAATCACGCTTTCGTACGACTTCGGCTACGACTACGCAGTGCTGTTTGCCCCGGCCGACCAGCCGTTGGTGGCAATTGAGCCAATGACGGCCCCCACCGATCCACTTGCCGGTCATTTTCCCATCAAGACGGCCCTGCCCGGCGAGACGTACACCGCGCGTTACGGAATCACTGTGACCCCGGAAGGGGTCTCTGCGTGAGCGAGGCGCAATCAGCGGCTGACGAAAACAGATTCCCGACGGTAGGCATCATCGGTGGCGGTCAGCTCGCACGAATGTCGGCCCAGCCCGCGATCGCGCTAGGCGTCCACTTACGCGTCCTGGCGGCATCGCTGGAGGACAGTGCGGCACAGGTCATCCCGGACGTCCGAATCGGATCACACGATGACGTGCAGGCAGTGCTCGACTTCGCCGAGGGTCTCGACGTCGTGACGTTCGATCACGAACACGTGCCACCGGAGATCCTGGCGCAACTCGTCGATCGAGGGATCGCCGTCCATCCAAGCCCTGACGCGCTCATTCACGCCCAGGACAAGGTGGTCATGCGGGCAGCGCTGAGTGCAGCTGGTTTGCCGTGCCCGCAATGGGCAAGCCTGGCTGCTGATGCAGACGCTGCGACCACCCAGTCCGTCCTGTCAGAGTTTGGTGAACGCGCGGGGTGGCCACTGATCCTCAAGACCTCCCGCGGGGGTTACGACGGCCGGGGAGTGTGGGTCGCAGACTCCCTCGACGCTGCGCTGGCAATTGTCGAAGCACATCCGCTAACTGCACCCACCCAATGGCTACTCGAAGAACGCGTCGACTTCACACGTGAGTTGGCTGCCCAGGTTGCTCGCTCACCGCACGGGCAAGCCGTCGCGTACCCGATTGTGCAGACCGTCCAACAAGATGGCATCTGTCGGGAAGTTATTGCTCCGGCACCTGAACTTGCAAGCGACCTCAGCATCGATGCTCAGCGGATTGCGCTGAAGGTGGCAGAGGTGGTGGGGGTGACCGGAATGCTGGCGGTCGAGATGTTCGAGACGGCCGATGGTCTCCTGATCAATGAACTTGCGATGCGCCCGCACAATTCCGGTCACTGGACGATTGACGGCGCGGTGACCTCGCAGTTCGAAAACCACCTGCGGGCGGTACTCGACCTGCCGCTCGGTAGCCCGGCCGCGCGAGCCCCGTACTCGGTGATGGTGAACGTCCTCGGGACTGACAAGGGCGGGATCTACGCCGCGTACCGCCACGTGATGGCACGCGAGCCACACGCCAAGGTCCACATGTACGGCAAGTCCCCAAGGCCCGGTCGCAAGCTCGGACACGTCACCATCAGCGGAGATGACCTGCCATCCTTGATCGAGCGCGGAAACCATGCCGCCGACTACCTCGCTGGAGTAATCGATGAGTGAGTACGCCGAACACCCGCTCGTGGGCGTTGTGATGGGCTCGGATTCGGATTGGCCGATCATGAAGGCCGCGACCGAGGTGCTTGCGGAGTTTGACATCCCCTTCGAGGCCGACGTCGTGTCTGCTCACCGAATGCCGGTCGAGATGATCGCGTACGGCAAGGACGCCGCCGATCGCGGCCTGCGTGTGATCATTGCCGGTGCGGGTGGCGCGGCTCACTTGCCTGGCATGTTGGCAGCGGTCACGCCGCTGCCCGTCATCGGTGTGCCAGTTGCTTTGAAGCACCTCGATGGTCTTGATTCGTTGCTGTCGATTGTGCAGATGCCTGCGGGTGTTCCGGTTGCGGCCGTCGCTGTCGACAACGCGCGCAACGCAGGTTTACTCGCTGCCCGGATTCTGGGTGCTTCAGATGCGCAGTTGCGTAAGCGCATGGAGGTCTTCCAGGACGAACTGTCAGAGATGGCGAAGGCCAAGGGCGAACGGCTCCGCAACCTCTAGCGGGCTATTCGCAGAGGTCGTTGGCTGCTTGCTTAGGTGTTTCACCCTCGGCGGCCGGAGCGGGCTCTGGTGCGGCGACGTGGACGGCTTTGACGCCGTCGAACTCGCTGCCCACCGTGATGCGGAACGTCCGGCCGAGTCCTTCGACCTCCTTGACCTCAGCATTCGGGAACGCTGCCTGCAGCGTCTTCAGTGAGGTGTCGTAGCGAGGGTCGTACTCAATGACAGTGACGTCGCCGGTCTTCTTCGGGGCGTTGCTGGCGATGCCAACAACGCTGTACCCGGCGGCCCGCATCTCGTTGATGACCTTGGTGCCCTGGCCATTCACAGTCGAACCATTGAGGACACGAACAGAGATCGACGACGGTGCAACCTCTACTTCTTCGCCGGCCGGAGCGGCGTCGCTGCCGTCGAGCGGTGCGCCAGTCTTGAGCTTGGCGAACAGCGCTGCTGACTCCTCGGGGTCCCAGATGACAACTGCACCGGCTCCTGGTTCGTAGGTGTCATCACTGAGCGGGATCGTCTGGAAGCTGATGGCCGACGGGTTGACCGACCGCATCTTCGCCGCCAGGTGCCACATGTCCTGCTTGCTGAAGTTCTCGTCGACCGTCACCGAGCTTGCGGCGGCATTGAGGAACGACATCAGCCGAGCCGGGTTCATCAACGTTGCTGGGCTGATGGCTTGCTTGAACATTGCGGCGAGGAAGGTCTGCTGGCGCTTCATGCGGCCGATGTCAGCGCTGGGATCGAAGTAACGCGCACGAACGTAGCCGAGTGCTTCTGCTCCGTTGAGCGTCTGGGGGCCAGCGGGGAGATTGAGCCCAGCCTTCTCGTCGACGATGGGCTTCTTGGTGCAAATGGGGACTCCGCCGAGGCCTTCGACCATGTTCACAAAGCCGGCAAAGTTGATTTCGGCGTAGTGGTCGATGTGGACACCGGTTGATTGCTCAACTGCTTCCACCGCAAGGGTTGGCCCACCGATGCTGTAGGCGGCGTTGATCTTCTGTTTCGTAGAAGGAATGACCTTGCCGGTTGATGTGGTGTAGGCGGGGATCTCAACGTAGGAGTCACGCGGGATGCTCACAACCCCCACCGAACCGTCGTCGGCGACGTGCACGATCATCATCGAGTCGGTGTGGCGACCATATTCGCCTTGACCGACGTGCAGTTGCCGACGTTCCTTCTTTGACAGCCCCGTGCGGTCATCATTTCCAACGAGCAGGATGTTCATGCCGCCGTCGTTTTGCGGGCGGTCCGAGATCAGTCCGAAGACCTCAGTTCGATTCACCTGGCCGGTGACTTCACTCGCGGTTGCGTAACCCACCGCGCTGACCACCAGAACGCCAGCGGCGACAGTCACGCCAACAAGGCGCCGTGTCGACCGTGGTCGGTCAGTGCGCGCGGGTGCCATGGAATGCCCTCTCTTCGGCAGGTGATCTCAATGTGGTGCGACGCAGTACGGAATGTGTGCGTTCCACGTTTACACAAACCTCACGTTGCGCTCGAACAGATTTGTCCGGGGAAGTTCACGCCTCATCGATGCTAAGTCGACACTCTGATCAATAGGTCGGCCGGCACGCCGTTGGTCGGAAGTATCCGCCGTGTCTAGGGTGTGATTCGGTCCGACGGAGTAATCTCCGACCCAATGACTACACCAGGTGAACACATGACGACACAGGGCAATGTGATTGGGCCGGATGCTGCGGCGCCGCCCATCGAAATCGTGCCGGAGTTCGGTTCTGAGGTCTCTGTCGTCATGACTGTCCTCAACGAGGAACGACACCTTGCAGAGGCAGTGGGAGCCGTTCTCGATCAAGACTTTGTTGGCTCCATCGAGGTGATCCTTGCCCTTGGGCCTTCGAGTGACGGCACCGATGCGGTCGCCGCAGAGCTCGCGCGGGCGGATTCTCGCGTACGGACGGTCGCCAACCCGACGGGGCGAACCCCGGCGGGCCTTAATGCCGCACTTGCTGTCGCGCAGGCTTCGATCATCGTCCGCGTCGACGGCCACTGCGCCCTGCCGCGTGACTACATCAGCACCGCAGTCGAGACCTTGATTCGCACCGAGGCAGACAACGTGGGCGGGGTGATGGCTGCTGAAGGCACGACAACGTTCGAACGGGCGGTCGCAGTCGCGATGACATCGATGCTCGGTGTGGGCGGCGCCCCGTTCCATGTCGGCGGCGCCGAGGGCGAGGCGCCTACTGTCTACCTGGGCGTATTCCGGGCCGATGCGCTCGCCAGAGTTGGCGGGTACGACGAGACGTTTGACCGCGCGCAGGACTGGGAGATGAACCACCGAATCCGAGCCACCGGCGGCAAGATTTGGTTTAACCCGAAGATGCAAGTGTCGTACCGGCCCAGGCCCACAATGCGAGCGCTGTCGCGGCAGTACTTCCAGTACGGAACGTGGCGACGCGAGGTTATGCGTCGCCACCCCGAGACCGTGCAAGCTCGCTATCTCGCGCCTCCGTTGGCAGTAGCCGGAATCGTGACCGGCGCCGCCGCTGGCCTTGCCGCGCAGACGGGCGTCGCACCGCGGTGGTTTGGGGTGGGATGGCTTGCCCCCGTCGGCTACATCGCCGCGGTTTCGCTCGGAGGTTTGGCGATTTCGCGGAACGCACCACTCCCGGTCCGAGCCCGAGTCCCTGCGGTCTTGGCGGCGATGCACATGTCGTGGGGCACCGGCTTCATCACGTCGCGATCTCAACGCCGTCCGCAAGGGTGAAAGTCACGGATTAGCGGGCGGGGCGCAGTCGCGTTCGGCCAAAGTCGGGCCTATCATCATCGAGCGCCGTTGAGGGGAGAATGTTGTGGCAAAGGCTGCCATTGACGTCGATGCTGTCCCCGACGATGACGAGTTCCGCGGGACCCACCACGTTTACGAGCCGTACCGCGCAGGTCTACCGCGCAACTTCCGGGCCTACTTCCGGGAGCTTTGGCGCCGACGTGAGTTCATGAATGAACTCACGAGCGCGAACGTTCGAGCCAAGCAACTAGACACTGTTCTTGGCCGTCTCTGGAGCATCATCAATCCGCTGCTCATGGGATTGGTCTACTTCCTGCTCGTCTCGATTTTGGCGCGAGGCGGGACGACTGAGCACTACTTCGTCTACCTCATCGCAGGGCTATTCGTGTTCGACGTCCTTGAGAACTCCATGAAAGATGGCGTTCGTTCGATTACGTCGGCGGGCAAGATGGTGACGAACACAGCGTTCCCGAAGGCGCTGTTGCCGCTAGCTTCAGTACGAGGTGCGCTCTACGAACTGTGGCCGTCACTGATCGTGCTTATTGTTGCGGCTTTGGTGTTTGGTGTGCGTCCGAGTTGGACGTGGCTCTACTGCATCCCGGTGCTGATCCTGCTGACAATTTTCGCAGCAGGTATGGCGATGCTGGTCGCGACGATGCAGGTGTACTTCCGCGACACGAAGAGCTTCCTTCCGTACTTCCTGCGGCTGTGGTTCTTCGCTTCGCCGGTTCTGTGGACGGCGAACTTGCTGCCCGACCAGGCGAAGTTCTTGACCTATATCAACCCGATGTTCGATGTGATTTCAACGTTCAGCTACGCGTTTGTGTACGGCCAGGCGCCCGCACCAATCGTCTGGGCGGTCATGGCAGGCTGGGCCCTGTTGTCAATCCTCGTCGGTGGGTACGTATTCCTTTCAAGGGAGAGAGATTTTGCCGTCAGACTCTGATCCCGCGATCCGCGTTCAAAACCTCTCGGTCACGTATCGAACGACATTCGAGAAGAAGCCGACGTTGAAGTCGTCCTTGCGGCGGGTCGGCCGTGGCGAACGAGTGGTGAAGGAAGTGAAGGCGCTCAAGGGCGTGACCTTCGAGCTTCCACGCAAGCGAGTTCTCGGCATTGTTGGCAACAACGGGGCGGGTAAGACGACGCTGGTCCGGGCGATCTCGGGCATCTTGCCGCCGACCGAGGGCCGCATCGAAATCAACGGCCGGGTCAGCACGCTGCTTGCTTTAGGTGTCGGCTTCAACCAGAAGCTCTCGGGTTACGAGAACATCATGCTCGGCGGGCTTGCCGTGGGGTACACCCGAGCCGAAGTTGAGGCTAAAACCGAAGAGATCGCGGCTTGGACCGAATTGGGCGACTTCCTCGAAATGCCGATGAAGACGTACTCATCAGGTATGGGCGCGCGCTTGGCATTCGCCGTCGCTGTACATATGGAGCCGGACATCCTCATCGTTGATGAAGCGCTGTCGACTGGCGATGCCGCATTCAAAGCCAAGGCTCACGCCAAGATGAATGAACTGCTTTCCGAGGCCCACACGATGGTCCTGGTCTCCCACGCACTTGCGACCGTCGAGGAACTCTGCACGGACGCGATCTGGCTCGAAAAGGGTGTGCTCAAGATGTACGGGACGCCAACCGAGGTAATCGCTGCCTACAACGAAAGCACCGGCGTCGATCCGGACGCCGTGACCACGATGCAGGACTTCTAAGGGCGCCCGAGCCCTCGGTAGTGCCACCCGCCCGCCCGCCAGGCGACGGGATCGAGCACGTTGCGTGCGTCCAGGATGCGCTTGCCCGCGGTGCGCGCCGCAAGCTCATTCGGGTCAAGCGCAACGAACTCTTTCCACTCCGTGAGGAGAAGGACAAGATCGGCGTCTGCGCACGCATCGATTGCTGAATCAACAAAGTCCAACGTGGGGAACAGCGCTGCGGCGTTCGCCATCGCCTTGGGGTCATATACCCGAACCCGTGCGCCCTGTAGGTGCAGGTTCGCGGCCACGTCGAGTGCGGGTGAGTCGCGAACATCGTCGCTATCGGGCTTGAACGCTGCTCCGAGGGCGGCAATCGTCTTGCCGTTGACGCTGCCGCCAAGCATCGTTACCGCGGCGTTGGCAGTCCGGGTCCGTTGGCGAAGGTTGATGTCATCGATCTCTTTGAGGAATGACAATGCGTCGTCAACGCCAAGTTCACCGGCCCTGGCCATGAAGGCACGGATGTCCTTGGGTAGGCACCCGCCGCCGAATCCGACTCCGGCTCGCAGGAACTTTGCGCCGATCCGGTCGTCGTATCCGATCGCGTGTGCGAGTGCTGTGACGTCCGCACCGGCACGTTCACAGACCTCAGCCATCGCGTTGATAAACGAGATCTTCGTTGCCAGGAACGAGTTCGCGGCAACCTTCACGAGTTCCGCGGTTGCCAGATCCGTGCGGAGGTAGGGGACGCCATCGGCGAGTTGGTGGGCATAGACCGCGCGCAATAGTTGATCTGCGGAATCGCTGTCGGTTCCAATGACGATCCGGTCAGGGCGCTGGGTGTCGGCAACCGCGAAGCCCTCGCGGAGGAATTCCGGGTTCCACGCGAGGTCCACGTTGACACCAGCAGGAGCGAGCGAACGAGCCAGCGTCCGTAGTCTCGCGGCGGTGCCAACTGGAACTGTCGACTTGCCGACCAAGAGTGCGTCGCGGGTGAGGTGGGGGACAAGCCCCGAGACAGCAGAATTCACGAAGGTGACATCGGCCGCGTTTGAGTTGGCGCTCTGCGGAGTTCCGACGCAAATGAAGTGAACGTCGGCGAAGGCAGCGGCCTGCGCGAGGTCGGTCGTGAACGTTAGGCGCCCAGAGTCCAACGCTGCGGTGAGGATCTCCGGCAGTTCGGGTTCATAGAATGGGGGTTTGCCTTCGCTGAGCTGATCAATTTTGCGTTGGTCAACATCAACCCCGATGACGTCGAATCCAAAGTTCGCCATACAAGCGGCATGGACGGCACCAAGATATCCAGTGCCAATGACGCTCAGTTTCGGGGGAGGTGCAGAAGTCATGGCATCAGGTTAGTCGAGGCCCGAGTCAGGGACTTCGTATACTCGCCGCGCCAGCCCATCTATCAGGCATTTGCGACTAAGGACGATGACTCATGGCAGGAAACCCAGATTTCGACCTGTACCAACTCTCGCCAGAGCACCTTGAGTTGCGCGCGGCGGTGCGGGCGCTCGCGCTTGACAAGATTGCGCCTCGAGCAGCCGAGATAGATGAGACTGGTGAGTTCCCGTGGGACGTCTACGAGGCGCTGGCGGCATCAGGATTCCACGCAATTTCGATCCCTGAGGAGTACGAAGGTTCCGGCGGCGACAACTTGGCGGCTTGCATCGTCGTCGAGGAGGTTGCCCGCGTGTGCGGATCGAGTTCGTTGATCCCGGCGGTTAACAAGCTCGGAACCACGCCGATCCTGGTGGGCGGCGGTGAGGCGATCAAGCAGCGATACCTGCCGGAGGTCGCCCGTGGTGAGGCGATGTTCTCTTATGCGCTCAGCGAGCCCGAGGCGGGCAGTGACGCGGCCAGCATGCGAAGCCGGGCGGTACGAGACGGCGATGACTGGATTCTCAACGGAAACAAGCGATGGATCACTAATGCGGGCATCTCGAAGTACTACACCGTGATGGCGAGCACGGATCCCGAAAAGGGCCCTAAGGGCATCTCGGCGTTTGTCGTCCACGCCGATGACGAGGGGTTTTCGCTCGGTGCGCCGGAGCGCAAACTCGGAATCAAGGGATCACCAACGCGCGAACTGTACTTCGACAACGTCCGGCTTCCAGCAGACCGAATGATTGGCGAACCCGGGACAGGGTGGACCACTGCGATGAAGGCGCTCGACGTGACGCGGGTGGGGATCGGCGCCCAAGCGGTCGGCTTGGCACAAGGGGCTCTCGACGCAGCAGTCGAATATGCCAAAGAGCGCTCGCAGTTCGGCAAGGCGATCGCTGACTTCCAGGGCATTCAATTCATGCTCGCGGACATGGCGATCGAGGTTGAGGCGGCGCGTCAGTTGGTCTACCACGCCGCTGCAGTGAGTGAGCGTGGTGAGCCGACAGCTACCTACTTCGGCGCCTCTGCGAAGTGTTTCGCCTCAGATGTCGCGATGAAGGTCACGACCGACGCCGTCCAGGTCTTTGGCGGCTACGGCTACGTCAAGGACTACCCAGTGGAGCGGTTCATGCGCGATGCCAAGATCACACAAATCTACGAGGGGACGAATCAGATCCAGCGGATTGTCGTCGCGCGTAATCTGCTCAGGGGTTAGATCGCGTTAGAGTGGCGTCGTTCAACGTCCGGGCTTGCGACTGTGCCCGCAGCAGCACTTCAGTGAGGATTACGCACCTATGACGGCAACAACCGATGAGGCTGTGGGTAGCCACGGCGATACCAAGACTGTTGCTGTTGTTCTGGCGGGCGGTGTTGGTGCACGGGTTGGTTTGCAGATTCCCAAGCAACTCATCAAGGTCGCGGGGCGCCCGATCATCGAGCACACGATCGCGCTGTTCGAGGAGTCGAACGCCATTGACGAGATCATCGTCATGATGGTGCCCGGTCACCTCGATGCGATTCGCGAGATCGTTCGCAAGGGCGGCTACTCCAAGGTCACGCAGATCCTTGAAGGGGCCGCGACGCGCAACGCAACCACGGCACTGGCTATCAAGGCGTTGGGGGACCAGAACTGCAACGTGTTGTTCCATGACGCCGTCAGGCCTCTGCTCGCTGATCGGATCATCCGAGACTTGGTTGAAGCCCTGGAGTCGTACTCGGCCGTCGACACTGCGATTCCCTCAGCGGACACCATCATTCAGGTTGACGGCCCGCCAGCGGAAGGAAGCGAGCAGAAGCTCGAACAACTTGTCGATGTGTTGCCGCGGCATCTGCTTCGACGCGGCCAAACTCCACAGGCCTTCAAGCTCGACACGATTCGGCAGGCCTACGTCAACGCCGAAAACGATCCCAACTTCGTCGCGACGGATGACTGCACCGTGGTGCTGCGCTACCTGCCCGAGGTGCCAATCGGGGTCGTGCATGGTGACGACCAGAATATGAAGGTCACCGAGCCGATTGATGTGTTCGTGGCTGACAAGCTGTTTCAGTTGGGCAGCCACGACCGACCCGCCTCGATGAGTCCGGACGAGTATCGCGAACGCCTCAATGGCAAGACCATCGTGATCTTTGGTGGGTCGTACGGCATTGGAGCGGACATCGCGGATCTAGCGTCAAAACACGGCGCAGTGGTGAAGTCATTCTCGCGTTCGTCGACGAATACTCACGTCGACCGCCGCGACGACGTCCGCGCAGCTTGCGCCCAGGTGCTGGCGGAAACGGGCCGCGTCGACTACGTCGTCAACACCGCAGGGGTGCTGCCTCGAGGTGAGTTGGCAGACGAGAGTGAAGACACGATCTACCACGCAACCGGAGTCAACTATCTGGCGCCGATCTTCATCGCGCAGGAGTTCTACCCGCACCTGGCGAAGACCAAAGGTTCGCTGCTGCTCTTCACCTCGAGTTCCTACACCCGCGGGCGGTCGGGCTACAGCCTGTACTCCTCAGCAAAGGCGGGCCTGGTAAATCTCACCCAGGCACTTGCTGACGAGTGGGCTGACGCTGGCGTTCGGGTCAACTGCATCAATCCAGAGCGCACCGGAACTCCGATGAGGACAAATGCGTTCGGTGCTGAGCCGCCCGGAAGTCTGTTGGAATCTGAAGTGGTTGCAGCAGCGTCGATCGATGTGTTGCTCGCGCCGCAAACGGGGCACATCGTCGACGTGCGTCGGGTGGATCCGTTGTCGGCAAAGGAACTCACCAGCGATGTCGATCAGCTCTGAGCTTGTTGGCATCGCCCGAACGGCGCGGCATCGCCTAGCTGTCCGAAAGGCCAGCAAACTTCTGGTGCGTTCCGGTGAGCCTCGCCCGTCTGGCACCTTCGATGTCCTTGTGTATTTTGCGGATACCGAAGCGAATCTCTACCAATTGCGGCAGTGGTTCGACGTGCTTAAGGCGGTTGACTCGCAACACCGCGTGCTGATTCTGACGAGGTCAGCTGATGCTGCATTGGCGCTGACTCAGGACCCAACCAATCCCTTCCCAGTCGTGCTCGCCGCCCGCCACAATGCGATCGATCCGTTTGTAGCTGCCCACGATCCCAAAGTTGTGCTCTATGTGAATCACCACCGAGCGAATTTTGCGATGATGTGGCACCCGTCTGCGCTGCACGTGTACATCGGGCATGGGGAGTCCGACAAGATCGGCATATCTGCGTCCAACCAACTGAAGGCGTACGACTTCACCTTTGTGGCAGGTCAGGCGGCCATCGATCGCATCGACCGGCGCCTCATCAACTTTGAATCATCACAACGGCTGCTGGTTGTTGGGCGGCCGCAAGTCGACGTTGAGTTCGCGATTTCGCCTCGTCCCGCAGACCTCGCGACAGTGCTGTACGCGCCAAGTTGGGAGGGCGACCGGGTTGCCAACACCTACGGATCGGCGCGCACGCACGGCCTCACGATGGTGCGAGCACTGATCGCCGATGGGTCCTACCGAGTGGTCTTCCGGCAGCACCCGCTGTCGGGGCATCGCGATAGTGCGTACGCGCAGGCATGTACCGAAATCGCTGAGGCGATTGTTGCGGCCGCGAAGCAGAATCCTGCGGCCGGGCACCACGTCTGCAACAAGCCGGACTTCGGTGTGAGCCTGGCCAACGCAGATGTTGTGGTCGCCGATGTCTCTGCCGTTGCGCTCGACGCCGTTGCGGCAGGAAAACCCGTCGTGGTCACGAAGCCGAGTGAGACGCGCGCCCTCGTTACGCCGGACTCAGTGATGGCGCGTTTTACGCTCCTCCCTGCCGATCAAGCGGAGTTGGTGCCTGACTGGCTTGCTGATGCAAAGACCGGTGATGCCGCCGTGACGATCGATGAGATCCGCGAGTATTGCTTCGGAGATACGAGTCGAGGGGTTGCGACGGAGGCGTTCGTTGCGGCCGTCACGAAGGTCGCAGACTTGCGTGACGAGCTGTTGGCCCAGCGTTAGCCGCGCTCTGTGATGCGCTCGTTTGCGCGCGCAATCAAGGCAGTCACGGCTGAGTTGAAGCGAACAGTTGCCGCCGGTGTTGCCGGTCCTAGCAGGGATTCCCGTGTACGGCGACGCGCCTGCTCCTGGGAGTCTGGTGCGTTGCCTGCGATGACGTCGAGGAAGTCTCCGGCGTTAGATCCGTCGCGGTCCACGACGTAGCCGCCAGCAGCGGAAGGGAATTCAGCGACGAATTGAGCCGCCGACGTCGATCGGGGATTGCAGACCGCAAACGGTCGATCGGTGATCAAGAAGTCGCTGAGCACACTGGAGACATCAGTGATCAACGCGTCACTGTGCTCGAAGCACTGGAAGATCCCGAGGCCGTCATTCGGTTGAACGATCAGGTTTGCCTGCGGGCTAATCTTGGCGAAGTAGTCGTTGCCGCCCTCGGTAGCGAGTCGGTTGGCCTCTCGCGCAGAGGTAGCCATGTTTGCCCGCTTGGGTGTCGCTTGGACCGCGCTGATTCCGCGCGCGGAATTTGACTTGCGGATCAACCCAGCAATCTTGTTGGCCGATGCGCGGGCCTTCGGATTGCGGATCCCCGTGAAGGGGTGTGGTTTGAAGATCAGTCGGAACGTTGTGGGGTGAGCGAGGACCTGCTCAACAAAATCAACACCCTGGGCAAGGAGCGAGCAGTACTCCTGTTCCTGGTTCCAGCCCTCCCACGTTGGGGCGTACAAGATGGTGGGGATGTGACCGGGGGCGTGTGGGTTGAGCACATTGACATCAATCGCTTCAAGCTGAGGTCGCCCGACAGCGACGAACTGGTCGGGTCGAATCCCGATCTGCGCGCGGGTGTAGCGATCTTCACCAGCTTTACCGGCAACCCACACTTCGTCGTACACCTTGGTGAAGGGGTTGAACGACGAATTCTTGTCGCTGTCGCCGTGGCCGATGAATGCCGACATCGGGTTCTGTTCTCGAACGAGGTGGATGACGTCGCCGGTGTTCGCGACGAACAGTCCGGCGCGCAGAGTCGAGAGGTTGAGCGCCAACAGATCCTTGGCTGTGACGAGGGCGATCACTGGCACGGATGTCTTACCCAGGGCTTCGAATACCTCAACGGATCGAACGACCACGATGGTCGATTCTTCGATGCCCTCGGCAGTCGCGAGCCAGCTTTCAAGTTGGTAGACGGTTGTCGGATCATTCGCGCCGAGATAGACGGCAACCTCGGGGTTGAGATTCTTCAAGGATGTTTGGACATCCGCGAGCACCTGATCGCGGAAGGCATTGCCCTTCGATCGCAGCACCCGGTCTGTCGCGAGGGTCAGCACGGCCAAGGCGAGGACGGCACACCCAGCGCCGACCCAGGCCAGCACGAGGGAGTCAGTCACGAGGCAGCCCACGACGATGAGCATCAATTCCGCAACGACGAGGGCGAGCCCCTGAGCTAAGAGTCGGGCAGGCAGAGGTGGAGTAGCTACGTTGATGTTGAGATTGCGAGTGAGGATTTCCGGAATCAGCCGGGCAGCCAAGCGATCCACGGTGATGTCAGTGAACGTTGACGCAAGCACCATGACGATTCCGCACGTGGCAATTGCGATCGTGATGGACGAGTTCGACCAGACGTGGCTGCCAAGGAGGAGGAGCACTGCCAATCGGAGTCCGCGGATCGCGGGGCCGAAGAAGCCGCCGAGCTCAAGCAAGGTTCGCGCAGGGCTCGCCTTGCGCCTGGTAGCTGCCGAGGCGCAGACGGATGCGACGAGTAAGACGAGGCAAGGCCATGTCCAGCCAGCCATCGCGGGAATGACCGCGAGGATCAACAAGGCGAGTGGCAGCCAGGTCAAATCCGGCGTCAGATAAGTGCGCAGTGAGGTGGGAATTCGTTTACTCATCGGTCGTCATGCTAACTGTCCCTAGATGATCGGGGGGCGTCCGCGCAGCGACATCCGCGCAACGGTCCGCCACTTCATCGGCCGTCGAGGGCCAGGGCTCTCCCGCCACCCTTCACGCCATCCGTCAAACCACGGGCGAAGGCCGCCTCGGTCATTTCGCGACTTGATCAGGTGGAGCACCGTCCACGTTCCGACGTAGACCGGAACAAGTGGCGCCGGAAGATTGCGGCGGGCGACCCAGACTCGGTTGCGGCCATGCATGCGGTAGAACATGTCGTGCCGGGTTGGACTGGCAGCAGGGTGGTGAGCTTCGAGGTTTCCGGCGTACCAGGCAACGTCACCGCTATCCCAGCAACGCCAGGCCAGCTCGATTCCTTCGTGGTAGTAGAAGAGTTCGTCGCCAAATCCACCGGCATTCTCGAAGGTGGTTCGCCGGACGAGCAGTGCACCTTCCCAGACGGAAAAAGCCGCGCTCGACGCATGAGGATCACCTTTGTGGATCCGCGGAATCCAGCGGGTGGCGTCGGCGGATGAGAGTGGGTCGTGAACTCGGGGCTGCACCATTCCGAGCTCGGGCCAGTTCACAAAAGCGTTCGCTGCTTGTTTGACGAAGTGCGGGTCGGTGAGCCAGGCGTCATCGTCAAAGAAGAACAACACGTCGCCAGTGGCGGCAGCGGCTCCAGCGTTGCGCCCGCCGCAGGCCCCAAGGTTCTCCGGCAAGTAGAGCGGGCGTACTCCCGTCGGTAGGTCGACGGGGTCCCACCCGTTCCCGACACAGACGATGTCGAGGTTCACATCCTGCTGTGCGAGCAGTGACTCAAGTCCTCGTCGCAGCTCCTCAGGGCGATTGCCCATGGTCAGGACAACAACGCCAACGTCAACCATTTTGAGGTGCCTTCAATCGGTTACTCGACAGGATGGCCATGGCATGACCAATGGTTGCCAGGATGGCAAAGACGAACAGTGCTCCCACCAAAACTCGGGTGGCGACGAGATCACCAAGAAATGCGTCAATCACAGAGGCTGCAAGCGCCAAGAGCGTCAGTTCGATCGAATGAAAGACCTTGTGAAAAGGCACAAATCGAGCGACGCGTCGGGCCTTGGCAATGAGTCCCGGTCGCGGCGCCGACACAGCGGCGGACTCAACGAGTCGCGGAAGTCCGGCGTACGCGCGGGCGACGTGGACGAAGTCGTTCAGGCTCTTGTTCAGCAGTAGCACCACCGCGAGCAGCGCGCCGATGAGAACCCAACCACTGCTGGTATCGAAGCTGCCCGCGGCGCGGAATCCGAGGGCAATCGCGATGAAGGATTCGGTGGTGTAATGCGCGATCTTGTCGAGGAAAACCCCTGTCGGGCTTTGTGAACGATTCCAGCGCGCGACCTCACCGTCGGTACAGTCGATCAGCATTTGCAGTTGGCCGAGGATCGCAGCGAGGAAACCACCCGGGAGGCCAGGAATCAACAAGCTGGCGGCCGCGCCCCAGCCAATAAAGATCATGACTCCGGTGACTGCATTGGCGCTGAAGCCTGCCCGCAAGAACACGCGAGTTATGTAAGGCGAGATCGGTCGGTGGTAGAGGTCGCCGACCCAGTGTTCGGAATTGGTTCGGCCGGTAATAGTGACCGGTTGGCAGACCTCGCGGATTTGGGCAATCGTCGGATTCGCGGGTCGGGGAGCTTCGTCGCTCACTCGATGGTCACCACTTCACGCGCTCTGGATGGTTCTGGAAGTACTCGATCGTTGAGGTGAGACCAGTGTCGAGATCAGTCTTCGGTTCCCAGCCGAGGATCTCGCGAGCCTTGGTGATGTCCGGACAGCGGCGAGTGGGGTCATCGGACGGCAGCGGCTCAAAGGTGATCTCGGTGGCAGCTCCGGTGAGCTCAGTAACGCGTTCGGCCAACTGGCGAACAGTGATCTCGTTTGGATTGCCGATGTTGATCGGCCCGGTCACGCCGTCTGGGCTCGCCATCAGGCGCATGAGGCCATCGATCTGGTCGTCGACGTAACAGAACGAACGTGTCTGCTGTCCGTCGCCATACAGCGTGATGGATTCGCCTCGCAGGGTCTGGACGATGAAGTTCGAGACCACTCGGCCGTCGTTGGGATGCATGCGGGGGCCGTAGGTGTTGAAGATTCGCGCGACCTTGATGTCCACGCCGTTTTGGCGGTGGTAGTCAAAGAAGAGTGTCTCGGCGCAACGCTTTCCTTCGTCGTAGCACGATCGGATGCCATTGGGATTTACGTGACCCCAGTACTCCTCAACCTGCGGGTGCACCTCAGGGTCGCCGTACACCTCCGACGTTGAGGCGAGCAGGATACGGGCGCCCGTTCGCTTGGCTAGACCAAGCATGTTGATTGAGCCGTGAACTGAGGTTTTCGTGGTCTGCACGGGGTCGCGCTGATAGTGGACTGGTGACGCGGGACAGGCTAGGTGGTAGATCTCGTCGACCTCGACGAACAACGGGAAGGTCACGTCATGGCGCATCAGTTCAAAGCGAGGATTCGGTAGCAAATGTTCAACGTTCTCGCGCGTGGACGAGAAGAAGTTGTCGACACAGAGGACCTCAGCGCCTTCGTCTAGCAGTCGCTCGCAGAGGTGAGAACCAAGGAATCCTGCGCCCCCAGTGACCAGCACTCGCGGTCGCAGGTGCATGTGACTCTTCACTAGAGATCCTCCCGGCTTTGATATGCAACCTCTGAGCGGTGCATAAGCAGGTCGAGGCTACCGCGGCTTGGCCACATTGCGTGGCAGCGTTGCACGGGGTCGTGAGGGGTTTGCGTGAGATCCCGGCTACTTCGCGCAGATTGACTTGTCGGCAGTTCGAGGCTTGGCCGTTGCGGCTGCGGCCGTTGGTGCTGCGGCGACCGCTACGGGTTCAAACGTCGTTGGGAAGTCGCTGCCAACCTGAAGCACAATCGCGTCACCCTTGGACTTCGACGAGCCGGTCATCGCGACACCGGTGGCGTAGCTCAGCGTTCGGGCGGCCTCGACCTGGGCGGGAATCTCTGGGTTGTAGAAGATCGCCGAAGGTCCGTCGACCTTCCCTGTCTTCAAGGTGCCGATCTGGTAACCCTCTTCGCTGAGCTTCTCTGAAGCCGAGAGGGCTGCTCCGTTGACTCCGGAGACATTCTGGAAGTTGATCGTGATGTCCGCAGGTGCCGCGGTCAGCGGTTGGCCATCGGTGCCGTTGGTCGGTGGCGGTGGCCACTGAGTGTCAGTGCGGATCGCGCTCCACAGTTCTTGCGCCTGGCTAGGAATGATCGAGACGGTCGCGAAGTCGTCGTTGTACTGCCACGGCACGGTGGCGAACGTGATCTCCGATGGTTGAACGCCGGACAGGTTCACGGCGAGTTCCTTGAGGGCTGGAACGTTGGCCAGGCCCGGATCAGTCGTGAGCGATTTCGTCCCGGCATTGAGGACTGCAAGCAACGTTGCTGGATTAGTGATGACCCCGAGCGAGGTGGCCTTCCGGATCGCCGAGGACAAGAACTCCTGCTGGCGTTCGATCCGCGAGATGTCGCTGCCGTCACCGATGTTCTTGCGGGCGCGAACGAAGGCGAGTGCCTGCTCGCCCTTCACGGTGTGATTGCCAGCTTTGAGATTGAGTTTGGCGTCCTCGTCGTAGACGTCTTTCTTGAGGCAGATGTCGACACCGTCGAGTGCGTTGACGACTTCTTTGAAGCCACTGAAATCAACTACGACGTAGTGATCGATTGACAGTCCGCTCATTTGTTCGACGGCGAGAACGGTGCAGCCTGGGCCGCCGTTGTCGAATGCTTCGTTGAAGCGGCTGACGTAGCCGCCCTTAGTGGTGCCGTCTTTCGCCTTGCATGAGGGGAGGAGCATCTTGGCGTCGCGCGGAATGCTGACAGCCATTGCACGTGATCGGTCACCGGAGACGTGTAACAGAATCGTCGTGTCGCTTCGGGCGCCCGCGATTGTTGTCGCGCTGCCGTACCCCTTGTTGCCCGTCCGGGTGTCCGAACCCATCAGCAGAATATTGATCGGCTCACCGGGGGTGGGGCCTTCGGTCTTGGCGACGAAGTTGCCGTCGTCACCGGACTTAATGTTGCCTGTGAGATCCGTGAGCACGTAGTTGCCTGCGGCTGCGGCCCCGGTTGCTGCGAGAACCACGCACGAGAGCACGCCAGCCAGAACCCGTGGCCAGCGTCGACGCCGGGTGGTTTCGGTCACGTGTCAGGTCCGATCTCTTCAACTCAGGTACAGCTACACAAGCGTGCCGCCAATGATCGCACGCGTTGGGCGGCATCCTAGGCACGTTCTTCGTCAAAGTTGCGTAAGAACTTCCATGCACTGCGACGTTCTGAGGCGCCGCTTCGTTCCACAATGTGGGCGCTCAGACATCCACAGTGGCTTTCGCGCGTTCCTGTGTGGTGATGTCAGCGATCTGTTCTGCGCTCGAATTCGCAATGATCACTACAGATCCATCGATGGCTAATGGGACCTCGTAGAGAGCAAGCAGGCTCTCCGAGGTCAACCTTGAACCCGCGACCACAACGAACCGATCTCCTTGGGCTAGGCCCCAGTTGTTCGCCACTTTGAGTGCATCTGCCCGCGGATTGTTCGGAGCGGCGGCACCAGATCCTGAGAAGAAATCCCCGTACTGCCGGACTTCGTCGAAGTAGTCCTCACATTCAACGGGCAACCGATCAGCGAATGGTTGGGCGAGGGGTAGCAAGGAACACGCGACGTACGCGTTCGCCGGGGGCAGGTTTGTCACATCGTCGGGGCCGATCACGGCGAGGTCAACGGTCTGCTCCTCGCCCACCTCGGCAACGCGAAGCTGTGCCCCAACAAGTTGTGTTGCGGCGACCCAAATGGGGACAACCCAGTGCGGAGGCAGGTGTAAGGACACGGTTTCGCCCTCATCAATCGCGAGCCCGTCTCGCAGGTAGTTCGCCGTCTTGGACTGCCAATTGCGCAGACTCGTGGCGGAGAGTTCGGTGCGTTCACCGGTCGCCCCGTCGTAGTACGTCACAAATGGTTGGGCGGCTTCCCGGGTTGTGCGCAGATTGACCACCTATCCACTGTGCCACTGACGTAGGTATGGAGTGCGCCGCGGCATGGCTGAATGCGGCGATCACCCGCGCCGATCTGGCAAGGTGTCCACGTGCTTGAAGCTGTGATGCTCGTTGGAGGCAAAGGGACCAGGCTGCGGCCGTTAACGATTTCGGCGCCCAAGCCGATGCTGCCAGTAGCGGGGGTGCCGGTAACGGAGCACCAAATCGCGCGGGCTCGCGAGGCTGGGGTGACGCGGATCGTGCTCGGCACTTCATACCGAGCAGAGGTGTTCGCCGAGTACTTTGGAGACGGTGAAGGTTTCGGCGTCGAGTTGAAGTACGTCGTCGAGAAGGTTCCCCTCGGAACCGGTGGTGCGATCCGGAACGTCGTGTCGGCTCTGGAGTCTGGCCCGGATGATCCGGTGATTATCTTCAATGGCGACGTCCTGGCCGGACTTGACATTGCGGCCCTCGTTCAAGCCTGGCGTGATGCCAATGCTGATGTGGCGCTCTACTTAACGCGAGTGGAAGACCCGCGGGCGTTCGGATTGGTCCCGACGGATTCATCGGGCAATGTCACGGCATTCCTTGAGAAGCCGCAAACCCCCGAAGAGATCGTCACCGATCAAATCAACGCTGGTTGCTACGTGTTCCGCAGATCGCTAATTGATCAGATCCCCGCAGACCGTCCCGTTTCGGTCGAACGTGAGACCTTCCCGCAGTTGTTGGAGGCCGGCGCCAAAGTCATCGGGTTCGTTGATGACGGGTACTGGCTCGACCTTGGGACCCCCTTGGCATTCGTCCAGGGGTCAAAAGACCTGGTTCGAGGAATCGCGCCATCACCGGCCGTTCCGGGCGAGATTGGCGAATCGCTGACGTTGCCAGGTGCTCAGGTGGCGGCGGACGCAACGTTGGCGGGCGGGACGGTCATTGGTAGAGACGCCCGCGTGGCTGCTGGGGCGCAGGTGACTGGCACCGTCGTATTTGATGGTGCCCAAATTGCCGAAGACGCAGTGATCACCGATTCGGTGATTGGCAAAGGTGCTGTGATCGGCCAACGAACAATCCTGACCGGCGTGGTTGTGGGCGATGGGGCGAACATCGGTAGCGACAACGAACTCCTCGAAGGGGTCCGGGTGTTCCCTTCGGCAGTCATCCCTGCAGACGCGATTCGCAACTCGTCGGACCAGTCCTGAGGGCTCGTTCTAGAGTGTCCTAATGCAACAGCACGTACTCGTCACCGCGGCAGTCATCGCGGTGTTGATCGTGGTGAATTTGCTCAACAACAAATGGGCGACGCGCCATTACTTGATGATCTGTTTCATCGCCACAGCGTTGCTGCTCGCGATCGCCCGATTTGCTGGGATCTCGTGGAGTCAACTCGGCCTTGCCCGCGAGACCTGGTTAGTGGGCGTGTACTGGTCGGTTGCGTTGTTTGGGGCCGTTGCGCTGTTCTATGCAATCGCCGCAAGCGTGCCCTTCACCCGCAAAGGGTTCTCCGACAAGCGTGCTGCGGAACAAGGCTGGACGAGCGTGCTCTACGAGTCGACGATTCGGATTCCGTTTGGCACCGCGCTGTTGGAAGAGACCGCGTTCCGGGCCGTGCTCCTTGCTGTCGTTGCCGATGGCTGGGGCTGGACGTGGGGTGTGGTGGTGAGTTCAGTGGTGTTCGGGTTCTGGCACGTGTTGCCAGCTTTCGAATTCCATGAGAACAACGAGGCAGCAGCCGGGGTGCTCGGTGACGGTTGGCGCGCACAGGCAACAAGTGTGGTACTCACGGTGCTCGGCACCGGCGCTGCAGGTGTGGGTTTCTGCGTCTTGCGTGGTCTGAGCGGAAGCTTGTTCCCTCCGATGGTGCTGCACGCAGCACTGAACGGAATCGGACTCGCAGTCACGTGGGCGTTCGCGCGTCGCTTGCGTGACATCTGAGTCCAGCGGTGGCCGAACCTGTATCAACGAGGCGTTGGCGAAGTCCACGTCGGATCGACCTGCGGGCCCAACTTGGACCGCTGCGTCGCGGTAGCGGCGATCCCACCTGGCACACCGCGCCGGATGGTGCCGTCTGGCGCACGACGCTCACGCCCGTCGGCGCTGGTCTTGAACGACTCGCTGTAGATCGCGCGTCCGGAGAGGTTGTGCAACAGGCATGGGGTCCCGGTGCCGTTTGGCTGGGCGAGCGGCTTCCCGCGCTGTTCGGTGCGCAAGATGACCCGGCTGGTTTCGAGGCGCCGGCAGTACTAGCGGCGACGGCAAAGGCACACGCTGGCTGGCGGGCAGGGCGCACCGACCGAGTGCTGGAGGCGCTGATCCCGGCGATTCTTGAACAGAAAGTCACCGGCAAGGAAGCCTGGCTTGGCTGGCGCACGTTGGTGCGCGAGTTCGGGGAGCCGGCGCCGGGTGGCGGTGCGGCACCTACGACGTTGTGGGTGTTTCCGGCGCCCGAGGTGTGGCGCCAGATTCCATCGTGGGCGTGGCATAAGGCGTCTGTGGATTCGAAGCGAAGTGCCGCCGTGTTGCGGGCCGTCGAACAAGTGGACGCACTCGAGGCGGTGACGTATGGCTCGGCAATCGACGCGCACCATCGCCTGCGCACGATCGATGGGGTTGGTATCTGGACCGCGGCCGAGACCTGCCAGCGTGCGCTGGGAGACCCAGATGCTGTCTCGTACCGCGATTACCACCTCGCGAAGGAAGTCGTCTATGTGTTCACCGGGGAACGAGAGGGCACTGATCAACAGATGGCACAACTCTTGTTGCCCTACGCAGGGCACAGGTACCGAGTCCAACGCCTGGTTGAACTATCCGGTCACAAGCGCCCGCGCCGGGGCCCAAAGACGACGTTTCAGGACATGCGGCTGATCTAGTCGTTCAGTCGAGTGGATCTGCGGCTTGGTAGGCATGGGCTTTCGCGCCACCGCGTGCTTGCTTCGCGGTGTACATGTTCAACGACGGCGTCAGTCGATGAGGGTGATGAAGTCAGCGGGGCCGCGAGGCGGTCGGTCCTTGGCAGGCGCGTTCGCGTATCCGACTGCGATTCCGCCGAGGGGTTGCCAGTCCGCGGGCAGGTTGAGTTCGCTTCGCACTACCTCGGGGCAGAAGACACTTGAACTAATCCATGCCGATCCCACGCCGTCAGCTGC
>CAUJEJ010000108.1 GCA_963169255.1 Actinomycetota bacterium | reverse complement strand
GCCGGGTTGACTGACGTGCCGTCGAGCGGGATGCCGAACAGGTGGACAGCAACGAGTGACATACCGATCGCGACGCCAGCCATCGACTGGACGGCCCACTTGTCGGTAACCATGAGGATGACAAACACGAAGAGCGCAGTGAGCACGACCTCGATAAAGAAGGCACCACCCATGGAGATGTTCGCGCCGTAGCTGTTCGTTCCGAGTCCACCGGTGGTGTCTAGGACCCCGAAAGATGTCACCATCAACTTCAGTGCAGCTCCACCGAGGATCGCGCCGAGAACCTGAACCACCATGTAGGCCAGCCCGAGGCCGATCTCAATCTTCTTGGTCGCCATCATCGCAATCGTCACAGCGGGGTTGATGTGGCAGCCTGAAATTCCCCCAATCGCGTAAACGAGGAACATCAGCACGAAGCCGAAGGCGATTGCGATACCGAGCGTGCCGGATGCGGGAACAATGAAGTCTGCATTGGCGGTTGCATCTCGAGCAACGCCGATGCCTGCGACCGCCGCACCTACCGCGAGGAATACGAGTGTGAATGTGCCGATAAATTCGGCGATCAGCTTCTTAGCCATGAGCACATCAAAGCCCAGGAAGCGCCACAGAGCAACGACCTGAGCCATCCGCAGCGCCGCAGATCTTGACGCGTCACAGGTCCGGCAGGGAAAAGTACCCCTTGCAGCTGCGGCAGCGGATCCGCACGTCTCTGTTCGGTTGTATTCCACTGACAGGTTGGTGGCGCTAGCCAAGTACCGTTAGTGCGACCCCGGCGGCGAAGATGAAGCAGCCAATGATCCGTAGTCGCCACGTTATCTCCAGCTTCGGGCCGTCACGGGCGAGCAGATCGAACACGCCAAGAACGATTCCAGGTATTGATAGCAGCACGAATCCCCAGAGCAGCATGTCCTCGGGTTCGGTGAAGACCATGAGCAGGAGCTTCACCGCAATCAAACCGACGACCATCATCAGGACAAGTTTGAAGAGCCCAGCGGGGACGTACTTCGTGGCGTTGGGAAAGTTTGGGAAGTGACTGTCGTAGATGGACATCAGTTGCGGCACGAAGAACAGAACTGCGCCAGCCCATAGTTGCCAGTGGTTTCCGATGTAGACCGCGGCGACGAAGACGAAGATCGAGGTTCGCAACAACAAGCTCAGGATTCGCTGCACTTTGCCGGAGAACGGCAATTTGACTGGCGCCAAAGCGGCAACTCGGTTCGGGTACCAAAGTGAGGCTAGTGATTCCAGCACCATCCGGAATACCAGCAACCCCAGAACGAGGAGTGCTACCGAACCGGAAATATCGACAACCGGCAGCTGCAACCCCGACAACCCGGGCCACGCACCAATCATCTTCTGCGCCGCCCAACCACCGATGAGCGCGGCCAACACGAAGTCAGCACCACGGTCGAACCAGAAATCGGGCCCGCCAGAGAAGGGACGCCGTAGTGGTCGACTTGCGTTGGCAATGAGCGGGACGACGAACCACAACACGCCGATCCCCATCAGGATCCTCACCGAGTCCGCGTTTGAAACTCCCCCAGCAACCATCACCCCGATGGAGTAGACAACAGCCGCGACGGCGCCCGCCAACGCATCAAGCACACCGATCACCAAGATCGCGATCATGAATGGCAGGGTCGGTGGCAGCGGACTCCCATTGTTGACTTCGACCGCGAACGCAGCCAGGACGCCGGCCACCACCGGCAGAATTAGCGTGAGTGTTCCGAACATCGCTCGCAGGTACGAGCCGTCCACCAACAGGCGTCCAGCCAGCGGCGACTTCGGTGAGATCGCCATCGGCCACGCCATACTCACCCGATCAAGCCACGACACCATGGGCCAGCGCCACGTCCACGACTGGTCACCGATTCCTTCGCCTTCGGTCGTGAGTTTGTGCAACTTGGTCTTTGCCGAGGTGACCTTGGCCTTCTTACGATCAGCGTTTCCCGTTGCCACTGCAGTCGCGACACCAGCAGCGGCCAACCCTGCCGCCGAGGCCCCCGCTAGCGAACCTGAGACGCCACCATCGAACCCCAGCACGCCATCGGAGGGCTGCGAGCGCACTGCTGCCGAGTCTTGCTGCCCCTCGGTATCGGCATTGGGGTCTGCCAGCGCCGGATCGTCGCCATCGCCAGGAGCAGCAGCCAACGAATCCAAGGGCCCATCAGGTGGGTTCGCTCCGTCACGATCAGATTCGCCGCCGGGATCGCCGTCGTCGTCGCCGTCGATACGAAGGAGGTTCCCACCGCTGGCTAGCCCCAGGAGGGCAAACGCTGCGACGCCAAGGGTCAGCACTTGTTCAGGCTGCGCTAGCGGCGAGTAGAGCGGCAGGTCCGACGTCGGATCTGCGGTCGATTGCCTAGCGTTGAGTTCCGCCGCCGAATCCGCATCGTCATTGCGCTGCACTGCTAGACGATCCGCATCCGTCGCCGCTGTCGGCCCAATACCGGTGACAGTTCCGGTCTCAGAGATGCCAAAGAACGTCGTCGCTTCAGTGGCCTCCCCCGATACGGCCGTTGCCGCCACAACGAGGCGGTGCCCTCCCGCAGGGAGCGAAACCGGCATTGTCAGTACCCCGCCGATACTCCCGCTGGCATCAGCTGGCAACGACCCGACCAAGACCGGTTCAGAATACGCAGTAACAGTCGCACTACTACTCGGCGCGAGACCACTGCCGCTGATGGCTATCTCGGACCCGGCGATCGGAGATCCAATGGCTGCAGACAGCGCCACGGACAGAGCAGGTACTGGTGCCTCGGTCGGACGTCGCGCCGTCGACGTCGACGGACTCGGCACGACCACCGGCGGCCTACTGGTCGTAGCGGAAGAGGTGCTGGATTTGCTCGCCGCTGAAGTGGGTCGACGCGTGGGCGTGGGCGCTGCGGTGGGCGTGGACGCTGCGGTGGGCGTGGGCGCTGCGGTGGGCGTGAGTGTCGGTGTCGATGTGGGCGTCGGTGTCGGTGTGGGCGTCGGTGTGGGCGTGGGCGCTGCCACCGTGGTGAAGGTGGCGACAGCGCCGTTGACCTGTCCCCTCACGTTGGTGGCCGTAAGCCTGAAGTAGTACTGCGTGCCGGCGGACAGATCTGAAATGTCGGCGGTCACTGCCGTCGCGGTACTGCCCGTAACTGTTGCTGGAGTGACGGGCGCAACCTGCCCACCGCCAGAGTCAACGACAGACTCATCCGCTCCATAGCGCACGGAGATCTGGCTAGTGGTCTCGCCAGCTGCGTTTGAATTCACCGTCCCATTCAGGGTTGCCGTGGCAGCAGTGATCGCCGTTGCTGCGGTGGTGGTCACAGTAAGCGCGACCGGCCCCGACGTCATCACAGCACCTGAAGCGACGGAGACCCAAAGCTCGGAACCGTATGAAACTGAGTACCAGGCGTCTTGTGAAGCCGGTGCACTCGCTGCCCAGGTCACGCCGTCGGTACTGGTCATGACGCGATCACTTGATCCGTGGGAAGCCACAGCTACAAACTGGCCTTCGCCATAGGCCACAGATCTCCACGAGTTGTCCGCTGCGGACGCCCGACTGGTCCACGTAATGCCGTCAGGGCTCGTCATCACACGATTACCCACACCACTGTAAGAAACCGCAACAAATAGGCCACCGCCGTACGCGACCGAACTCCAGAAGTTGTACACAGGGACGGTCCGACTTGTCCAGGTGATGCCATCGGCACTGGTCATGAACTCATTGGAGTTTGAGACCGCGACGAAGCGCCCATTCCCGTAGGTCACCCCGATCCACGACTTGTCGGCAACCGATGTTCGACTCGTCCAGGTAATGCCGTCTGGGCTCGTCATCACGCGGTTCCCGACCCCACTTTGCGCCACGGCGACGAACAGGCCACCGCCGTAAGCGACGGCGCCCCAGTCGTTCGCTGCAGCAGCCGTCCGGCTAGTCCAGTCGGTTCCATCCGGACTCGTCATCACCCGATCTGTTCCTGATCGTGCGACCGCCACGTACTGCCCATTGCCGTATGCGACTGCGCTCCAACCGCTGCTCGCTGACGGGGTGCGCGGCGTCCACTCAATGCCCGCCGCCGTAACCGGAGAGGCGACCAGTCCGACGAGCGACCCGAAGGTGAGCAGCGCCACGAGCCCCACCAGGGCCAACTTGAACGCAGAACGTCGACTACTGCGGCCTGTACGCATCTCGTGGCTACTCCGGCGTATACCGATTTAGCGAGTTACCCGAAGCGCGCCGACGATCCCCTTGGCAGACTTCAGTTTCGCCTTGGTCAGGGTGATACCTGCCAGCTTCGCGTCGACAAAGTTCGCCTGTTGGGCATTAGCCTTCGTCAGGTCAGCCTTACGGAGATCGGATTTACGAAGGTCAGCCCTACGGAGATCGGACTTACGAAGGATCGCATTCTTCAAGTTCGCGTTCTTCAACGTGGCATCCCTCAGGTTCGCATTCTTTAGCGTCGCGCCCCTCAGGTTCGAACCTTTGAGGTTCGCGTCTTTCAGCGTCGCATTCTTCAGGTTCGCGTCTTTCAGGTTGACGTCCCGGAGATTCGCACCGACAAGATTGGCGTCAGAAAGCACCGCGCCCTTGAGGTTCGCGCCCTTGAGGTTCGCGCCCTTGAAATTTACGCCCGCAAGATTCTGTCCGCTCAGGTTGGATCCTGCAAGGTTTGCGCCCGCGCAGCTGGCTCCGGTGCAGCCCGAAGGAAGTGCGGGGTCACCTGAATCAGAGTTTGGAGAACTGACCACTTCAATGGTGATTGAACCGTTACCGCCGGAGCTTCCCGGCTGGCCGCCGTTGCCGGCTGGGGCGTAGACCGTGCCAATTGGCCCGACGCTGCCGCCAGCGCCACCGGCACCGACGCCTGCATTGAATCCTCCGCCAGATCCACCACCGTATCCGCCACCTCCACCTGCATAGCCATTTCCACCGGCGCCGGTTCCTTCGCCGAGGCCTCCAGTCGCACCGTCAATGCCGTCACCGCCGCTGCCACCTAACCCGTCATTGCCGGGCTGGGCGCCACCGACGCCGTTCTCCTGACCTCCAACGCCGTCAGCACCGCCATCACCGCCACCGGCGCCAGCGCCCTTCTCACCAGCGGGCAGTCCACCCTTGCCGGCATCGCCGCCGTCATTGTTGGTTTGGTAACTAGCGCCACCACCACCGCCGGCGATGATCTGGTTGGCGGACCCCACCTCGAACCCGGTTGCGCCTCCGCCGCCACCACCACGACTGCCGGTTGCCTCGCCGCCGGCACCGCCACCTCCGACGAACATCGTGATGGTTGTGCCCGGCACAACGTTGACGGTCGAGGTGACAACCGCACCGTCACCGCCAACTCCCTGGGCTGGATTGGCGAAGGCGCCACCACCGCCACCTACCGCAATCACCCGCAGCGACGTTGCCCCTGCTGGCACCTGGAAGCTGTGAGTACCAACCTCGTTGAATACCGTTGTCGTCGCGTTCGCTGGTGCGGTTGCGCTGGCCATACCCACAGTGAAGAGTCCGAGACCGGCGATTCCGACGAGTGACCGCCGCAGCGCTCCATTGTGCTGATTCACAGCATTGCCAATTTTGCCAGACAGATTCATCGAGTATTTCCAATCCACATTTGGGAACAGGCGGGCGCAACCGCTAGCTGCGATTGAACCTATTCCCGATCTCTACCAACCGCACTCCGAGATGAACGGAATACTGCAGTGGGGAGAATCGGATCGATCCAAACTTCTAGAACGACCTACATCGGAGCCAATAGAGGCGCGTGCGCTGCTGGTGTACGACGTCAAGCGTGCGAATGCGGCAGCTGGATCCAGCGCCAAAATCAACCGATACGCACAAAGGTCCGGCCAATACCAGATTGTGGGGCATCGACCGAACCTTTGCGTGAAACTGTGCGCCGCCAGGGACTCGAACCCCGAACCCGCTGATTAAGAGTCAGCTGCTCTGCCAGTTGAGCTAGCGGCGCGGACACGAAGTTGCTGGTTCGTGCGTCGCAGAGCATAGCAGCGCGCCAACTCCGGTCGCCATCGTCACTACCCGACTGGCTCCGCAGTTCGGATCTCACCTCTGGCGGGTATCAACCAGTACAGGGCCAGTGTGAAGATGAACGTGGCAACCAACAGCGGCACTGCCACCGAATAGCGGACGAGGAATGCACCCACCGTGGCACTCACAACGAAGATAGCAATCGAGGAGAACTGGCGACGTTTCCTATGTGGCGCTTGGGGTCCGCGTGGGTCCGCCAACAATCCGGTCAGGGTCAACGTCATCACGTTCGTTGCCAAGTTCGGAATGCCATGCTCGCGAATCAAGGCGTTCTGGATTCCCATCGCGAGTGCCAGGAGCCCCACAACGATTGCTCGCGGATACCCCGACTCACCAGGGTGAAGGATCACCGTCAGCACCGTTGCCAACACAATGACAAGCCACTCAAGGATGAATCCGCGGCGGCGCTCGCGAAGGAATGCAGGTCCACGCAAGATTCGACCGCCGAGGTAGGCGCCGATGACAAAAGGCACGAATGCAGTTACGTAACGACTCAGTTGCTCAGCCGACGCAGTGCCCGACCCCAGCCCGACGGCGAAGAAGATCAGGTTCCCCGTCATGAGTTCAGCGAGCACGCCGCCCAAGGCGAGGAAACAAGCAGCATCGATGAGCCCGCAAATGGTGGTGATCAAGTAAAGCCCAGGGATATGCGATGCCCGACTCGCCCGCAACCTCTCTAGCACCGCGCAAGCATCTCGATTCGACCCGCAAGATGCACCCTGGCGGGGAATCGGTCCTACAGGTAGAGCCCCGTGGAATCGTCGGAGACGCTCGCAGCAGCAACGGCATGAACATCGCGTTCACGGAGCAGCACATAAGCCTTGCCCCGCAATTCAACTTCCCCGCGATCTTCGGGTTCGTAAAGAACGCGATCGCCGATGGCAAAGGTGCGCACGTTGGGTCCTGTTGCGACAACCTCGGCCCAGACCAAGCGGCGCCCGACTTCGGCCGTTGCAGGAATCACAATTCCACCGGTCGAACGTCGCTCACCATCAGGCCCATCGGCCTGGACAAGCACACGATCGTGCAGGAGTTTGATCGGCAGCGGCGATTGATCCGCTGCCCCGGTACCCACGACTACCTAGTTCTTGTTGAAAATGCGGCGCTTGACCCGGCGAAGCACGACGAGGCTGACGACGACGCCAACCGTGACTGCCACCCGCTCGGGGCGAACACCGCCGTATTCGTCGATGTAGAAGGAGCGAACCTTGGTGACCTGAACCGTGAGGATGCGCTTGGGGTCAAACGTCTGCTGTACCGCAACCTGCAGCTGGGCGACGTTCTGCACAAGGTTTTCGCGAGACGTGGTGATGTCGGCTTCGATCTCAGCGATGCTGCGCACTGGCGCGGGTGCTGGCTTCTTCGCGTGGGCGGGATTGGCTGGGCCTTGGTGTGTGCCGGACATGGGCGAAAGACTACGGGGTCAGTAGCAGGCGAGGCGATTCGGTCGGGCGTTGGCGATTTCTTACTTCTCTGGATGCGGAAGGATCTCAATCCCGGCGTCTGACTCTCCACCACTACCCGCGGCAACCGGCTGAGGGTCGAGTGACTCCTGCAGTGGCGGGTCGATGCCAGAGTCCGCGGCAGGTGAGTCAGCATCTTCCGGCAGCTCACCTTCATCCTTCTTGCGAGGCCAGAACGCGTACGCAGCAATGAGGAACAGCAGGCCCCCGATGAGCAACGGGCTTCGGAAGATTGCTCCTGGCACTGACCAAACCACTACACCGGAGATCCCGGACGGCTGGACTCGCCACGGATCTGGAACCGGGTTCGCGTCACCTTGAGTCTCCCAGGTGCCATCGGCATTGGCCGCATGGATCCGGTGCACGTGAGGTGGAATGTGCTGACCGATGAACTCGGTCTCGAACACGATCGGATCACCGATGCCGGGCGGCTTCAGCTTCGGCGAGATGCTGATGACCATGTCGGTCGGGCTGTAGGTCGGAACCATTGAACTCGTTGCGACGGTGTTGATCTTGAACTCGCTCCATTTGACCAGAAATACTCCGGCAGCAAGCAGACCCAGGGTCAACAGCCAACTGACTGCTGACTTCAAAATCCGCCGCGAGTTCATTCCCAGATCACCACCCACCGATCATGGTCTGCCGGGAGCTTGGCTATCAACTCGGCGGTGACTACTGCGGCGGTTTCGGCGCCGGTGAAATGCGCGACCACGACTTCGTCCCCGGAAGAAGAGAGGGCCTCCAGGGTGAACGGCCGCGGATCAGCGAGCAGTGGAGCAGATTGCGAACCGCTCGGGTCCTGGAACAGCGCAACCTTGGCTGGGTGCCCATCAGTCGCGTCCAGTGTGGCCACCTGCCATTTGATGTCCTCCCCGCTCGACGCGTCCTTCACTTTCAGGTCGGACAAACACAGACTCGTCCGTGGCAGGTTCAGCTCCTCGAGTACCGCCGTTTGAATCTCGCCTTCGACGCACGGGGCCGGGAGCGTCGCCGCAGCGGGCGTTGGGGAAGGTGTCGCACTTGGCACCTCCAACGATGGTGTCGGCGATGGCGATACCGCAGGCAGGTCGTCGGGTTTCGCTGCAGGTGCCGATGCTGACGGTGATGATGTCGAGGTCGGGGCAAGCGTTGGAGCGACGGCAGCAACCGAGGGTGTGGGACTGGCCAGGATCGAGGGTGGCACTAGCGGAGCAGTGAAAACGGCGGGAGGTTCAGCCGTGGTGACCGTAAGGGTCGAGGCCCTCACTGACCCAAGGGTGAAGGCCACCACACCAGCAACGCCGAAAAGCACGATGGCGATCCTGATTCGGACCCATCGTGCTCTTTCGCCTTGTGACAGTGGTTTCACCACTCTCGCCTCACCTAGTGCGCCTCGTTCGCAGTGCGTCCCCGTCGGGACGCACTGCGAACGTTAAGTCGTTACTGCGTTAGCCAGACTTATGCAGTCTGGAAGATGACGCCGTACTTGTAGTCGGCGGTCGCTAGTCCTGCGTCGACGGCCGTGGACAGCGTGAATGCCGTGCCCGCTGCCCCGTCGGAACCATCGGTAATCGTGACAGCGGTGCCTGTTGACAGCTCCGCTCCACCCGACGTCGCATACACATTGACCTTCAATTTCTGACCGCTACACGCGTCAGTCGAACCTTCGGTGTACGCAACGCTGACCGTTGTGTAGGTGAACTTCTGAACTGTTGCGTTCCACGTCGCCGCACCTGGAGTAACGGTGGCTGCGGTCGCACATGACGCCTGAAGCGCAACGGAACCTGCACCGGACAGTCCACTCGACGAAACGCTGAGCGCACCTGCGTAGAGGCCTGCCCCGCCGATCGCGACCACTGCTGCTGATCCAGCTGCCAAGAACTTCCACTTCGCTGCCATTGTTACTCCCTGCTCGAGGTTTACTACTAGTGCGCCACCCTCTGTTGAGAGTCCACGTGTCTTCAGAGTGCGATGTACCGGCGCTAGGCGCAAACCTCCTGTCACCCATTCGGCGTCATGATCGAATTTGATGTTCATACGACCGGCCTACCTGCGTGGTTGTCAGTAACCACCGCGAAAGGCTGAAGTCCTTTGTTCCCAGGGGTTTCACATCACTCTGCTGCAAGTCACGAGCCAAACGGGGTAGGGACCGCCGAATTTGCGCGATTGCTCCAATTGAGTGATCGGCGCGCTACGGCTGAGCTTCGCTGCAAATTCCGTGACACGCTCGATCCAAAGCCCGCCGTCTATGGAGAGTGACATGCGCCTGAACAAGCGTTCTGCCATCGCTCTTGCTGGCGTTGCAGCCGTCGGCGCGGGCGGGCTCTATGCCGGGTCTTTGGCGGTCTCAACTCCGACGAAGACTGGCGCTGGCTCAGTCTCGATGCAGGCATCCTGCACGTCGTCGGCAACCGTTGCACCAGGCGCCGCGACTTACAACGCGAGTCTCCAGAAGTTCGCGTACTCGACCGTAACGGTCAGCGGGTCGCTAGGAAGCTGCACCTACCAAGAGGCAGCAGTCACTGTGTATGACGTGGGAAGTGGCGCGGCAATCTCGACATCTACTACACGTCACATCATTTCGGCCGCAGAAGTCACAGCTGGTGAGTTCCCCGTCACTCTGGCAACACCGGTCGACGCGGGGATCAACAACTCCGCCTACCGCTACGGCCTACTGATCCAGACCTCTACAACCCATGACACCGTCAGCAGCATCGCCGGAACGCAAGCCTACCAAGGAATTGATCTAACGTGGACCGCACCGACGGATCAAGGTGGACTAAACCCGACGGGCTACAAGATCGAATATGGCCTCGGCGCATCACCGAGCAGTTGGACGACTTACATCGACAACACGCGAAGCACCTCAACATCTCAGAACGTCTCCGGGCTGACACCTGGCCTGCAGTACTCATTCAGGATCACGGTCTGGAACCCTCACGGCCTCGCGTCGAACTCTGCCACTGGCTTTGTCACTGATGTGCCTTACACGACACCCGGTGCCCCAACCTCCGTGGCAGCATCTACCGGCTCTGCAGTCGGCGAACTCCTCGTCTCGTGGACCCCTCCAGTGAGTGACGGCTACAAGACGATCACGAGCTACACAATTGAACTGACAACCAAGGCCAACTACGACAACAACCCCAACAGCGGCTGGTTCAACGCGGGTTCAACAGCATCTACGTCGACCTCGGTCTATGCGACTCCCGGCACTCAGTACTACGCCCGGGTCAGCGCATCGAACGGCGTCTCCGGAACATACGGCGTTTCGTCTACCTTCGCCGCTGCACACTCGTAGGCACCTGACGGCCTGCCCGACGGTTTCGAGCGCCATGCCAAACTGTGCTTCTTCGACAACCGTTGACGCATTGGAGTACCACCGTGACGAGACTTTCCCCCGGCGACAAGGCCCCGAACTTCAACCTGCTTGACGATCACGACAACAAGGTCAAGTTGTCTGACTTCAAGGGACAACGCGTTGTCCTCTACGCCTACCCCGCGGCGATGACGCCCGGTTGCACGACCCAGGCATGTGACTTCCGTGATTCGCTCGATTCACTCAAGGCTGCGGGCATCACGGTGCTCGGTATCTCACCGGACAAGCCTGAGAAGCTGGCCAAGTTTCGGGAACGTGATGGCCTGACATTCCCGTTGCTATCGGACCCTGACAAAGAGGTCCTCATTGCATACGGCGCGTATGGCGAGAAGACGATGTACGGGAAGAAGGTCACCGGAGTCATTCGGTCGACATTTGTCATCGACGCCAAGGGAAAGATCGAAATCGCCCAGTACAACGTGCGTGCCAAGGGCCACGTCGCGAAATTGCGTGGCGAGCTCGGCCTGTAGTGACGGCCAACCGTTGGGAGCGCTGATCACTCAGCGTTCGTACGTACCCATCAATTCAGCCGACTCAATCACATGGCCTGCAATCGCGGCCTCAAGTTCGGCCCGAGTTGTTGATTCCGGCAGGTCAAGTTCGGAATCTAGCGCGTACACGGTGAAGTAGTAGCGATGTGGTCCGTCGCCTGGCGGCGGCCCAGCGGCGACCCAATCGTTCGTGCCGATGGTCGTTGTGCCGACCGTGCCACCGTGCTCGGTCGCGCTCGCAACATGCGTGGTGTCGCGCGGCAGGTTCCATACGACCCAGTGATCAAAGTTGCCGTCTGGGCGACGATCGCGAGGGATATCGGGATCGTGGGCTGTGATCGCAATTGTCACGGTGCGGCTCGGAATGTCCGTGATATCAAGCGGCGGAAGCGATCCCTCGCCATCAGAACTGTGCGACGACGGCATTGGTTTGCCGTCTTTGAAGGAATCGCTGGTTATCCGCACATGTGCTCCCTCGAGTGTGGCCATTCGGCGCTAGTCCTTGGCAGCCTATTCATGATCGCGTCGTGTTGTCGATCAGCCGATCGTTTGAGTTCACCGAAGCTAACCGAGATTGACCCCAACCAGCTTGCCGATCACGAACGTGACCGCTGCCGCGCCTGCGCCGACAAGCAGTTGGCGGGCGGCCGACTTGGCGACACCGGCTCCCGACAGGCGTCCAACAGTGCCGCCGACAGCGACGAGAGCGATTGCGGCGAGGACTATTGCCGTCACTAGTGCCGCCGTTCCTGACAGAAAGACGTATGGAATGACCGGCACGACGGCGCCCGAGGCAAAGGCCACGAAGCTCGAAGCCGCGACCTTGACCGGCGATCCAAGTTCATCGGGATCGAGGCCGAGTTCCTCGCGGGCGAGGGTGTCGAGCGCCGTCTCGGGATTCGACATGATCTTTGCCGCGGCGGCCTTCGCAGTTTCACGGTCAAGGCCCTTGGCGCGGTAGATCAGCTCCAACTCGCGCTGTTCCTCGAGCGGCTTCTCTTTGAGCTCTTGCGCCTCCATCGCAATCTCACGCTGGAACAGATCACGCTGGCTCGCGACGGACACGTATTCACCGGCAGCCATCGAGAATGCTCCGGCGAGTAGACCGGCAATACCCGCGAAAAGTACCGTTCCGCTTTCAATGCCCGAGCCCGCGAAGCCCATGACAAGGGCTGTGTTGGACACCAACCCGTCCGAGGCACCAAACACCGCTGCGCGCAGTGACCCGGACTTGTCCGTGCGATGCCACGGTTCAGCGCTGTTGAGCGCAGCGCGCACATCGGCCATCGAGCGCTCGGGAGGGCCGGTTGAAACCAGCGCCGGGCTACTAGCTGCGTTTCCGACACTTTCAGTAGTTGCCTCAACCATTCCGGCCAAGACCTGGGCGTGGATGTGTTCGTCCTCGGCCATCCCCGGCAGCGCGTCGGGCTCTTCGTCATAGGTGCCCTGCGCATCGCGTTCCGCCTGCTCTAGGTCGGGCAGAACTGCCTGCAGCGAAAACTGTCTTGCTCGGGAAACGAGCTTCTCGGAACTTGAGTCCAGGACGCCAGGGTCCGGCGGGATCTCGATGCCTGCCTCGATCAGCAGCGACTCCCAGTGCGCCGCATGCCGGTCCTCGATCTCGGCGAGCTCCAACAACGCCTCGCGAGGATCGCCAGTGGCCATGTCCGCGAGAGTGCGATACATCAAACTCGCCTCTCGCTCTGCCTCGAGGTACTTGAGAAAACGCTTTGCATCGCCAGCCATGAACCAAGTGTGGCGCACCAACGACCAATTCTGAAAGCGCGTTGCAGAATGTGGCCGGTTCCGCGTTCGGCTTCGCAACGGCTATGCTTTCCAACGCTTGAGCGGGAGTGGCGGAATTGGCAGACGCGCTGGATTTAGGATCCAGTGTCGAAAGACGTAGGGGTTCAAGTCCCCTCTCCCGCACTAAATCGATCCAAACGGCTTGCTGGATCTGACAGCATCGAATGTCACCGGTAGCCCCACAACAGCGGTTCAGACCTTTCGCAAGAGTATGTTCGCGACATGAGGCCGCGATGGTAGAGAAGCCGTCTCGGACCGGGGCGAAGCCGCAGGTGACCGGGCAATCGCCGCGCAGGTCCGCGAACGCGAACGCGAACTGCACCGCACCACCATCGCCACCCTCACCAAGGATCAAAGGGACGCATTGCGCGAATCCCAGCGCGATGCTCTTACGGGGCTTGCGAACCGGCACCAGATGAATAGACGGCTCGCGGAGGACTTCGCTCAACGTACGACCCGCTCTGCTGGTCCAACGTTGATGTTCATCGACGTCGACAACTTTAAGGTCGTCAACGATCAGTTTGGACATCGCGCGGGCGACATGGTGCTGCAACAGGTGGCCGCCCGCCTCATGGAAACGGTCAAGCCCCAGGACCTAGTCGCACGAATCGGCGGTGACGAATTTGTGGTCATCACGAACATGACCACAACGGGTCCAGGAACCCTTGAACTGGCGGAGCGAATTCAGCGTGCAGTCGCTAGTCCGATGAGCCTGCGCTCGGACGCGACGCAAGAGATCACGGTGAGTATCGGCGTCGCCTCTGCGGCGGAATGGGACGACGAGACACAGCTGTTGCGCAACGCAGACGTCGCGCTCCATGTTGCGAAGAACTCCGGCCGCAACCGATGTGAGTGGTTCAGCGAAGATCCCGACAGTCAGTAGAAACCGCACGCCCCGGTTGTGACGCACTCACCCACGGTGCGTGCGTGCGCGAGCTGCTGGCTACTTAACCGCTGGCACAGGGTCAAGTACGACGACCGGGATCTCGCGGTTGGTGTTCGTTTGGTAGTCCGCATAGTTCTTGTGAGCGGCCGTGAGGTTGTCCCACAGGGTTTGGCGTTCTTCACCTGCGGTGATCCGTGCCCGCATCGACTGCTTCTCGCCGCCACCGATCCGGACCTCAACGTCCGGGTTCGCCTGCAGGTTGAGGAACCACGCCGGATTCTTGTCATCGCCACCACGCGAGGCAACGATGATTGTCGATTCACCTTCTTGCCACGGTGACGTCAGCATGGTGGTTCGCGCTTCTCCGCTCTTGCGTCCAATCGTCGTGAGTTCCACGACGGGCATTCCCATCGCCTCCCACCCCAGCTTGCCGAAACTGGCCTTAAGAATCGCCTTGTGGACGACGTTCATGGCCTTGAGTTGGTAGTCGCTGGGCATGCGGTTCTCCTGACGGTTTGGTTTCGCCTGACCTTAGTAAGCGGAGTTTGAACCTGAGTTCCAACTTGCGAACTTGTCCATACCGTAGCTCTTCTTGACGTAGCGCAAGGCTGCCCAGATATTCGTGTACGGCACGGTCTGGTACTTGAGGTTCTTGAAGCCTGGCTTGGCGTGAGTCTGATACGTCGACCCGATCACCTGCAGCAAGCCCTTTGACGGATCACCCATCGCTGCGTTGCTGTCGTAGGTGTTAACGAGCTTCGGATCACCAAAGGACTCCTGCTGAATCTGCGCGAGGATTCCCGGCAGGTACTTGCGCGGAACCTTGTGTTCCTCCATCACTGCGACGACGATGTTCGCCCAGCGGCTGATCTGCTTCGGAAACGCACTGCCATCGGGGTGGCGAAGCTTCTCGCCGGTCCACGGGCTCGGGCCAGTCGTGGTATCCACCGGTGGCGGGCCGACTGGAACTGGAGCAGCGACCTGAACGGGCGGGGCCGCCAACTGGGCCGCAGCCAGGAATGGTGATGTAAAGCTTGCATCCGCGCCGACAAAAACTGCTGGCGCTGGGGTGAGTCCCCCGACTGTCTTCACCGCGCCGGAATTCTGTGCGTGCGCATCCTCGGCCATCGCCGGAACCGTCAACGCGGTACTCGCACCAATCAAACCGGCCACGAGCGCGGCAAGGCCAACCGAAATATTGCTTCGCATGATTCCCCCGAATAGACAGCGTCCATCCACCATGCGCACCGGAACTCCCAGAGATCAACCCGCTTTGCTGTGATTTGGGTCGAACATCCTTCACAAATCACTCAAAAGCGGACATCTCGGTTCCGCATATCCGCGAATTCGCCGGTGAGTTAGAGCTGAGCGGCAAGCGCGCGTAATGCTCGCCCACGGTGGCTGAGCGAGTCCTTTTCCGCCGCGGACATCTGCGCTGTGGTGACCGTGTAGCCATCAGGGACGAAGATCGGGTCGTAGCCAAAGCCGTTCTCCCCCGCCGGTTCGCGCAACAGCCTCCCCCGAACAATCCCCTCGGACTCGATGACCACACCGCCAGGCCGCACCAACGCGACGGCGCAGACGAACCCACCGCCACGTCGTTCATCCGGCACATCGCTGATTTGGTTGATCACCAGCTCGAGGTTTGCGTCATCGTCGCCGTGGCGGCCCGCCCACCGTGCGGACAAGACACCAGGCATCCCGTTCAACGCATCCACAACGAGACCCGAATCATCGGCGAGCGCCGCGAATCCGGTCTGCTCTACGACAGAGCGCGCCTTGATCAACGCGTTCTCCATGAACGTCGCGCCGGTCTCGGGCACGTCCTCCACATCGATGTCGAGGTCATCCAATCCGAGAAGTTCGATAGTGGAACCGACCTCCGCCAGAATCCGCCGGACCTCGACGATCTTCTTCTGGTTTCGGCTCGCGAGCACGACCTTCGACATCAGATAGAGCTAGCAGGAGTGCCGTCGATGAGGAATCCACGCTTGGGAAGTGACCCCGCGAGGGAGGCTTGTTGCAGCTTCGTGAGGTCAGCACACCCGTCGCCGGCCAATGCGAGCAATTCGTCGAGCAATTCGCGTGAGAACGGCTCCCCCTCCGCGGTTCCTTGAACCTCGATGTACTTGCCCCCACCCGTCATCACCACGTTCATATCCGTCTGGGCGCGCACATCATCGTCGTAGTGCAGGTCAAGACGTGGCTCGCCGTCGATGATGCCGACGCTCACCGCGGCAACCGAGTCGATCAGTGGATTCGCTGATGCTGCAAGCAGACCTTCGGACTTGGCCCAGGTCAGCGCATCCGACAACGCCACGTACGCGCCAGTGATAGCCGCGGTACGAGTACCGCCGTCAGCTTGCAAGACGTCACAGTCGATCTGAATCGTGTTCTCGCCGAGCACTGCGTCGTCGAGGACTGCCCGCAACGAGCGGCCGATAAGTCGCGAAATCTCTTGGGTGCGCCCGGACAGCTTTCCCTTCACTGATTCACGGGACCCACGAGAATCAGTCGCACGCGGAAGCATGGAGTACTCCGCCGTCACCCAACCCAGACCGGAATCCCTGCGCCAGCGCGGCACCCCTGAGGTGAACGAAGCAACGCACAGGACTCGCGTGCGGCCAAACTCTACGAGGCAACTACCTTCACCATGATCTTGCCAACCCCGGTGGAAACGAACGGGGCGAAGTGCGTCGTTGGTGCGGCCGTCAGTGCGGGTCATGGGACTCCTCGAGCGATGCGGTGATGTCGGGCTACACCGTAAGCGTGAGGCCGGAATGGGCGAACATCAGGTCGCCCGCAAAATATTCGGCAGCATCGGCAACGACCTCATCGGTTGAGTTCCACGGCACCAGGTGGGTCAAAACGAGGCGCCCGACGCCTGCTTCGGTGGCAGCCTTCGCCGCGTCGGCTCCGGTCATGTGCACCCCTGGTGGGTTGTCATGGCGCTCGAGGTAGGACGCCTCGAAGAGGGCCAGGTCCGCTCCCCTGCTCGCCGTAACGAGTCGTTCACAGGGTGCCGTGTCACCGGAGTAGATCAATGTCCGCCCGCCTGCAGTGACACGCAGCGCAAAAGCCGGAACTGGGTGCACGACCGGATGTGCTTCGATCGTGAACGGGCCCACGTCAACGGCTACGGGACCGAACTCTATGAAGTCGAACACCGCCTCGAGCGGCTCCGGGCCTTCGCCTTGAGCCGCATACAGATTCTTGATCCGCGCATCCAAACCCGGCGGGCCAATGACCGGAATCCGACCGGTGAACCCGCCTGGGTGATAGCGACGAGTCACGTACAACGGGCCTAGATCGGCACAATGATCGAGGTGAAGGTGTGACAACGCGACCGCATCGACATCGTCAGTGGGCAAGTACTTGGCGAGCGAGCCGATCGCGCCATTCCCAAGGTCAAGCAGAAGCGAAAATCCGTCGTGTTCTAGCAGGTAGCAAGACGCCGGTGACTCCGGGCCCGGAAACGAACCAGAACAACCGATGACGGTTAGCTTCACCAACTCACTCCTTCTGCATGACTGACATCGCGAACTTCCGGGCCGAGAAAGCGACGTCCAAGAGTTGCGAATGATTCTGTGTCCCCCGTCGCCAAGAACAGATGCTCTGGCGCGGGTAGGCCGGTCGGACGCAGGAGATCGTTTGAGGTCAACGTCGAGTACACGTCTTTTGCGGTCTCCTCCGCGCTTGACACCAAGGTCACGTCGTCGCCAACCACGTGTTGGATCATGGCAGTCAAAACCGGGTAGTGAGTACAACCGAGTACGAGAGTGTCGATGTCTTGCGCCATCACTGGCGCGAGGTAATCCTGGGCAACCTCGAGGAGTTCCGGGCCACCAGTCACACCTTGTTCAACGAACTCAACAAACCGCGGGCACGCCTGCTGCACCACTGTGAGCCGCGGGTTCGCTGCGAATGCATCGGCATATGCGCCAGAGGTCACTGTCGCCTGCGTGCCGATCACGGCGACCCGGTTGTTTCGGGTCGCGTGAACCGCGCGCCGAACCGCTGGATGAATTACCTCGACGACCGGGACGTCGTACCGCTCGCGGGCATCTCGCAGGACCGCCGCACTGGCCGAGTTGCAAGCGATAACGAGTGCCTTCACACCGCGATCAACGAGGTGATCCATCACAGCGAGCGCGTACTGCCGAACCTCGGCGAGCGACTGGGGACCGTACGGCCCATTCTTGGTGTCGCCGACGTAGATAATCGGTTCGTCAGGCAATTGATCAAGGATCGCGCGCGCAACCGTGAGTCCACCAACTCCGGAATCAAAGATCCCGATCGGCGCGTCAACCATTCGATCAGAGTACGTGTTCGCGATCCCGAACCTGCAACGTGTGGCCCGAGAAACGGCGAACTATGAGCGATCTCTCATCACCTCAGCCCAAGATCGGCTACGCCCAGAGTTGACCTTCGAGTGCATCTTCAGCTTCTTCAAGCGTGCCCTCGTAGGCGCCCGTGGAGAGGTACTTCCAGCCGCCGTCACAAACGACAAAGGCAATGTCAGCAGATTCGCCAGCCTTGATTGCCCGCTTCGCCATCCCCAGCGCAGCATGCAAGATCGCACCGGTCGAGATTCCGGCGAAGATACCCTCTTCAGCCAGCAACTCCCGGGTTCGCCGGACCGCGTCGCGCGGCCCTACCGAGTAGCGGGTCGTCAAAACTGATTCGTCATAGAGTTCAGGGATAAACCCCTCGTCCAGGTTTCGAAGGCCGTACACGAGTTCGCCGTAGCGTGGCTCCGCCGCAACAATCGCAATGTTGGGGACCTGCTCGCGCAGGTATCGCCCGGCTCCCATCAGCGTGCCTGTGGTTCCAAGTCCGGCGACGAAGTGGGTGATTGTTGGGAGGTCCTTGAGAATCTCTGGCCCGGTACCGAGGTAGTGCGCTTCCGCGTTGGCCGGGTTCCCATACTGGTAGAGCATCACCCAGTCGGGGTTCTCTGCCGCGAGGCCCTTCGCCACCCGAACCGCCTCGTTCGAACCGCCAGCGGCCGGTGAGTAGCGGACCTCTGCACCCCACATCTTCAGCAACTGGGTGCGCTCGGTCGATGTGTTCTCTGGCATCACACAGATGAGGTTGTAGCCCTTGAGCCTGGCAGCCATCGCCAGCGAGATCCCAGTGTTTCCACTCGTGGGTTCCAAGATCGTGCAGCCAGGGGTGAGGCGGCCTTCGCGTTCAGCGGTTTCGACCATCCACAACGCAGGACGATCCTTGACCGAACCCGTCGGATTTCGGTCTTCCAGCTTTGCCCACAAGCGGACGTCCGGCGACGGTGACAGCCGCGGCAGCCCAACCAACGGCGTGTGCCCTACAGAATCCAGCAGGGAGTCGTAGCGGGTCATGTTTGGGCGCGAACCTAACGGGCCACGGCGGCGTGCGCGCCACCTGCGACGGCGGGCAGGATTGTGACGGTGTCACCATCGGAGACTTCGGCGGCGAGACCATCGAGGAATCGAACGTCTTCATCGTTGAGGTACACGTTCACGAATCGACGCAATGCCCCGGACTCGACCAGTCGGTCGCCGATGCCTGGGTATGCCGTCTCTAAGTTCTCGATCACAGCGCCCAACGTGTCACCTTCAGCGGTCACTGCTCGCTCGCCACCGGTGTAGGTGCGCAGGATGGTTGGAATCTCTACTGAAATCACAGGAATAGCCTACGGGTTAGTCCGACGCTACGAAGCGCCGGAGCCAATCCGTACCTCTTCTTCAGTGACGACGCCGTCAACAATCCGGTATGAACGGAACTCGTACGGCCCATCTTCGGTGCCAGTCTCGCGGGTGCTTACGAGGACGTAGTGCGCGTTGGGTTCGGAGGCGTAAGAAATATCGGTCCGTGACGGGTACGCCTGGGTCGCCGTGTGCGAGTGATAGATGACGACCGGGTCTTCGTCGTTGGCTGCGAGTTCGCGATAGAGGCGCAACAGATCCATCGAGTCGAATTCGTAGAACGTTGGAGACCGTGCCGCGTTCGTCATCGGGATGAACCGAGTCGGACGATCCGAGTTGGCTGGCCCGGCGATCACACCACACGCCTCGTCAGGATGATCCTGGCGCGCGTGCGCGACGATACTGTCGACGAGCTCTTGGCTAATTTCAAGCATGCATCCGACCCTATTGGATAGACAAAACCCTTATTGAATAGTGGAGACCGAACCGGATCGGTCCCAGACCAACAACGCGACTCCACTGTTGCGCCGAACAATCTCGTTCGCCACCCGCGAACCACCGATGATCGCCATCTTGGTGAACACCTCAGCTCGCCAGCCTTGTCGCGCAATCGCGCTTGCCGCTACAACGTCGCTGCCCGCCAATGACTTCCCAGTTGCCGGATCCAATATGTGGTGAGAGACCGAGCCCGAGGTCTCCCGCCAGCGGCGCTTGAGAATGCCGCTGGTGCAGATCGCACCATCCCGGAGCACCACGTTCATCGGCTGATCGTTGCGGCCCGTCGGATCTTCGATCCCGATCCGCCACCCCGTATCCGGCCAACTACCGCCAACCCCTACGTCTCCCCCGAGACTCACCATTGCCCCGGCCGCGCCTGCGCGAATGAGGTGCTCCACGACCAATGCGGCACCCAGGCCTTTGCCAATTCCGCCGCTATCGAACTCCAGTCCCCCGGCGATCCGAGCAACGCGTCGGTTCCGCCGAAACTGCAGCGGCTGTTGAACCATCCCCTGAGCCCGGGCGCCACTTTGATCCGGTCCGATCGCTTCCTTGACCGACGCCGTGTCCAAATCCGCGAAGTCACGGTCATAGCCGACCTCACGAATTTGCGAACCAAGAAAAGGGTTGAACAGTCCACCGGACAAGCGGAAGCCAGCCAACCCTCGCCACAACAGCACAGACAGTTCGGGGGAGATCGATACCCAGCCACCTGCACGAGCATTGAATCGCGACAGTTCACTGTCGGCACTAAAACGCGTCCATCGGTCTTCGAGCTCCCGCACGTACCGCTCGCCCTGCTCAGCAAGACCAGCAGAACCGGAGAGGACGAGTACCTGACACTGACAACCCATCGCCCAAAAGGAAACCTCGGTCAGCGCAAGCCTAGGCGCACTGGCTGCGCCCGGTGAAAACGCAGATCGGCCAGCCCGCCACGAAAGCGAGCTGGCCGATCCAGCTTTGGGGTTGCTCACGGCGAGATATTAGCCGCGGGGAGTACTAACTGCTCTTGCTTTGCCCATGGTTACCCGACTGACACGAGTTCACCGCCGCCTGCGACGGACCTGAACAGACCTCGAAGAAAGTTGCACCCTGCTTGGATCCGCCAGCGTTCACCTCGACGAAGAGCGTGCCGTTGTTGCCGCCAACTTGGGAACCGGAGCCGCCGTACTGGCCCCAACCTCCGCCACCGCTACCACTGTTCGTGATCGTGAAGCCCTCGTTCTTGAGCGCAGTGTTGTAGTAGCCCGTTACCGCAGTTGGCGTTTGGGAAGTCTTGTAGTCGTTGTAGGTTCCACCGTTTGCGGTTGCCGTCGGCCCGGAGATCAGCGTCGAGCCGGCTGGCGGAGCTGGCACACCAGCGGCGGGTGCAGGCGCCGGGGCTGCTGAGGTTGCGGCAGCGGTAGCGGTGGGTGACTCGCTTGAGCTCGACGAACTGCTACTTCCGCAGCCAGCCAACGCGAGAGCGACACCCGATCCGAGCGCCGTTGCGACTACAACCTTCTTGCTCATGGCTTGAGACTTCATATGCATTCCTTCGTGTCCAGTTGTCGAGTGTGGGAATCCACAGGCTCCGCTGGCCGCAAACAGATCCGTTGTGGCACCTACGACGCAGACTTCGATGAAAGATACGTCACAAAATCGAAAATCGCCTGCTGCGGCGGCACTGGTCACTCCGGTGGTGCAATCGCATTCACCGCCACTCCCCGCGTGAGCTATTCACCCATGAGGGACAGGACGAGCCCGTCCTGCCACCACGTGAGGAAGTCGTAGAGCATTGCGCGACCTTCCATCCGCTCGTTGCCGACCCAGCGATCCGCGCTACCCGAAGGATCGTCCGCGATCCCTAGCTCCACACCGAGGGCCAAACGCAGGTCATTAATCGCCCGCACCCAGTGGTCAGCTTCGGCAAGTTCAATCTCGATTCGGCCCTCAGGATCGTCCGCCGCAGATTCCAAGCCCGCTCTCATCACCTCAGCGTCAGCGAGCTTCGTCGCCCGCAGCGAATCGTCGGTATAGCGGCGGAACTCCAAGGCCGCTTCAAGGTCGTCGCGGTAGCCGTCGGGCAAAAGCCGAGCAGCGATGGGGTTATCCGGCGGATCTGGCGCATGGCCCGTCAGGCCTTCGAGCCCGAGTTCCCTGGCGAGCGGATCGATTTCGGCGCGGTCCGGCTCGTCTGGCCGCCGCAAAATCTCCGACAGTTCATCGATCAGGGCAGTAATGAGCATTTGTTCGACCGGCTCGAGCTGCGTGCTGACCCGATCGCCGACGCGTTGAAATCCAAGTGCCACTAGCTATCGCGCTCCATCGTTGCCCACAATCCGAACGAATGCATGGCTGCCACGTCACGTTCCATTTCTTCGCGAGTACCCGTGTTGACTGCTGCCTTGCCTTCATTGTGGACAGTCAGCATCAGTTGCTGCGACTTCTCTTTGGAGTAGTGGAAGTACGACATCAGCACGTACGTCACGTACGACATCAGATTTACCGGGTCATCCCAAACGATGCACGCCCATGGCTTGTCTGTCTCGGCCTGTGCCTGAGTGAACGGCTCGGCGAGTTCAGAGGGGGCGGCAGTCACGGGCTTGATAATTACATACTTCGGGTGCGGCTCTCACTACGTGCAGGATTGCTTGTGAATAGCCGCTCGCTAGCGCCCACGAATGATGAATGCCCCACTACTTTTCGCCTTGTACCTAGCGTTCTTTAGCGCCTTGACTCGGTACGAACTCTTTGAGGTCCGGTGCTTGAAAGCAATTTTGTATCTTCCGGTGCTGTTCGTGGAAACCGTCTTGACGGTGCGCCACTTGCCACCTTGCTTCACCTGAAGCCGGACCTTCGCGTTAGCCCGCTTTGGCGTAACCGCGCCGGAGACCTTAACCGTGCGACCCTTGCGCCCGTTCTTGGACGTCACCTTTACCGCAACCTGCTGGCTACGCGGGCCAGTGGGCGCCGAGAACGGGAGGCTCATTGCCACGTTACGTAGTGGGGCCCACATCGCCGATTGCTCGCCGCCGAGGTACCAGTTCGCTAAGCCATTGAGGCCGTACTTGCTCGCGATGCGTGCACGAGCCTCGACCGTCACGTAGTCGGGCAGCCAGGCGCTGCGACTCACGGTCGAGCCGTTAGAGGTGACCGAGTAGTTGAAGTAGCGCTCTTGGGACGCGGGGTCGCGCTTCCAACTACTCGCGGGGGTGTTCGCAATCGCGGTGCCCAACTGCCGCGACTCGTAGACCTTCTGGCCGGTCAATGTGCAGTTCGAACGCTTGATCCAGTCGCGCCCGTACGTCGGCGTGCCCAACTGCACCTTCGACGGTGGCAACACGCTCACGGCGTATGCCGAGACTTTCTCGACCCAACTCAACGGGCCGCCAATCGGACCCGGAGTGCACCACGAGTAGTCGTAGGCCATGATCCGGAGCTTGTCGATGTGGGGCCCGATCGCTTCCCAGTCGTACACCCAGTAGTTGCTGCCGGTCACACCCATCGGAGGCACCGCCACGGCCAGCTTCTTGCCGTTCGCCCGCAGCCGCCCGCTGAGTTCGGCGACAAATGCCACCCACGCCGGACGAGTTGCTGCCCACGTCGATTGTGCGTCACTGAAGGCGAACTTCTCGAAGTCCAGGTCGATGCCGTCGTACCCGTTTGAATTGACCAAGTTGACGATCTGATTGACCAACGCGGTCCGCTTCGCGGTGTTCTTCATGACGGAGCTCATGTGTCCGGTACCCGTGCCATCGGTGATCGACGGCAAGATGTCGAAGCCGCGGCCTTTGAGCTGGGCGAGGTTGGAAGCGCGAGTCCCCGAGTTCAACGTGTTGTTTTCGAGTGCGACCCCAGAGGCGCTCGATCCACTCTTGGTCGCGTTGTGCCAGAAAGGAGACACATCGCTGAACAGGTCCGCGTTGTCGACGACGGACTTGACCGACTCGGCAGTCGTCCAGTAGGGCAACCAACCGCTCATCATCCGTTTCGGCACACCGGTGTTGGCTGGCGCGACGGTTGGTGCCGCTGCGGCGGACGATGCTGCCGGAAGCCCCACCATCGCGACCGCTGATGCCAGCACCGTGACGCCAACCACGCGTCGCCAGCGAGCAATTCGCTGCGCTTCCCGACGCGGGATGCTCGACTCGATGGTGCTCACTGTTGCCTCCAAGGCCTTGGTGCTCTCGATTTCGCGACCCAAAAGGACCACGTCGTCGAACGTCTCGGCATCACGTTACGTCACCTGTGTTGACGGCACGTGGCCGAATGGGTGCGCAATTGTCGAAAATTTGGCCAAACCCAAAACTCCAAAGAGCAACGATTCGGCCGCAGCGAGTTACCGTGCTTGCCATGACCTACCGCCGGATCGCATCGCCCACCGTCCTGGCTCTCGCCGTTTGCCTGGGGGCATCTGCTCTCACGATCTCCCCCGCTGCGGCTGCTGACCCCGAGAACCGTGCGGTCAACACTCTGGGTGGCAAGGGCGAACTCCTGTCCTTCGGAGGCGATCAACGCACCGGGCCAAGCGCGCGTGCCCTCGTCAGTTCGGCGTCCGCAAATGCCCGGATTTCCCGCGTTCTACCCAAACGCGTCACCTACAAGAGCGTCGGCAAGAAGCTCGCTGTCAATGTGGTTGATATCGATACCGGCTCACGGCTGTGGTCTCGCCAGCCCAACAAGCCATTCCTGCCCGCATCGAACATGAAGATCGTGACGGCGATTACCGCGCTGAGGGCAATGGGCCCAGACAAGCGATTCACGACTCGTGTGGTGAGCCTCGGCAAGGGCAAAGTCGCAATCGTCGGCGGCGGCGACGCGACCCTTTCCAAGACTGGGCTTGAGAAGCTCGCAAGAGACACTGCTGCCGCGATTAAGGCACGCCCAGATCTGCTCCCTGATGTGACAACACCCGCGCCCTACCGCCCGGCAACGTGCATCCGTAAGGGCAAGCGAGTCAACTCAACCAAGAAGAAGCCATGCCCGTTGGTTCGACCGGGACCGAGTCGGACCGTGAAGGTGTTTGTCGACGACTCGTACTACCCATCGCCTACCCGCCCGTCGGGGTGGCGTAGCGGCTACGAACCGTACGTCGTTCGACCAGTCCGCTCCCTCGGTATCGATGGCAGCTACACAAATGACTCATCGGCAGGTGCTGCTGCATATTTTGCGACGGCATTGCGGTCACACGGCCTCAACGGCACCAACAAGGGACGTCGTTCCGCTGGAACGGCTGAAGAGCTGAGCTCCTACCAAGGTGCAACGCTCTCCGAGCAGGTTAAGTACATGCTGCAGGTGAGTGAGAACAACGTCGCCGAGATGCTCTTCCGCAACACCGCAATCGCCCGTGGTTACCAAGCAACATGGGCGAACAGCACCAAGGCTGCGCAAGAGATCCTCACCGAACTCGGAGTACCGCTGACGAACACCTCCCTAGCCAGTGGCAGCGGTGTGAGCCGCAACGACCGCCTCACTGCGAACTCGCTCACAACAATGTTGCAACGGGTCGCGAACTCAGCTGACTACCCTGAGCTGAGCTCCATCTACTACGGGGGTGGGATGCCATTGGCGGGACGCTCTGGAACGCTCAACTACACCGCTGGCCGATTCAATACCTCGCCCACCCGGTGCGCCGCTGGCAAGCTCCGGGCAAAGACTGGCACGTTGTTCGACACGGTCGGACTCTCCGGGCTCGCCGTAGGCGCTGATGGTCGACTCAAGGCGTTCTCGGTACTCGTGAACTCTCGCCCACAACGATTCACCCCACTTGCGACCCGGCGCAATGTTGACCGCATGGCCGCAACCGTGACCGGCTGCTACTAGCCCTAACGGGCCAGCAGAGCTAGGACCGCCAGGTCCGAGTCCAGACCGACGACGACGCGTTGTAGGGCGCACGCACCGGGACGGCTTGGATCCGGATCTTGGCCTTCGCTCCCGTTGTGGAAGCGACTGCGGTGACCTTGCCAGTGCGCTTGTTGACCTTGATCAACACTTTGCCCGCACGTCTGCACGGATGGCCCGCGCTTGGGCCGACTCTGCCTCACAACCAAGCGTCACTGCGCATTCGAAGGAGCAACTTCTACCGTAAATCTGTCAGGCTGACTCACTGTGAGCCGGATCGAGACGGAAGACCCAGTGATCGACCGCGATCCGCGGCTCACCTGGCAAATCCTGCTCATCGTTCCGGTCGTCGTTGGGGCACTCACAGGTCTCGTTGTAGGGCTTGTTGTTCGACTGATCGAGGACTACCTCCTTGAGACCGTCGTGCTTGGACTGCCCGGCCTCTGGTTCGCGGTGCCCGCGATGGCCGTGTTCGTCCTCACCCGAATTGCGCTCCTCAAAGTCGCTGGAACCAACAAGCCCGGGACAGCGGAGCTCTACCCGCACTACTACCACCACCCAGACCAGCACTACCCGACCCGGCAGACACCAGGCCGAATCTTGTCGGGCGCGACGACCGTGGGCCTCGGTGGCTCTCAAGGCCTTGAGTCGCAATCGGTCTTGATTGGCAGCACCATCGGCATCCTCTTGCGCCGACTCTTCCGGGGCCGCCTGGACTACCTCGCTCGCCCGGAAGGCCGCAATCTGCTCCTTGTGTGTGGCGCCTCCGCCGGTATCGCGACAGTCTTCTCCTCACCAATCCTCGGCGCACTGTACGGGCTTGAAATGCCGTTTCGGAATCGCCTTGACGCCCGCCGCCTCATTCCCGCTGTGCTGGCCGCTGGTGCGTCGTTCGGGGCTGCTTCCCTGACGAAGAATGCCCGATCCCTTATGACGTACGTGCCTCACGAGATCGGCACCAAGGAGATCATTGGTGTCCTGATTGTTGGCGTCTTATGTGGTGCAGGCGCGCGCGGGTTTGTATGGATCATGGAACACACTCGCTCCTACAAGGACGGGTCACGTCCGTACCTTCGGGCGGCTCTCGCTGGGGTTGCGCTGAGTCTGCTCGCGATGAGCGCCTGGCTCATCACTGGTTCAGCAATCACGGCCGGACCTGGATATGTCGCGTCAGACTGGGCCTTACCGTCGTCCGGGGTTACACCTGCAATTGGCCTCTTGCTCGCTGCTCTCGTCATTCGAGCTATCTCGGTACTGCTCTGCGTTGCAGCCGGCGGTGGCGGAGGCGTGTTCACCTCGATGGCAGTCAATGGGATCTTGCTCGGCACCTTGGTCGCGGCCGTGCTGGGTCTGGAGAACCCCACGTTGCTGGCGTTGGCCGGAGCGTGCGCGTTCCTCGGCGCTGGCTACCGCCTGCCGTTGGCGACCGCGGGACTCCTAGCAGAAGTCGCGGGAGCCGCCGCCCCTATCGCCCTCGGACTCGTTGCCATCGGCATCGCGATGGTCTTCATGGGCTCAACCTCAGCGTCGTCTACACAGACTGATGCCCGGAGCGTATAGCTATCCGCTCCGGGCATCAGCGGTGTTTAACGTCTATCTATGGCGCCATCGAATATGCGCCGTCGTGCGCGAGAACTTCCTCTACGAACACTGCCTCGGCATCCGGCGAAATCACCGGATGCTTGATCAACCCGAGTGCTTGGTCGCGCTGCTGCTCGGTGGCCGCTGGCTGCGAACTCAGGGATAGCGCGTACTGACTGAAGTCCTTGACGAAGACAGCGAACACCCGGTCGATGTGAGCCTCAGTCAAGTCGGAGCAGTCAGAAACGCTTGTCTCACGCTTGCCGCCGGGCTCACCGTCGAGTGCCAACGCCGCAGACTCACACACGAGTTGCGCGTAGACGACCTGCGTGAAGAGCTGCCCGAGGTCAAGCAGGAAATCGAGATCCTTGGACTGCTCCTTGCTCGGCGGGTTAGTCGCAACCAACATCCCCATCGCGTTCATCTGCTCGATGAACGTCGCGACGTTCGGCAGGTGCTCGAACCTCGCGAACGCAGGCCTGGGGTCGTGGAACGGGATCTTTGATAGCCCACTCGCGGAGCCCTGTGCAAACAAGTAGTCGTCATCTGCAGCGTCGTTTCGGGCAGGAATTGGCGCGTACTGCTCACCCTGGCCGATCGCCGCGTTGAGGTACTGCGGAAGGAACTTCAACGCCAGCGCCAAGTTCACGTGGACGGTTCCCTCAAGCTTTGGCAGCGCGCGGATGTGACTAACCGCCTGTTCGAAGTACGTGTCCTTCTCGAACCCACGTGCGGCGATGACATCCCACAGCAGGTCGATGACGCGTTCACCCTCCATCGACACCTTCATCTTGGTGATGGGATTGAAGAGGAGGTAACGACGATCGTCGGGCGAAGCACTACGGAAATAGTCCGCAGAACGCACGGCGTACAACTTCATCGCGATGAGGCGCGCGTACGCGTCGGCAAGCATCCGGCGTACGTGCGGGAACTCGGTCACGGCGTTGCCGTACAGAATCCGGTTGTTGGCGTGCGCAACCGCTTCGTAGAACGCGTGTTCGCTGATGCCGATGCTGGCCCAGCCGAGGTTGACCTTCCCCACGTTGATCGTGGCAAGCGCGGCATCCCAGGCTGCCTTTCCGGTGTGCAGGACGTCCGCCTGAGCAACCGGGTACTTGTCGAGCCGGAACGCCGAGACATACATCGAGCCGTGCACCACGTTCTTCTGGCAGGTGTACGCAGCGTGCTGAGTATCGGCGAGGAAGAAGACGTACTCCCCCGGACGCTCTGGATCGTCGTCGGCGAACTTGCCGAACACACTCAAACGACCGGCGACGTTTCCATTGCCGATGTAGTACTTGGGACCGGTCGCGTACCAGCCACCCTTGCCATCAGATTCCAGAATCATGTCTGTGGAGTAGATGTCCGCACCGTGGGTCTGTTCTGAAAGCCCAAATCCGAAGATCGAGCCATCAGCCAGGAGTTCGCCAACCAACTTCTTGGCAGCCTCGTTGTCGCTCGTCCAGACCGGACCCAGGCCCAGGACACTGACCTGCCAGGCATACCAATGGTCAAGAGAGTAGAACCCGAGGATCTCGTTGAGTTCGTTGATGCGCGCTGTGTCCCAGCGTGTCTGCGGGGAGCCGTCGAGTAGATCCCCGACAGCGGCTGGAGTCGCCACGCCAGCGAACAGCCCCTCGCGTGCGACGAAGTCGATAAAGTCGGAGTACCACTCGGCTGCGTGGTACTCCGACTTGAGAGTGGCCTTGCCCTTGTCTTCAAAGAACTGAACCAACGTCTTCATTTGCTGACGCGATTCGTCGTCGAGATACGTCGGGTCGTAATTCTTCGGATTGAACAGCAAGCTGGCCACAATCGACTCCTCGTCATCGGCGACGTGCACGCGCGCAGTCGCACCAGTGTTCGGTACCGCGGAACACCCAACGTCCATCTGACGCGTCGGTTCCGCCTGACACAAGCGTAACTGCGAACTATTTGAAAGTTGAACTATGGGGTCGCGCCCCGGAACAAAAAATCCGGCAGCAATCCTGTGCCAACCCGAACCGTGCGGCGTCGTTGACTAGGACGCCTTCTGCGCGGCGGCAGTTACGCCAACCTTCTCCGCAGCTGGCTTCTTCTTAGGCGCCGGGCGCTTAATCGAGGCAGGTGTTGGAGCAGCTGCCTTCGTGGGCTTTGCGGCAGCTCGGCGAGGCTTCGGTTCTGCCGCCTTCGAAGCGGTCGCAGGCTTTTCACTCGCCGTGGCGTCCTTCGCATCGCCCGCGGGCTTAGCAACTGGCTTTGCCTTGGCTTTTTCCTCTGACGGATTCTCGGATGACTCTTCCCCCACGGCGGAGTCGCTCAATGCGGTCTGCCCCTGCGTCAGCTCCGCCGGCTCTACAACATCCTCGATGGTCTCTGCGGCAACGTATGCGCTCTCGGATGCACTGATGGCGGCCTTGTCGGCGGCGTCAGCGGTGCGCGCGGCAGCTTGTTCTGCGGCTAGGGCAACTTCTGCGGCAGCGTCTGCGGCTTTGCGGGCAGCCACATCCGCAGCCTGGCTCGCGGTCTTTGCCGCGGCATCGGCGACCTCGCCGGCAGTTGCGGCGGCAGCGGAGGCCTTCTCTGCAGTCTTGGCGACCGTCCCAGCTGCGGATTCAGCAACGTCTGCGGTCACCGAAGCGGTTGAAGCCGCAACATAGGACACACCATCAGCTGCGGTCTCGACTGCTTTTGTAACAGCGGGAGCGGTCTGTGCACGACGGTAGGCAAGGTATCCGGCAGCGGACGCGGCAATAGCGGTCAAGGCCATCAGTGACTTCTTCATACGTCAGTAGTACCTTGCGGTCGCAAATTCCGCTAGGGGTTTACGTCGATTAAACCCACAATGACGAACTACAACGGTGTTGCTTTACGGCACCGCGACTTCTGGCTTCTTATTCAACGACCGAACCCGAAACGACGCGATGATCTCGAACAGGCCGAGCACAACGAGCCAGATGCCGGCGACAACTGTGAGAACGGTCAGCGATCCGATTGGCCAGACCAAGACGACAACACCGGCGATGATCCCCAAAATTCCGAGGAAGATATAGAGGCCCCCGCCGGAATTGCTCGCGCCGACAGCGATTTGCACAATGCCGCGCATGATCCACCAGATTGCGAGGAACAGGATGAGGAGCTGAATGCGGCCTTCCACGCTCTCCAAACAGATAATGCCCAGCACGATTCCAATGACACCTGTGATCGCGTTCAGGACTCGACTGATCGTCTCCAGACGACTGTCGAAGGCTTGGAATAACTGAAATACGCCGCTGACAAGTAGCCAGATGCCAAAGATGATTGCGGCGATGTTCACCGCAGTGAATGGCCGGACCAGCATCAGGATGCCAACCAACAGGCTGATAACACCGAGAACCAGCACGACCCACCACGCGCGCCCGATTCGGGCGAGGAGCGCTTGCTGTTCTTCCGGCGTCAGTTCTTCGGCTTCAAACACGATGGAGTCAGCCGGTTCGACAGCATCCCCAGGTAGTGCCGTGCTTGTCGGTTGTTCTGGAGTTGACATTCGCTATCTCCGAATCCTTAGACGACCACGCAGCGCGCCGGGTCTCTCTTCCCGCTACCCAACGAGGATGGAAGCAGATCAGCAACGTCGACCCTCAGCACGACACGCATCGGAACCAGTTTCGTGACACGGGTACGGGCGCCGGGTGGGCACTATCTCCCACCCCCGCGTCCGTCGCGCTACTTACCGCCGTCATCTCCACCGGGCGGAAGCCCTTCGTAGATCGCCTGGCAATCCGGGCAGATTGGGAACTTGTTCGGATCTCGCCCGGGAACCCACACCTTTCCGCATAGTGCGATCACCGGTTCGCCGGTCATCGCACTCTCAAGGACCTTCTCTTTGCGCACGTAGTGGGCAAAGCGATCGTGGTCGCCGTCGTCCGTGAACTCCTGAGTGCGTTCATCTACCAAGGTGTCCGTGCCGAGAGCCGGAGATTCCATCGGAGACAAAGGTGCGGTGGGATCGCTCATGAGCGCGAGTGTAGAGCGGAAACCGGACAATCTCCCGCACCGCATTGGAAACAACCGCCGCTGACATCGGGAGCCCAGGGTTACGCAGGGCGATTTCTTAACAATCCGGCACGGCAACTGGGTGAATGCCAATTCGAACGCAGAGGGTAGCGATGAGTGCAACTTTCGCCACTGAACGAATCTTGAGCTCTGTGCGAGTCGTTAAATCGATATGCACACAGAGAGTGGTATCCCCATCGTTTTACGGCAGTTTTCCCCAGGTATTCCCCACCTTGTGGACAGTGTTCTGTTACTCGCTGCACAATCGCGGCCAAATGGCCGATGCTCAAATCAGCCGTTCGGATGACCCCGATTCCCCTGACGCTAAGTAGTCTCCCTCTCACGCCACGTACCTAGTTGGTTACGGAGCGGGATTAAGCCAAGGCAAGGCTCGCTTCAACCGGAGCGACGCAGAGTAGTTATTTAGGCCCTCAACAGGAGGCACGTATGCCACAGCAGCCGTTGTCGCAGGTTCCAGCTGACGCCACATGGGAATGGCAGGAGCAGGGAGCTTGTCGGGAAGCAGATCCCGAGCTGTTCTTTCACCCACAGAACGAGCGGGGGCTCGCCCGACTACGACGCGATCGTGCTGCCAAGGCAGTCTGCGCCCGTTGCGATGTTCGCATCGAGTGCGCTGATTACTCGATTCGTTCCCGTGAGCCTTACGGCGTATGGGGCGGACTCACCGAGGAAGAGCGCGAGCGCATCTACGTTCGCATTGCACTTGCACAGTTCCCCCGCCAGCGTGGCGAAGGCGCAGTCGCTGCAGCTGAAGAGATCGCCAACGCGGTCTCCGCAACCTCCCTGGGAGTTGTCTCCTAGACACCCAAACTCATCCGTTTGTGGCCCGCGACGCTCTAGGCGTTGCGGGCCACAAACGGTTTAACGCGTGAACAGTGCAGGGGCTGGACTAGCGGGTCTGCCCGTGCACTGCGAAGACCCCGCTCTTCCGTCCAGCTGTGACGTCCTGAGCGACGTACCTGCGGGCATTACTGCTCGCCGCAAAGTCGAACGCCGAGTTATCGCCGGGCAAATTCACGCCCGTGACAGCTGACGCCCCCGCCTCCCGAGTCCATGAGGCCGCGCGTAGCACCAAGTTCTTTCGTCCACCGGACCACTGGCCAGCGGACCACATGGCGATCGTCGCACTCCCATCGTTGGCGATAGCGAGCTTGGCTGCGGACAGGAATCGCTTGCCTCCAAGTCGCTCCAGTACAGGGCCAACCTGGAGCAGCGGTGCGACGGGGTCG
>CAUJEJ010000107.1 GCA_963169255.1 Actinomycetota bacterium | reverse complement strand
CTCGGCGACACGTTCGGGCAACTCGAAGAGCGAGTCGATGCCTGCCTCGCCTACTGGCAAACCAAACCACCAGCGCTGTCGGAGATGGCGCTCGGCCAACAGGCACTCGCACTCGTGTGGGCGGAGGAGTGGCTCATCCACCTGATGTGGGTCTCCACCCGCATCCGCGCCGCCGCCGACTCCACCCATCAGGTCGCCAAGGTGAATTAGCCCGAAAGTTCGGTCAAACTGAGGCCAGTTCGATCAAGGCTGGCCAACCGCAAAGGTGAGAACGTGCACGACCCCGGGCATCTGTTGTTCCGCAAGGCCCTGCGAGTAGCGATTGTGATGCCGCTTGCCTACCTCTTCGCGATGTACGTCCTGCACATTCCCGACGGTGTGGTCTTCACTGTGTTCGGCACATTCGCGCTCCTCGCGTTCTCCGACTTCGGCGGTCCGCTGAAGGATCGAGCGAAGGCGTACGTCATCACCGGGTGTGCCGGAATGGTGGCAATCGCGCTTGGCACGGTCGCGGCGCTCAATCCGTGGGTGGCAGTCGCGGGAACTTTCGTTGTCGGCGGCGCCCTCACGTTTGCAGGGGTGCTGCGTGGCTACGTGACGGCTGCAACGATGTCCGTCTTGCTGCCGTTCGTGATCGCGGTAACGGCAGGACCAAGCCTCGACCAACTCCCCCAACGACTCCTTGGGTTCGCCGTTGCGACTCTGTTCGCGCTCGCTGCGGCACTCTTGATGTGGCCGTCCCACATCCGCTCAGCGCTGCGCCAATGTGTTGCCGAGACGATGGATGCCTCCGCCAACGTCGTTCGGGCCATGTGGCCAGTTGCCGACGCCGGGCCGAATACGATCGACCTCCCAACTCGGCAACGCGAATTGACCGAGGCGCATCACCGGATGCGGGAGCAGTACGACGGGCGCCCAATGCGACCCGGGGGCGCGACGGCCCAAGACCGAGCGCTCATGCAGTGCGTCGACGAACTGAGCCGACTTCGCATCATGTTGAAGTGGGATCCGGAATCCAATACCTACCCACTCCCGGGTGACGTTGCACTTGCCCACTCAGCAGCAGACGCCCTCGCGCAGTCAGCGGAGGCGATCGGTCGGGGTGGACCACCACCGGAATCCGCACCGCTGGACGCACAACGCGAGGCCCACCGGGTCGAACTTGAGGAATGGGCCGAGGCGAACATTGACGCGGGCTCCTCACGGGTGATTCGCCCGACCCTGGATGCTGGATTCCAACTACGCCTCACGGCCGTGATCTCCGAACTACTCGCCCGCAATACCCGAGTCGCCGTGGGTGCGCCCGCCGAACCCACAGCGTTCACCACGTTTGGTGCGGCAACCCCAGACGGCGATCGCAGCATGTGGCAGATCCTTCGCAGCCACATGACGATGAGGTCGCCCTGGCTACGCAACTCACTGCGGTCCGGGCTGGCGTTGGCAATGGCGGTTGCGGTCGTCGAGATCACGGGCGTCGGCCATGGCTTCTGGGTTGTGCTCGGCACATTGACGGCTCTGCGGGTAGACGTTCTCGGGACTGGCAAGACTGCGCTACAAGCGATCCTCGGAACCGTCGGCGGCTTTGTGGTGGGAACCGCAATCATTGTGGTGTTTGGCGAGAACCCGACAGCCCTGTGGATCATGCTGCCGATCGCGATCTTCCTTTCCAGCTACACCCCCGGAGCGATCTCGTTGGCGGTCGGCCAAGGCTCGTTCACGGTCTTCGTCATCATCTTCTACGGCATCATCGCCGGACCCGACATCACCACCGGCGAGACCCGAGTCCTCGATGTCGGAATCGGACTTGCGATCAGCTTGGTAGTCAGCGCCTTGATGTGGCCTCGCGGGGTCAAGGCCAAGATGGACGAATCACTCATGGACGCAGTGCACGCAAGCTCGGCCTACCTCGTCGCCGCGTACGAACGACTCGTCTACGGTCCGGATGCCGATCAAGCGGTATTCGCCGCGTCCACGAAGGCTAAGGCGGCGGTCGCGGGGGCGTACGAGACCTTCGACTTAACGATCGCTCAAGGCCGCACGCAGAAGTCATTCGGCGCGACGTGGTCGTTCGTGGCCAACGCGGCCGGTCACATCACGGCGAGCGCTGACCTGGTTGCGTACCTGGCGACGATCGGTCGCGTGCCAACGGCGTGCCCAGACTCTGGAACACTGCTGCTCGCCTGTTCGCGCGAGGTCGAAGCTAGCGCCAACTCAGCGGTCGACCTGATGGCTGGCACCTTCACCAGCAAGGACACTCAGGACTTCTGCAGTACTCAGGCATTCACCCCGGAGGGCTTCACGAAGGAGTCCGTCGACGGACTCAGCGATACCTTCAGCCAACTCGAGGCGAGGGTCGATGCCTGCCTGGACTACTGGCAAACCAAACCACCGGCACTGGCCGGCATGGCCCTAGGCCCGCAGGCCCTCGCGCTGGTGTGGTCGGAGGAGTGGCTGATCCACCTGATGTGGGTCTCCACCCGAATCCGCGCGGCCGCCGAATCCACCCACCAGGCCAACGAACCGGTGAATTCTGGTCGCTAGCCGACCAGAATTCACCGACCTGTTGGCCGATTATCGGCCGGTGCCAGTGCGGGCGTTAGGGAGTTGCGCGGATCTGCTTGATGGTGGTGTGGAGGGTTTTCTTGGCGGTCTTGACAGAGGCCTTGAACGTGGACCACTCGTCCTTGGTGGT
>CAUJEJ010000106.1 GCA_963169255.1 Actinomycetota bacterium | reverse complement strand
ACCTTGAGGTTCTTCGCAGCTGCGAGCGCCTCTGCGTCAACCTGCGTCGCTGAGCGAACGAGGATCGCATCGACGTCAACGATGGCTGGCAGCAACTCTTCACGGTTCGCACCGTCACAGTTGCGGACTTCGAAGTCGGGGCCAAGGGCCTCGATCGTGGCCGGGGATAGTTCTTCAGCGATCAGCACAATAGGCTTCGACACGCGCCAGGCTCCTTTGCCAACAGGCAGATTATTGGGGTCCCACAAAGCGGGACTTATCCAAAAGTAAGTGAAATCTAAGTGTAACGACAGACTTTGTGAACGCTTTCACAAGCCTGCAACGTTGCAGTCGTCGGGAAAGCAAAACCCCCGCCGGATCAGCCTTTAGGACCCAATCGGGTCCGACAGCGTGATGTGACGGGGGCTTGCCAACGTCTGACGTGCTGAACGACTAGCGAGCAGCGGTGCCTTCGGTGTAGTCGTCATCACCGGAGTCGACCCATGACATCAGCTTGCGAAGCTCACGACCGGTCTCTTCGATCTGGTGCTCTTCACCCTGCTTGCGCAGTTGCTTGAACTCTGGGGCACCCGCATCTTGATCATCGATGAAGCGCTTGGCGAACGCGCCATTCTGGATGTCGGTGAGAACGGCCTTCATGTTCTCCTTGACGCTCGGGTCGATGACGCGCGGGCCCGAGACGTAGTCGCCGTACTCAGCGGTGTCCGAGACCGACCAACGCTGCTTGGCGATGCCACCTTCGTACATGAGGTCCACAATGAGCTTGAGTTCGTGCAGGCACTCGAAGTAGGCGACCTCTGGCTGGTAGCCAGCCTCGACGAGAGTCTCGAAGCCGTACATCACCAACTGGGACGCACCGCCACAGAGCACGGCCTGCTCACCGAACAAGTCGGTCTCAGTCTCTTCGGTGAACGTGGTCTTGATGCCACCGGCGCGAAGCGAACCAATTGCCGCCGCGTACGAAAGGGCGAGGCCCCATGCGTTGCCAGTGGCGTCTTGCTCGACTGCGACGATCGCGGGCACGCCGCGACCTGCGACGTACTCGCGACGCACGAGGTGACCTGGGCCCTTCGGGGCGACCATGCACACGTCGACACTGGCGGGCGGGTTGATGTAGTCGTAACGGATGTTGAAGCCGTGAGCGAAGAACAGCGCGTCGCCATCGTTGAGGTTCGGTGCGATCGCCTCGGTGTAGAGGTCGCGCTGGACGGGATCCGGCACCAGGACCATGATCAAATCAGCCTCTGCTGACGCTGTTGCAGGATCAACCACGCGCAGGCCAGCCTCTTCGGCCTTGACCCGGCTCTTGGAGCCCTCGGCCAAGCCGACGCGCACGTCGACACCGGAATCGCGCAGGCTTAGCGCGTGCGCGTGCCCCTGCGATCCGTACCCGAGGACAGCGACCTTGCGGCCACGGATGATGGATAGGTCGGCATCTTTTTCGTAGAAGAGCTCAGCCACGGTGTTCAAATCTCCTTGCGTAATGTGTTGAAAAGAAAATTGCGGACTTGGTTAACGAGACTACGTGCTGCGTACAAGGGGCAGTTCACCCCGGTTGTTCTGTGCTTCTTTCAAACTTCTCTTGGCCACGAGTAGCACTGCCACGGCAGACACCAATAGGACCCAACCGAGCGCAAAACGCCACCCGGCTACAACATCGCTCGGCCTGTGCACGCCAAGGATCAAACGACTCGGTGCCATCAGCACACCGAACACAATCAGCATCCAGCCCAGTACCGTTCCCAGCGGACGTGCCAGCAGGTAGATCAGCACGACTCCCACCATCGTCCAGGCGTAGATCCCGCCCATCGAATGACCTGAAGGGAACGAACCGCCTGACTCCACGATGAGGGCGTCAGGCCAACTCGGCCGTGTACGGGCGACCAGGTGCTTCATAGACTCCGCAATCACCAGACCGCCCAGACCACATGCCACCAGGTAGAGCGCCCACCACCACCGCTTGATGGCGAGTAACCAGATCGTCGCAACAGCCATGAGGGCAAACGTCCCAATTGGGCCGCCGGCATAGTGCCAGATCAAAGTTGCGCGTCTGACCACGTCAAGATCACGGCCAAATGTCGCGATCGCCGAACCCACTTCACGATCACTGTTCAGGATGATCGCCGAGTTGCCCACGATGAGGAACGCAAGCAACCCAGCAGCAATCCAGGCAACCACCGTGATGCTGAGGAAGGCTCCGGCCGACCAAGCTCCCGGAATCGACCGCCCGGAGTTGGCGACTACAACCGGCGGCGCATCGGACAGTTTCGTCACTGGCTAGCCCGCGCTGCGCAGGCTGCGATCACTAATTGACCGCGAGCCGCGACCAACCGCAACCATGCCCGAGCCAACCAATTCCTTGACCCCGAACTGTTCGAGTACCTTCAGTAGCGCCTCAAGCTTGCCCCGGTTGCCCGTCGCCTCGATCGTGACGGTGTCTGGTGCGACATCGACGACCTTCGCTCGGAACAGGTTCACTGTTTCGAGCACATGCGAACGAGTCTCTAGGTCGGCCCGCACCTTCACCATGATGAGCTCGCGCTCCACAGTGTTCTCAGGTTCGAGCTCGACGATCTTGATAACGTTGATCAATTTGTTTAGCTGCTTGGTGACCTGTTCGAGCGGCAACCCCTCGACGCTCACGACGATCGTCATCCGAGAGATCTCGGGTCGCTCGGTCGGACCAACAGCGAGGGAGTCGATGTTGAAACCGCGACGAGAGAACAACGCGGCAACGCGGGCGAGCACACCGGGCTTGTTCTCGACGAGCACGGAGAGGGTGTGGCGACTCATGATGTGTGCCTTTCAGGAGTTGGGGTCGCGAGTTGGTTGGTGCTCATGCCTAGTCCTCACGTTCCCAGGCTGGCGCCAGACTGCGCGCGATAGTGATCGAGTCGTTGCTTGTTCCGGCGGGCACCATCGGCCACACCATCGCGTCCTTGTGGACGGAGAAGTCAATGACCACAGGTGCGTCGTTGAGCGCCATCGCCTTCTCGATTGTGGCGTCGACCTCGTCTGGTGAATCGCAGCGCAGGCCGTGGCATCCGTAGGCGTCGGCGAGCTTCACGAAATCTGGAATCCGGTGGGTGTTCAGATCCGTGTTGGAGTAGCGCTCGTTGTAGAACAACGACTGCCACTGACGGACCATCCCGAGTGTCCCGTTGTTGATCACCGCAACCTTGATGGGAATGTCGTTGATCGTGCAGGTGGCGAGTTCCTGATTTGTCATCTGGAAGCAGCCGTCACCATCGATTGCCCACACCACGGAATCCGGTGAACCGACCTTCGCGCCCATCGCTGCAGGCACAGCGAAGCCCATCGTGCCAAGCCCACCTGAGTTGATCCAGTGGCCTGGCTTCTCGTACCCGATGTACTGCGCGGACCACATCTGGTGCTGGCCGACGCCCGCCACGTAGTACGCCTCTGGCCCAGCGATCTGGCCGATCCGGGAAATCACGTGCTGGGGTGCAACTTCGTTGTTTTCAGGCGTGTCGTAGCCGAGCGGGAACTGATCGCGCAGTCCGTTGAGCTCTGACCACCATGCCTCGTAGTCACTTGACTTGTCGGCGGCGTACAGCGCTTCGATTGCCGACGCTAGCTCGATGATCACCTCACGGGCATCGCCAACGATCGGCACATCGGCGTGACGGTTCTTACCGATCTCGGCCGGGTCAATATCGGCGTGAATGATCGCGGCGTTCGGAGCGAAGGACGGCAGGTGTCCAGTCACGCGATCATCAAATCGGGCGCCGAGCGC
>CAUJEJ010000105.1 GCA_963169255.1 Actinomycetota bacterium | reverse complement strand
GGCTGGTTGAACAGCCAGGCGATCGCTGCGGACGAAAGTGCAACATTGTGCGAGGCGGAGCTCGCGGTATCTGGCGGATAGCCCTGATGGCGGACGTTGCCACCTTTACCGAAATTTGTGCTTTGCGTTCTTGGGTTCGCTGACCGAGCGGACGAACGGCTGACAGAATGTCCGGATGCCCGCGCCACCTGTCGACTACGAGAACCAGGGTGCTCGTGGACCCTCGGTGTTGACCCGGGAGTCTGACCGACCTCAGGTGATTCGTCATCGTCCGAGTTCTGCGCGCCGCCCGCATCTGGGGTTTCCGGCAGTGCTCGGCATCGTCATCGTGGCTGCGATTGTGTTTCCGTTCATCCTCATCGGTGGTGCCTACCTCTACGTCTCATCCGAGGCGCGGGTCGTGCAGGCTGATCAGACGGACGCGATCGTGGTGCTTGGGGCAGCACAATTCGATGGCAAACCATCGCCGGTCCTCAAGGCTCGGTTGGCGCATGCGAAGAGCCTCTACGACTCAGGGACTGCACCCCGGATTGTCACCGTTGGCGGCAAGCAAGAGGGGGACCGCTTTACCGAGGCTGCGGTCGGTCGCGACTGGTTGGTTGCGCAGGGAGTGCCGAGTCAGGACGTGATCGCAGCAAAGGACGGCAACGACACCCTCGGTAGTTTGGAAGCGGTCGCCGCGCTTGCGGCTGCGAATGGCTGGACGTCGATCACATTGGATTCCGATCCGGCGCACATGGCTCGCAGCCGCGCGATGGCAAATCGACTCGGGTTTGACGTTCGGACGAACCCCACGCGCAGCGGAGACGGAAGTCAGGTCACGAGCGAGTATTTGGTCCGTGAGACCGCCGCCTACCTGGCGTTTGAGGCCTTCGAGCAGTGGGACGTTCCGCGCATCGTCGAGCGCTGAGTCGCTAGGTTCACAGGCGTGGCCGATTCGCAGATGAATGATCCTGAGCGTGACGTGCCACATTTAGTCGGGTATAGCGCTGGTGATCAGGCGCGACTGGTCCGCGAACCTGCGAAGCGTGCGGGACGCACCTGTTTTGAGCGCGACCGCGCACGTGTGCTTCATTCCTCGGCGTTGCGTCGCCTTGCCGCGAAGACCCAGGTAGTGCTCGCTGGCGAGTCAGACTTCCCGCGGACGCGGCTGACGCACACTCTGGAGGTCGCTCAGATCAGCCGCGAGTTGGGCGCGGCGATGGGCGCGAATCCTGACGTCACAGACCTCGCTGGCCTTGCGCACGACCTTGGCCACCCGCCCTTTGGCCACAATGGAGAAGATGCGCTCAACGAGGCTGCCGCCGACATCGGTGGGTTTGAGGGGAACGCGCAGAGCCTGAGGGTGCTGACTCGGCTTGAGCCCAAAGTCACGCTGCCGGACGGCAGACCTGCCGGACTCAATCTGACCCGCGCATCACTGGATGCCGTCATCAAGTACCCGTGGCCTCGACGGGAATCCACAAGCAAGTTCAATGTCTACCCCGATGATCTAGAGGTGTTCAACTGGGTGCGCGAGGCGGCCCCCGATGGGCGGCAGTGCTTCGAGTCGCAGGTGATGGATTGGTCGGATGACGTTGCGTATTCGGTGCATGACGTCGAGGACGGTATTCACGCCGGCCACATCGATCTAGCGGCGATTCAGGCGGCAGACGAGCGCGCGGCCGTATGCGAGTTGGCGCATGAGTGGTACGCGCCTAACCTGGACCCGGCCGAACTCGCCGGTGCACTCGATCGGATCCTGAGTCTGGAGTATTGGCTGCGAGAGTTCGACGGGAGTCAGGCTCACCTTGCGGCGCTCAAAAACATGACCAGTCAACTCACCGGGCGCTTCGTGATGCCGACCATGGCGGCAACCCGTGAACGGTTTGGTCAGCGCCCTCTCGCGCGGTATCGGGCAGATGTTGTTGTGCCAGCGGATCAGCGCAGCGAGGTTGCCGTTCTGAAGGCGCTGGCGAACGTGTTTGTGTTTCAACGCCCCAACGCAGCGGCGATCTACAGCCGACAACGTGAGGTAGTGCAGGAACTCGTCGCCGCGCTGAATGAGCGCGCTCCCGACGGACTCGATGCCTCATTCGCCCCCGCCTGGCGAGCAGCTACAGACGACACAACCCGCCGCCGAATCGTGATCGACCAGGTCGCCTCTCTCACCGACCGCTCGATCTTGCGATGGCACGCCGCCCTCTGCCGCTAACCGGGTACGGATTTGGTGTAATCGCGCGGCCCGCCGGCAAGTCGCACCAAATTCGTGAGGGCGGGCTACCGGGAGAGGGCGGTCGTGAGGGCGGAGAGGTCGGATTCGGTGTTGTAGTAGTGAGGGGAAGCGCGAAGGACGCAGACAGAGTTGTAGGTCGCGACGTCGCGGGGGTTTGTGGGTTCGGTGATTGCGGTGACTATGACGCCGTTGCGACGCAGTTCGCGGACCTTCTCCCAGGAGTCGGAGCCGGGGCAGCTGAAGACGACGATCGCTGACTGTTGCGCCCCACGATCATGGACTCGCACGCCGTCGATCTCAGCGAGCGCTTCGCGCAGGTGGGTGGACAGCATGACGAGTCGTTCGCGTATCGCGTCGATGCCCGCTGCCAGCGCGTAGTCGATCGCGGCGCCGAGGCCAAGTACACCGGCGAACGAGGTCTCCATACTCTGGAAACGGGCCGCTGTCGGTCCCACGGTGTAGTCGAGATTGCCATCCCAGGTGGTGCCAAACATGTCAATGGGTACGGGTTCAATCTCAGCGAGGACCCGTGGCGAAACCGCCAAGAAACCAGTACCTCGCGGCCCGCGTAGAAACTTGCGCCCAGTAGCGGAGACGAAGTCCGCGCCAATCTCGGTGAGGTCAACGGGCATCTGCCCCAACGACTGGCATGCGTCAAGCAGGTACCAGGCGTTTGAGTCTGCGGCGCGTAGCACTCGCCCGATTTCAGTCGCATCCGCCGTCACGCCGTTCTGGCTCGCTGCATGGGTGATCGCGACGACCTTCACACGCGCGTCGAGCATCTCGCCCAGCGCGGCCGGATCCACGGATCCGTCGGGGCCGTCGGGGATGAACTCGACTGTGGCGCCAACCCGACGGGCTGACTGCAACATTGGAAGGACGTTGCTCGCGTATTCGGCGCGGGTGGTTAAGATCCGGTCGCCGCTTTCGAGTGGGACGCTAGCGAAGGCCCTCAACCACGCCGCGGTAGCCGACGGCATGAGCGCGATCTGGTCCGCCTCGACACCAACAAGCTGCCCGGCGCTCGCTGGCACCTGCGCCAGCCGCTCCGCTTCTTCTTCCGCCGCGGCGTACCCGCCCACGCGCTGTTCACGTTCGAGATAGTCGATCACCGTCGAGGTCACGATCGCTGGAGACAACGCTGAACCCGCGTTGTCGAGGAACGTGAGTGAATCCGCCGCCGGAGTGTCCGCACGGACCTGTGCCACATCGATCGCCATATCAGCAGTCTGCCCGACGCGATTTGTGGATTCCGGCAGGGCCATCGGGTAGGCCGCATAGGATGAGCAGATGCCACGAATCAAGGATGCCGACATCGTCGTGGTGCGCGAACGGGCCCGAATCGACGAGGTCGTCCGCGACGTGGTGGCGCTCAAGTCCGCCGGCGGCGGGTCCCTCAAGGGGCTTTGCCCATTCCACGACGAACGCAGCCCCTCATTCCACGTGACGCCCGCAAAGGGCTACTGGCACTGCTTCGGCTGCCAAGAGGGCGGCGACGTCATCGACTTCGTACGGAAGATTGATCACCTGAGCTTCGCCGAGGCCGTTGAAAAATTGGCCGCTCGCACCGGGACACAGTTGCGGTACGAGGAGGGCGGATCCGCCCAACCTGACCGACTCAAAGGAGTGCGAACTCGGTTGGTCGAGGCACACAAGGCCGCGGCTGCGTTCTATGCCGAGCAACTCAACTCCGCGGACGCGCAACTCGGTCGAACGTTCCTTAAGGAACGCCAATTCGATCAGGATGCGGCGCTCAAGTTCGGCGTTGGATTTGCGCCAAACGGCTGGGACGGGCTGACCAAACACTTGCGGTCGATGAAGTTCACAGACGAGGAACTCATCACCGGCGGGCTGGCGATTGCTGGCAAACGCGGCCCCTACGACCGCTTTCGCGGGCGCCTGTTGTGGCCGATCCGTGACCTGTCCGGCGACGTCGTCGGGTTCGGCGCGCGCAAGCTTCGGGAGGACGACGACGGCCCGAAGTACCTCAACACCCCGGAGACTCCGCTCTACAAGAAGTCGCAGGTCCTCTATGGAGTCGACCTTGCCCGCAAAGAGATTTCGCGGCGCCAGCAGGCAGTGATCGTCGAGGGCTACACCGATGTCATGGCAGCCCACTTGTCAGGAATCGAGACGGCGGTTGCCACCTGCGGGACGGCTTTCGGCGTGGATCACATCAAGGTTCTGCGGCGACTCCTCATGGATCAGGATGAGTTCCGTGGGCAGGTGATCTTCACGTTGGATGGGGATGCCGCTGGGCGGAAGGCCGCGCTGCGAGCCTTCAACGAAGACCAACGATTTGTTTCCCAGACGTTCGTCGCGATTGAGAAGACGGGGCTCGACCCCTGTGAGCTCCGGCTGCAACAGGGCCCTGAAGCAGTTCGTGAACTCGTGGCACGGCGAACGCCACTATTCGAGTTCGTAATCCGGGCGACTCTCGACGACTATGACCTCAACACTGCCGAGGGACGCGTTGCGGGTCTGCGTGCGGTTGCGCCGGTGCTTGCGACGATCCGCGATCGGTCACTCCGTCCCGAGTACACCCGCCTGGTCGCTGGATGGCTCGGAATGGAACCGGGGGCCGTCAGCGATGCGGTGAGGCAAGCGACTGCCAAGTCCGGCGCGAGTGCAAACTCGCGCCAGGGCAGTGGAACCCGCGAGGAAGCCCGCCGAATCTCAGCCGAAGTCGACGACCAAGCCGCGGCACCCCAGCCGCGCTGGCAGCGACCAGATCCGAAGCTGACGTCGACGGCAGTTGAACGCGAGTCACTCAAGTGTGCCGTCCAGATTCCCCAACATGTTGCACCCTGGTACGAATCCGTAGAACCGCAGGCGTACACCGCGGAGGTCCACGGGGCGGTTCACGCCGCGATCGTCGACGCTGGCTCACCGGGTGCGATTGCTGACGGACACCAGTGGATTGAAGCGATCCTCGCTGCCTGCCCTGACGATGCACTGCGCGCTTACGTCCGCGAGTTTGCTGTTGACCCGCTGCATGCCCGCGGCGAAGATGACGAACAACTTCGCGACTACGGCACCGCCGTGATCGCCAGGCTCTTAGAGATGGACGCGACGCGGCGGATTGTCGAACTCAAGGGGCGACTGCAGCGCACGAACCCCACCGAAGCCGAAGCCGAATACAACCGTCAGTTCGGTGACCTCCTTGCCTTAGAGCAGTATCGTCGCCAACTTCGTGAACGTGCACTAGGGGAGACGTGATGGGAAAACTCGACCGGCGTGGATTGCCTGCCGAAGTGGCGCAGGCGATACCCGCGAAGGAACGGGTGATGGCCTGGGCGACTGGACCAGACCGCCTCGACGGAACGACGACGGTCGTCGTGACGACCGACCGAGCGATGTACGCGCCCGGCTACGTTGAGCGCCTCGCCTGGGAACAGGTGCTGCGCGCCAACTGGGAAGACCCGATCCTCGAGGTGGTCCGACTTGATGGCCAGGGTGGCACTGACTTCCTGCGCATCACGCTAGACAACGCAGGGTCAGTCCCGCAGGTGCTGTTCGATCGGGTGACGTCAACGATCGTCATGCAAACACGCGTCGAGCTCGATGGGTCCCGCGGAGCCATGTTGGTCGCCCGTAGAGTCCGCGACAGCGAGGAGATCAACTGGGAAGTGGTGTTCGACCCGGGGATCAATCCGAATGACCCAAGATTCCGGGCGATCGCGGATGAACGACTCAAATGGTTGCGGGAGTCTGCTGGCATCTGAGCTACCGAACGAGCCATCTGATAATCTCGCCGCGGCGAACTGCCCGCGCCGATATTCCTCCGTAGCTCAATTGGCAGAGCACTCGACTGTTAATCGAGTGGTTACTGGTTCGAGTCCAGTCGGAGGAGCAAAACCGCCCTGGTCGACTTCGGTCGACTGGGGCGGAATGCGTTTGGGTTCCAACTCGCGCGGCGTCCCGACCCTTCATAACGTTCTGACGCGCGCGCTGCTATGCGGTTTCTGTGCTCAGCGAGCGTTTGCTGCAACCCTCTGGGTTAATGTTCTCGGCAACCTTTGGGTTGATGGTGTGATTCCGCGATCGCGCCTCTTTGGGAATGCCAGGAAAATGAGGAGCAGGTCGACATGAGCACCACCGCGCCGCCGGTCGAGACGACGCCGCCAGGCGATCCCAAGCACCAGAAGTTGCGACTCTTCACCATCATTGGCGTCATCGCAGTCGTCATCATCCTGGCCATCGGCACGTTGCTGGTGGTCAAGACGGTAAGCGACAAACACACCGTCGCTGAACGCCAGGCTGAACTCGAGCCCTTCTACACCCCGCCGGACACGATTCCCCCTGAGCCGGGCACGATCATCCGATCCGAGCCTCTTGGTGTCGACGTCCCCGGTGGAACGGGCTTCCGCGTCCTCTACACCAGCACGGGCTTCAAAGGTGAACCTGTTGCCGTTAGCGGAATGATGTTCGTCTCGAACAAGCCCGCACCTCCCGGTGGGCGTCCAGTCATCGGATGGGCCCACGGCACCGTTGGGTTGGCACCGCAGTGCGCGCCATCGCGATCAAAGAACGTCCTCGGAGATACCAACAACTGGCTCAACACTGCGATGGACCGCGGGTGGGCCGTCTCTGCGACTGACTACCTGGGGCTAGGGACTCCAGGTCCGAAGTCGTACCTCATTGGGGATCAAGAAGCCAAGGACGTCGTCAACTCCGTGCGCGCGCTGCGAAACTTCGAGCAGGCTGAGGCAGGAAAGCGGTGGGTCGTCTGGGGCCACTCGCAAGGTGGGCATTCAGCCTTGTGGACCGGAACCTTGGCGCAGGAGATCGCGCCGGAGTTGAACTTGATCGGCGTTGGCGCAGCAGCACCGGCAGCCGAACTTCTCGTCATCATGCAGAACCAGTGGGCGGGCAAGATCGGATGGGTCATTGGCCCAGAGGCGCTCGTGTCGTTCCAGGACCGCTACCCCGACCGGGATTTCGGAGCGATCGTCAGCGATATCGGGAACCGGCAGCTGAACACGCTCGTCAACGAGTGCACCACGGGTGCGGCACTGCAAGGAATCACGATTGAGCAGTTCGGCGGACAGTTCTTCAAATCAAGTCCGATCGATTCGCCTGCCTGGGCCCAGACTGCGATCGAGCAGACCCCGCAGCCACTGCCTGCGTCAATGCCACTGTTCATGAGCGAAGGAACAAACGACACGATCGTGCTCTCGGGCAGCAATGCGCTGATGCAGGAGCAGTGGTGCAAGGCCGGCTCGGATATGGCCGTTCAGTGGCTCGGTGGCGTAGGACACCTGCAGGTGGCGATTGCCTCGGGCCCAACGTTCATGGAGTGGGCAGTTGGGCAGTTCGAAGGACGCAAGGCTCCGCGCAACTGCACGTTCCCACCTGCCAGTGCGCCGTACCCGGCGGTGACCGTGCCGCCAGAGGTCTTGGCAGCACCGGCAACTCAGGGAACGTCGAACACGACCGAGGCAGCGAACCCGCCGGCTGGAACGACTCCGTCACCTCCGAGCTAGTCGTCGGTGGGTGGCGGTAACCTTGCCCCCGGAGGTTGCCGCGGCGGCTTTCGTAAGGGGGCGGTAGCTCAGTTGGTTAGAGCAGCGGACTCATAATCCGTCAGGTCGTCGGTTCGAGTCCGACTCGCCCCACCATTTACCCCGTTTGACCTGCGTAAACGCAGGCGGAACGATTCTCCGGAGACCCCGAAAAGGCAATCGGTCACGATCCGGTCACACCGAAGAACGCGCATCCGCTGCAGAACGCGGGACTAGCGCTGCAGCGGCCTCCGCGGCGTCACGGCCAACGCCCTTGAGTAGATGCGAATACGTGTCCGCCGTGATCTGAATTGATGCGTGACCGAGGCGCTTAGAGACGATCCCCACTGACACCCCGGCAGCCATGGCTATCTCCCCTTCCGGGGCGGTATTGACGCTCCCTGCGTGTACGGATTGCTGGAGATTCTGCGCCAGCAATTCTCGGACGTGCTGCGTCCGTTGTGGCTGTTGATGCTTCGCGTCTCGGAGCGTGCGCGCGAATGCTATCTGGCGGCAG
>CAUJEJ010000104.1 GCA_963169255.1 Actinomycetota bacterium | reverse complement strand
AGCGATGGCCGCAACAGTGCGACGTTCCGTCGGCTTCCACGGTTCGCCGATCCGGACGTCGCGGGTGCCGCAGGTGGCTCAACCGCACCCGTGCCCGGCACCGTGGTGTCAGTCGAGGTGTCCGAAGGCGACGAGGTCACCGAAGGTCAAACCCTCGTGGTCCTCGAGGCGATGAAGATGGAGCACCGCATCACCGCCGCCGCCGACGGCACCGTCGCCGAGGTCCACGTCACCCCCGGCACATCCGTCGACGCCCACCAAATCCTGGTGACCCTCGCATGACCTCCACGATCCCGCCGCGCTCCGCGCCACCCACCCGCCCCCACCGGCAACCCCCATTCGTTGAGTGCGAGGTTGTTGTTGGTTTTTCGGCGAAAGATCCAGCAACAACCTCACACTCAACGAAAGTTGGGGCGCGCGCTGGGGCTGTCGAAGACACACGAAGGAGAAACAGATGAGTGAGACGAAGCGGCCGGTACGGATCGCGAACTGCAGTGGGTTCTTCGGCGATCGGTTGGCCGCAGCGAAGGAGCAGGTCGAGGGTGGGGCGATTGACGTCCTCACCGGCGACTGGCTCGCTGAGCTCACGATGTTGATCCTCGCGCGTCAACGACTCAAGGGCGGGGAAGGTTCTGGCTGGGCAACGACGTTCGGCAAGCAGATGGAGCAGGTCCTCGGAACCTGCCTCGAACGCGGCATCAAGATCGTTAGTAACGCAGGTGGCCTTGACCCAAAGGGCTGCGCTGACGCCATCCGTGCGAAGGCCGACGAAGCAGGTCTCGGCCACGTCAAGATCGCCTACATCACCGGCGACGACCTCATGCCAAACCTCTCCGAGCTGCGCGGCGATGGCGAGCCGCTGCTGAACCTCGACACCGGCGAAGACCTTGCAGCGATCGGCTTCGATCCGCTGACTGCTAACGCCTACATCGGCGCACGTGGAATCACGGCAGCACTCGCTGCCGGGGCCGACGTCGTCATCACCGGCCGCGTCACCGATGCCGCCCTCGCAATCGGCCCAGCGGCCTGGTGGCACGGGTGGGACTACGACGCTGCGCTCAGCGGCGACACCGATCAGCTCGATGCCCTCGCCGGAGCGCTCGTCGCGGGTCACGTCATTGAATGCGGAACCCAAGCAACCGGTGGCAACTACTCCTTCTTCCAGGACGTACCCGGACTCGAACACCCAGGGTTCCCGATCGCCGAGGTGGCCGCTGACGGCTCCACCGTGATCACCAAGCATGAGGGCACGGGCGGCGAGGTCAGCGTCGGAACCGTGACCGCGCAACTGCTCTACGAAATCGGTGCCCCGGCGTACCTGAACCCAGACGTCACTGCTCGATTCGATTCCATCAAGATCCACGATCTCGGCTCCGACCGGGTTCAGATTGATCGGGTTCGTGGTGAAGTTCCACCCTCGCGCCTCAAGGTCGCGATCAACACCCTCGGCGGATTCCGCAATACCGCGACACTTGTCCTCACCGGACTCAACGTTCAAGCGAAAGCGGACCTTGCGCTGCGCACCGTCGCCGGTGTGAGCTTGCAGGATGCACTGGAGTACTACCCGGAGCCGACCACGCTCGCCAAGATGTCCACGTTGAACGTCAGCGAACTCGACGTTCAGCTCTTGCGCACAGGTCAACGCAACCCAACGATGCTTGCTGAAGCGCAGTCGTTCCTCCGGATCACTGTGAAAGACGCGGACCCGAAGAAGGTGGGCCGTCCATTCACGTCCGCGATCATCGAATCCGCGCTCGCGACGTACCCAGGAATGTTCCCCACCGCACCTCCGGCGCAGGGCACGCCGTTCGGCGTCTACTGGCCGACGACGGTCGAGGCGTCGCGAGTGAGCACAACGGTCCACGTCGATGGTGTCGAACCATTCGAGGTTTCCCCCGGCGGATTCAGTGGCGAACGCCCCTCACTCAATGTCAACCAACCCCCGGCCGCGACGTACCGCGAGGTGCCGGAAGCCAGCGCGGCGCTCGTCCCCCTCGGAGCACTCGTGGGCGCTCGCTCTGGCGACAAGGGCGGCGCGGCGAACGTCGGATTCTGGGTTCCCGACTTCAACGATGGCCTTGCCGAGTTGCGGTACTCCTGGTTCGAGGCCTGGCTGACCGCCGATCGCGTGCGCGATCTCCTGCCCGAGGCCGACCCGCTCGGCGTCGACCTCTACCGGTTGCCGAACCTGCGCGCGATCAACGTCGTCATTCACGGCCTGCTCGGCCGCGGAGTCGCCGAGACGAATCGCCTTGATCCGCAAGCAAAGGGCCTCGGCGAACAGTTCCGCGCCCGCCTGATTCGATTGCCGTCTGACCTCATCCCTGAGATCGCACTGCCGCTGTCCGAGGACGTGGTCTGATGGCGATGAAGACCGTCGCCGCTCCACTCGCGGCAACCAACACCGAGAAGGATCCGCTCACTGATCGCGGACGCCGAACACGCGAGAACCTGCTCATCGAGGCCCGCAAGGTGTTCGAAGACAAGGGCTACCCGGCGACTCGCATCAGCGACATCGCCGAGGCAGCTGGAGTCGCTCACGGCACGGTCTACACGTACTTCGAAGACAAGGCCGACGTGTTCAAAGCGGTCGTCTTCGACCTCACCACGCAGCTTGAACGCGAGTGGCGAATCAGCCCCGAACTGTCGGATCCGGTCGATCGAATTGCTGAGGCTAACCGCAACTTCCTCGACAGCTACTCCGCCCATTCCCGCCTCCTTGAGGTCGTCGAACAGGTCGGTACAACGGAGCTCGAGTACCGGGCGCTGCTCGCCAACTTCCGGCACCGGTACGTCGAGCGCGCGGTGGCAGGAATCCGGCGGTTGCAGAAGGAAGGAATCGTCGAACGCGAGCTCGACGCCTACCTTGCGGGATCGGCGCTGTGCGCGATGGTCGAAGGATTCGGACGCCAGTGGCTCGTGCGCCGCGAACAGCACGACCCGCAACTCGTGTCGGACACCTTGACCCGGCTCTGGGCGAACGCCCTCGGCATCGAGCACTCAGAAACGGCCACATCCAACCCGCCACACCCAGACCGCATCTACCCCCTGACCTAGGCCAACCCTGAGCTAATCCAACCCTCCGCTGAACACCAGCACCGCCAGCACCCGCACCGATCAAGGAGTCGATCATCATGAGGTTCACCGAAGAGCACGAACAGTTCCGCGCATCGGTTCGTGCGGTCATCGAGACTGAGCTGAACCCCTACGTCGACGAGTGGGAGGAAGCCGGGATCTTCCCCGCCCACGAGCTGTTCCCGAAACTCGCCAAGGTCGGCATGTTCGGCCTCGAATACGACCCCGAGTTCGGCGGTCAAGGTGCCGATCACACCTACACCGTCGTCCTCGGCGAGGAGCTCGGCGCGACTGCCCTATGCGCGGGCGTGCCCATGGCGATCGCCGTTCAAGCCTCCATGTCGACTCCCGCGCTCGCGAAGTTCGGCAGCGACGAACTCAAGCGCAAGTACCTCGCCCCGGCAATGACCGGTGAGATGGTCACCTCGGTCGCGGTCTCCGAACCCGACGCCGGATCAGACGTCGCAGGCATCAAGACGCGAGCCGTCCGCGACGGCGACGACTGGGTCATCAACGGCCGCAAAATGTGGATCACCAGTGGCACTCAGGCTGACTGGATCTGCCTACTCGCTCGCACCAGCGACGAGGGCGGCTACATGGGCATGAGCCAGATGATCGTTCCCACCGACACCCCTGGTTTCTCCGTTGGGCGCGCCATCAAGAAGATGGGCAACCACTCCTCCGACACCGGCGAACTGGTCTTCGAGGATGTCCGCGTCCCCGTCGCCAACACGATCGGCGAGATCGGCCGAGGGTTCCAGCAGCAGATGTCGCAATTCCAAGACGAACGCCTCATCGCCGCCTACATGGTGTGCGGATCGATGAGTAGGGCGATCGACAAAACCATCGAGTATCTTCGCCAACGCGACGCATTCGGCAAGCCGCTGCTGGCCAACCAGTACATCCAGTACCGCCTCGCCGAACTCATCGCCGAAGTCGACATCGTCACGGAATACGCCTACACCGCCGGCGAACGCTACGCAGCGGGCGAAGACGTCTCCCGGATGGCAACGATCGCGAAGCTCAAGACCGGTCGACTGCAACGCGAAGTTGCCGACGCGTGCGTGCAATTCCACGGCGGGATGGGGTACGCCGAGGAGATGTGGCCGGCTCGGTACTTCCGTGACTCGCGGCTGACGTCCATCGGAGGGGGCGCCGACGAAGTGATGCTGCGGGTTATCGCGATGCTCGAAGGAATGGGGCGCAAGTAGTTCTTCTCTTCTAGGCGGTCTTTGGCTTTGTCTTCCTTGGCTTCGTTGGGGGCGTCGGGGGGGGGGGAGGGGCACTGGAGGGTTCACCCCAGGGGGCCCCCCAGCCCGCGGCCCCGCCGCGGCCCCCCACGCCCCACC
>CAUJEJ010000103.1 GCA_963169255.1 Actinomycetota bacterium | reverse complement strand
TTTGCGTGCGACTAGCGAGAGGTCGTACGACGGTACTTTCGGACCGCGAGCGGAACGAAGATGGCGAGCAGGACGCCACAGCTAAGCAAGGTGTACAGCTCCGGATTCGCCAACGACCAGTAGATCTCTTCACCCGGAGCGAGCCCGGTGGGGTTTCCGAACAGTTCGCGGCATGCCAGCGTCAGTGCCGAAAGCGGATTCCAGGCAGCCACTGCTTGCAGCCCCGCGGGCATACCTGCCAGCGGAACGAAGGCATTGGAGATGAACGTGAGCGGGAACAACCAGATCAGCCCTGCGGTGTTTGCGGTCTCCGGGTTCGGCATGTACAGGCCAATCCAGGATCCAATCCACGCGACGACGTAGGCGAACAGCAATAGCAACGCGTAGGCGAGAAGTGCGTTGGCGAAGCCGTTATTGATGCGCCACCCGACCACCAGGCCAGTGATCGTCAGGACCGTCAGGACGAGGATCATTCGCGCGGCATCTGCGTACGTTCGGCCGAATAGCACCGCCGATGCCTTCATTGGCAACGAGCGGAACCGATCGATGATCCCTTTATGCATATCCTCGGCGATACCGACAGTGGACGACGCCGCAGCGAATGCGACAGTCTGCGCGAAGATTCCAGGGATTAGGTACGCGCGGTACGCCTCAGCGCCCGCCTCGCCACTGGCACCAGGAACGGGAATTGCCCCGCCAAATACGTAGGCGAACATCAGCACGAAGATCACCGGCTGGACCAGCGAGAAGAACAGCAACTCCGGTACCCGGATCGTTTGGATCAAGTTCCGCTTGCCGACGACTAGCCCATCGTGCAGGTGCCATCCGAGGAGTGGGCGTGAACGCTTCTGTGGCGCACCGGTTGAAAGCGGTTGCAGGGATGTGGTCGCACTCATCAGGCTGATGCCTCCTTCTTCTTGCTGCGGGCACGCGCCTTCTTGTCGGCGGCTTCTTCCTCTTCTGCAGTTCGTCCGGTCAATGACAGGAACACGTCGTCCAGAGTCGGGCGGCGCAGGCTTAGGTCTTCCAGTACCACACCAGCGCCATCGAGGCCGCGCACGACGTCGACGAGGACGGTTGACCCGCCGGTCACCGGAACAGTGACGCGGCGGTCTTCGGTATTAATCTTGGGTTCGCTGCTACCGAGTACAGCCAGAGCAGCTGCCGCCGCGGGGAGCGTCGCCGCGTCTTTGACGACGATCTCGACGCGGTCACCGCCCACCGAATCCTTGAGGGTCTCACTCGTGCCCTTGGCAATTACCTGGCCGCGGTCGATCACGACGATGTCCTCAGCGAGCTGATCGGCTTCTTCGAGGTACTGGGTTGTGAGCAGGACGGTGGTGCCGTCCGCCACCAAGTTCTCGATGACCTCCCACAGTTCGATGCGCGAGCGGGGGTCTAGTCCGGTTGTCGGCTCGTCAAGGAACAGGATCTCTGGCTTCGCCACGAGACTTGCGGCCAAGTCCAGACGTCGGCGCATACCGCCGGAGTAGGTCTTCGCGGGGCGATCGGCAGCGTCGGTCAGGCGGAAGCGCTCGAGGAGTTCATCGGCCCGCTTCTTAACCCAATTAGCATCGAAGTGGTAGAGGCGACCGACCATGTTGATGTTTTCGCGACCCGTGAGGTACTCATCGACCGCCGCATACTGCCCGGTGAGGCCGATGATTCCGCGAACCTTGTCAGGGTTCTTGATGACGTCGATGCCCGCGACCACTGCCTTGCCGGAATCTGGACGCAACAACGTGGTGAGAATCCGAACTGCTGTGGTTTTGCCTGCCCCGTTCGGCCCGAGTAACCCGAGCACCGTTCCTTGCGGGACTACGAGGTCGAGGCCATCGAGCGCTCGGACCTCGCCGTAGGTCTTGACAAGCCCTTCGGCAACTACTGCTGCGTCTGCCACAAATACTCCTGCGTTCGTTAGGTTCTAGTTCGCCGAAGGTGAACCTAACGCAATTGGGATCTATTCCCCTTATCTATTTCGCCTGGTTCCGAACGATTCGGACCGCTAGCACTCCCGGACGACGTGGCTCCCAGCGCAGCCCGTCCCGCGGCAGGAACTACGCGCCAGCCCAGTAGCGGTTGCCGTCGGCGAACAGGGCCGCGGCGCCGACCACTCCCGCAAGTTGATCTAGCTCCGCGGGAACAATCTTCATCCGCTTCACGAACGTCATGCCGGCGTGCTCTTGGAATGCCTGTTTGATCGGCGTCATCAGGAGGTCACCACTTTGCACCAGGCCACCGCCAATGACGGCAATGTCCAGATCGAGTAGAGCGGCCGCGGAGGCCAGCCCGATGCCCACTGCGGTACCTGCCCGGCGGAATGCCTCGATCGCAATCTGATCACCTGCTCGCGCATCGTCGGCAAGCGTTTTTCCGTCAAGCGGCGACCCTGCTGTGTGAGGCGTCCAACCTTCTTCCACCGCCCACGCGACGGTCGCAGGACCGCGCGCGATTGCTTCGAGACAGCCGCGCCCACCACAGCGACAGGCGGGTCCCGCGGGGTCAATCACTATGTGGCCGATGTGACCGGCATTGCCGAACCCGCCGTCGAGGAGGCGTCCGTCAACGATGAGGCCACCACCAACACCGGTTGAGACGACCATCCCCAACGCGTTTTGGTGACCTGCCGCTGCGCCCTTCCAGTTCTCGGCGATAGCCATGCAGATCGCGTCATTGTGGAGTCGAACGGGGACACCGTTGAAACGTTCCTCAAGTTTGCGGCGCAGTGGAAAGTCGCGCCAACCAATGATGTTCGTGGGCGAAACGATTCCCTCTGGCCAGATCATCGGCCCGGCACATCCCACTCCGATACCGGTGATCGCAGGGTTTCCGGCGTCTTTGAGAACGCTATCGAGGAGTCGATTAAGCGCATCCCACATCGCGTCGCCGCGCTGATTTGCTGGCGACGGGGTTCGATCGACGTGAGTTGCGTTGCCGTCACCATCGACGATTCCGACTGCCATCTTCGTCCCGCCGATATCGATGGCGAGGATCAACTTGTCGTCGGCCAGCTTTGAATTGGGTCGCTTAGCGCTCATATCAACATCCTGCCGCGCCCACACCGTTCAAGCATCCCGACGCCATCCGCCTGCCACGCCTCCGCATTTGGTGCGACTTGCCGGCGGGCCGCGCGATTCTACCGAATTTTGGGTTGGAGGCGACGGCTACGGAGTTGGGGTGGGGCGTTTGGTCTCGGGCATCAGGAAGACGACGATGATGCCGAACAGACAGACGATCGCGGCGCTGCCGAGCGCCCAGTGGTAGCCAAGTTGGTCGGCCAGCAGACCTGCCAGCAGCGGGCCGAGAATTGCGCCGACGTCGGCGATCATCTGGAAGATGGCAACAACCGTGCCGCCGCGCTGTTTGCCCATGACGTCACCGACGACAGCGGCAGGTGCAGATCCGAGGAATGCGGTTCCGACGCCGAGTACACCCATCGACACCACGAAGAGGATTGGTTCGAAGGAGACGGCGAGCAGAACCGCGCCCACGGCAGTTGTCGCCATTCCGATCAGCATCGCCGGGCGGCGACCGCGTTGATCCGTGATCCGGCCAGCGAACACCAGCGAAATACCTTGGGCCGCGGCCGCGACTAAGAACCCAACTCCTGCTAGTCCCGGACCCCGCAAGAGTGACTCAACGACGAACAGCGGTACGAGCGAGGTACGAATTCCAAACGTGAGGAACCCGTTGACCAGATTCGCCATGAGCGCCGCACGATAGGCCCCGTTGCGCAACGCCGCCCAAATCGTGACGTGCTCACCCTCATCACCACTCGCCGAGCCGCTGCCCGCCGTCCCCGTCGCGGCACCCTTCCCGCCATCTACACCTTCGCCCTCACCCTCCACGCCGCTTTCCGCCTCGCCCGACTCAGTTTGGTAAGACTCGCCGGCAGGCCGGGCGTGTTTACCAACCTCGGGGGTGGCGGTGGGGGTGGCGGCCATTGCGAGGCGTTCGGCCTCGATTTGTTCAGGGGTCCGCAAGAAGGTCATCGCCACGAACGTGGCCAGTCCGAGCGTGACGGCGTAGACAAAGAAGGGCGCGCGGATCGAGAAGCCAACGACCAGACCACCGACAGCCGGACCAGTAATGCCGCCGAAGAGGAATCCAGCCTGGAATGCGCTCGCCGCTCGTCCGCGTTGATCTGGCCCCGCCGTACGCAGTAGCAGCGCCATCGCCGAGATCGTGAACATCGCGGAGCCGATACCGCCGACGCCTCGCAGAACAAGCAGCTGTACATAGGTTTGGGAAAAGCCCGCAAGCAGCGATGAAACCGCGACGATCGCGAGGCCCGACGATAGAACGGTCCGCTCGCCCACGCGGTTCACCAGCGCACCGGCGCCTGGAGACGTGATCAAACGCATCAACGCGAAGACGCTGATCACTGCACCGGCGAGCAACGCTGTGACCCCGAAGGTTCGCGCGAAGACGGGGATCGCTGGCGCAACGATTCCAAAGCCCAATGCGACGCAGAAAGCGATTGCCGCGAGCACTCCAACTTCGCGCGGCAGCCCCCGCAGCCAGGGCAGTCGTTGCGCTAGCGAAGTCGCCCGGGAGGTGGTTTCAGGCACGAATTTCAGCCGGTCTGCAACAGATAGTCAGCCCAGGTAGTCGAGCCAACTGGCACCTCTGGTCCCGCAAGGACAGCGCCATCTTTGAATGCCTTTGCCACCTTGCCCGCGGTTGGCACGAAGAACGGTCGACCCCCACGAGCCTGTGCCCAAGATTGCGTCAGTTCCTCGGAGTCGAACTGTTGTGGGCCAGCAAACTTCTCGATCGAATTTGTCGGTCCAGACTCCAGCAAGTCAACAATCTGGCTGGCTACTTCCTCGTGGGCCACAGGTTGAAACTTCAGGCCGCGCGAAGCAGGGAATCTCGTCTCATCCCCACGATTCCCTGGAATCTTGCTTGCCGCGTTCTTTGACGCACTCAGCAGGTAGTCGATGAACGAGTGGAACTGCGTCGCCCGCAAAACTGTCCACTGCACCGAATTCGCCGCAAGTGCCAGCTCACCTTCGCGCTTGATCTGGTAGTAGCGAAATGGATGCCGATCAACTCCCATGATGGACGTATACAGCACCGGCAATCCGGTCTTCGCGAGGTGGACCGTGCCGCTTACATCGGTGACCTTCGCATGTCTTGCAGGGTCGCTGGCGGCATGCACGATCGCATCAACACCAGCGACCGCACTCGATATTCCGCTACCCGTTGCCAGATCGATGGCGACTCGATCCGGGCCTGCGGTTCGGGAACCAACCACAGCTTCGTGACCGCGGATCCCAAGTTGACTGACTATCGACGAGCCGAGCGTCCCTGTTCCACCCGTGACCAATATGCGCACGGGGGCTATTCGACCACAACGCCCGGCCATTGAAATAGGTAGCCACCGCACGTTTATTGGGGACACTGTCCGGGCATAACCGTGGCACGTCGAATAGAAACGGAGCAAATCATGATCTTCTTCTAGCCACCAAAGTCATAGCCGGTCCCCCCGCAAGCAATTGCACTGAAACCAACCAACAACGCCCTGCTTCGCGCAGTCCTTGGCCTCAAACGAAAGTGCGACAATGGGCGGATGAGCACCGCAGAGACATCGAAGTCGAGTCGCTTCTCGATGCCGGAATGGACGACCCTGGCGCCAATCATCGCTGCGGTGTGCCTGGTTCTGGTGTGGGGTCGGGTGCCTAACACACTTCTAGTGATCGTGATCGCGGTGGTTCTGGCCGCGGCAGTGATCGGATCCGTCCATCACGCGGAGATCGTCGCGAGCCGAGTCGGCGAGCCCTACGGCTCCCTGGTGTTGGCCGTCGCAGTAACGATCATCGAAGTCGCGTTGATCGTCACCCTCATGATCGCGGGCAAGACGGATACCTCGACGCTTGCCCGAGACACCGTGTTCGCTGCGGCGATGATCACCTTGAACGGGATCGTTGGCATCTCACTATGGGTCGGCGCCCGACGAAACGGGGTGGCACTCTTCAACGCTGAGGGCGCTGGCGCTGCTCTGGCAACCGTCGCATCGCTTGCTGGGCTCACACTGGTACTTCCGAGCTTCACCACGAGCAGCCCAGGTCCGGTATTCACGCCAGGCCAACTGGCCTTCGCCGCTGTCGCGTCGTTGGCCCTGTACACGATGTATGTGCTGACCCAAACTGGACGAAACCGGGATTTCTTCGTTCCGGTCGAGCTCACTTCGAGCGGGCGCAAACGCAAGCGCGACGCTCACGGTGAACCCATCGCGAAGGAAGTGGATGAACACGCCCGGCCGACATCTCGAACCGCGTGGACCAGCCTTGCACTTTTGATCGTTTCGTTGATAGCCGTCGTCGGCTTGGCCAAGGTCGAGTCCCCCGCAATCGAGGCGGCTGTCGAGAGTGTCGGCTTTCCGCCTTCGTTCGTCGGCGTGATCATCGCGCTTTTGGTGTTGCTGCCAGAATCCCTGGCTGCGGTCCGAGCTGCGCGCCGGGACCTGGTCCAAACCAGCCTCAACCTCGCGTACGGATCGGCGATGGCCAGCATCGGCCTAACCATTCCGACCATCGCAATCGCGAGCATCTGGCTGAGCGGTCCGCTCGTCCTCGGGCTCGGCGCGACCCAAATGGTGTTGCTAACGCTGACCGTGATCGTCGGGGCATTGACTGTCGTGACCGGACGCGCGACACGCCTACAAGGCGGGGTTCACCTGATCCTCTTTGCGTCGTTCTTGTTCTTGTCGATCTATCCGTAGGTCGAGGCGCTCGCAGCCATGAGCGAACACCCTTGCCAACACGGGATCCACCGACCATCCTTGGCACATGAGTTGGCTCTTCGGTTCAAGCAAGACGACCATGGTCGCCCCCGCTGATGCAATGCCGGGCCGTGACCACTACCCCTACGAAGTACCGAAAACGCACGCGGTTTTGGGCACGCCACTCGCGGGACCTTGGACTCCGACAACGGAGGTGCTCTACGTCGGGATGGGTTGCTTCTGGGGTGCAGAGCGTACGTTCTGGCAGCGGCAAGGAGTGGTTTGCACTGCGGCGGGCTACCAGGGCGGCTTCACGCCTTTCCCTACCTACGAAGAGACCTGCACGGCGAGAACCGGACATACCGAGGCCGTGATGGTTGCGTACGAGCCGGACCAGATCTCTACGTACGAGATCCTCAAGACGTTCTGGGAGAACCACGATCCGACGACCCAGTACCGCCAGGGCAATGACATCGGCACCCAGTACCGCAGTGCGATCTACTGGACGACCGAAGAACAGCGCGACGTCATCGAAACGACGCGGGATGCTTACAACGAGGTGCTCGTGGGTCGCGGATACGACCCGATCTCAACCGAGATCGCACCTGCCCAAGGCCGCCCCTTCTACTACGCCGAGGACTACCACCAGCAGTACCTGTACAAGAATCCAGCGGGCTACGACTGCCACGCGAACACCGGGATTGCCCTTCCGTCGGTGGGGTGATCGAAAGCCGGATTGCGTAACTCACATTGGCTATGGAGCGCTCTCGGCAGGTGAGATGACGCCCGCCTTGTGGGCTAACCTCGGTGTGTCGACTGGATTTCTTGGTTCGTGGGCGGCCCTCGACTAAGCCTCCTGTGATCGACGGATCTACTGGGGGAGAAAGTCTCGTTGCGCATCTCGGCTGTGTGCGAGGATCGATTCCAAATGGCGTACTGAGGAAGCGCACTCAGGGCCGACCCAAACCATCATCGGATGGCTCGCCCGTCACGCGTCAGCCGAAGACGAAGCACCAACAGGCGCGAACTGTGATTTCTATGCCCACTTTGCGGTGATCACCAACGGGTGAAGACGACTGAACACGAGAATGGCCACTGCCCACCCCGGTCGGAGTGCCAAGGGTACTCAGGGTAGACACGGAGACTTGTCATACCGTACCTTGATCGACGTCTAGGGCCTAGGCTTCCTCGACCAGAACATACTTAGGAGAACTACATGACCACGACGCCTCGGGATGGTTTGACGCGCGGCCTTCACGGTCGTTTCCTTCGACCATTCGCGACGAGCGCACTCGTCGTTGGGTTGGTTGGAGCCGGCGCTCTCGCGACAGCCCCAATCGCAACCGCAAGCACTGCTTGTACCCCAGACTCCGGCTACGGCGCGTGTGAGCGCTTCAGCTTCACCGGAGCGGATCAGTCGTTCACGGTCCCTGCGGGAGTCACGAGCGTTCACGTCGAAGTTTGGGGAGCAGGAGGAGGCGGAAGTGAGTATGTACCGGCTTCCGGCTTTGACGCCGCCGGTGGTGCGGCGGGCGGATATGGCAAGGCCCAACTCGCGGTAACCGAAGGCGAAGTTTTGACGATAGTTGCCGGAGGCGCAGGTCAATACGACGTGAACGCCGGGACTGCAGTATTCGGTGGCGGAGGACTATCTGCTGGCGGTGCCGGTAGTCGAGGCGCTTCAGGTGGTGGCTTCAGTGGTGTCTTCCTAGGAGCCGGCTGGACGTCGCCCCAACTCATCGCTGGTGCGGGAGGTGGTGGCAATGCGGTCACTCTCGACGGCATCCAAGCGGGCGCGGGGGGTGGCGCAGGCCTCGCTGGAAACAACGGATCAGGCACTGGTGGCTCTGTTAACTCCTCCGGCTCGGGAGGGACCTTGGTAGCCGGGGGTGCAGCGGCGACTGGCAACTTTGGACCGTGCGCGACGACCCCGCCTCAGCCGGGCGCTCAATGGCAGGGTGGCGATGGCGCAATCGGTGGCGAGAACGGCGCGGGCGGCGGCGGCGGCTACTTCGGCGGCGGCGGCGGTCTTTGCAATGGCGGCGGAAATGACCAGCAGAACGGCGGCGGCGGCGGCGGATCCGGATTCGCAACAGGCGACCGCGTCTCAGCGGCGACTGGCGAAAACGGCACCAACGGGACCGTCTCTTCAGCTACATCCCAACCTCGTGTTTCACCTGGAGGGACCTCCAGCGCCCAGTACGTCGCTGGAGTCGGCGCGGGCGGCGCAACCGGCCCCGCTAGCGGGAGCGAAGACCAAGCGAACGGGGGTGCGGGAATGGTCGTCGTGCAGTACTCACCTGCTTCTGCCGACGCTGGTAGTCTCGTCGTTTCTCCGCGAAAGAACACGAATCTCCCGCGGTACGGATCCACCACGCTGGTCAAGTCAGCAAAGGTCACACCCAGTTCTTCCGGATCTCTTCGATCGATCAGGGTGACCTGCACGCTAACCGGGAAGGCACAACAGCGCGGCGATATGCGCGTCAAACTCTGTTCAGTCAAGAAGAATCTCAAGACTGGACGCGTAGCAGTGAAGACAAACGGGTATCGGCACGTACGAGTGACGGTGACGATCAAATCCAAGTCCACAACTGCTAGCTATACCCCGCAGACGTGGAAGCGGAGTTGGCACGTCAAGTAAGCCACAGCGTCCATAGTTGTTCGCTAATCTGAATTTGGCCGCAGCGGGTTTCCACGCCTTGTTCGCTGGGGCAAAGGTGGATTCTTGATGACTAGCTACATATTCACTTTGCATGATCCCGCACGGTTACGACTGCCACGCGAACACCGGGATCCCACTGCCTCCGCTAGCGAGCTAGTGGAGGCAGGTCGGTGAATTCTGGTCGCTGACCGACCACAATTCACCCGCCTGTTCCGTCGATCAACTACTCCGAGGCAGCCGAGGTATCGAGATGTGGGACACCCAAAGCTGGACGTCTAGTACCGCGTTGGGCTATTCAGGGAGTCGCTTACCGACCACATTTCACCTGCTTGCGGCGCCAGCCTCACCCACCTCGGCTTCTACTCCCGCGGCGCTTCAAACGTGATCGTGCCGTCCATCATCGTGAGCCATACTGGGACCTCGTGGATCTTCTCTGGTTCGACGGCGAAAAGGTCCTCCCCCAACACGACCAAGTCCGCATCCTTGCCCACCTCAATCGAGCCGACCAAGTCGTCAAGACGTAGCGCGAACGCGCCGTTGATCGTGTAGGCGCGCAGCGCATCAGCCAACGACATTGCACCCTTCGGCCTAAGTGGCACATCGTCGGGAACCCCGGGTCGCCTACGGGTCACGGCGGCTTCGATCTGCATCAACGGCGGAACCTCGTCTGGCTCACATGCGGGCAGGTCGCTGCCGATGGTCACCGTCGCGCCACTGCGGACTAGATCGCCGTACGGGAACAACTCCGCTGCTACGCGTTCAGGGCCTAGGATGCGGTTGTAGATCTCGGCATATTGGCCGTTGTAGTTCGTGCCCCAAATCGTCGTGCAGTTGGCGATCAAGCCCATGTCCTTATAGCGGCCCACGTCGTCGGGGTGAACCACACTGTTGTGAGCAATCGTGTGGCGCCGAGTCGTGTCGGCACGCTTGTCACGCACTTCCTCTATCGAATCAAGAACGGCACGCACCGTTCCATCGGCGTCGGTGTGAATGTGCATGTCGAAGCCAGCTTCCTCGACCTTCTCAATCAACTCGACCATCGCGGACTTGGTCCACGTCATATGCCCACAAGGCTCCTCGGGGTGATCATGACGGTGACTAAACGGCTCGAGGAGTAGCCCGCCACCACTCATCAGGACGCCGTCGGCGAGGATCTTGCAAATCGAGACTTGAACGTGATCGGTGCTGAACGTCTTGTTCCATTCCGCCAAGGTGGCAACGGTGTCGCTGTGATCATCATTCGGGCTAAATGAGACGTGGGTTCCGACAAGCCGGCATGGCATCTGACCCGCTGCGTCAAGCTCGACAAACAACTCGTACGCCTTCGCCGCACTCTTGGGCGTCGCCCCCATCGCGATCGCAGCATCCATGTAGCTGGTGATCCCGTACGACGGAGCCTTCATCAAACCAAGCTCCAGCGACGCCATGATGCCCTCCTTCGAGAAGGCCCCGATCGCTACGACCAATGGCAAGATTGCTGGGGCCTCAGACGCGCGGCCTTCAATAACACCGGCGGCATCACGCCAGTAGTACGACGCTCCCGGAATGGGGTCCGGCGCATCGGCCAGTCCCGCTTCCTCCAATAGCGCCGTGTTGAACCACACGTCATGGACGTCGGCCGAGAACACCAGCGCGGGCTTACCGCCGGTGATCTCATCGAGCCATTCCCGCTTGGGTGAGACGTTGTCGAAGCTGTCCGGCATCCAGCCGTGACCCCGAACCGATGGAGCGTCCGGGTTCTCCGCCATCCATGCCCGGATCACGTCCTGCACGGCTTCGCGCCCTCGAACCCCGGCGAGTGAGAAACCCACCTTGGTGAGCGGACCTGTGACGAAGTGGATGTGCGTATCGATGAAGCCGGGCAAGCACATTCCGCCGGCCAGATCGATCACGCGGGTATCTGGATCGACGTGAGGCGTCGCCGAACGCTCGGTCCCGACGTAGGCGATTTTGTTCCCCTTCACCACCACTGCTTGCGCCCACGGCTGTGCCGAATCCATGGTGTAGATAGAACCGCCCTTGATCAGGTACGAGGCTTCGGTCATGGAATGGCTCCAATATGGGTGGCGGGTCGCTGGGCATGGCGTCTACTGCTGCCGCAACGACAATGTGTCGACGCAGATCATTCTGTCGGGCCATCCAACGCAGTGCTCGGCACGCACGCATTCCACCCCGATCGCCAGCGAAATCACACTTGCGGAGGACTCTGAACCGATCCCCAGCTCGGCCGTCGCCCACCCGCAGCCAAAAACCGTCACCGAGATATCCACAGCCGAGGACGGCATGCTTGTCGCATGTCGCAGGCCCCCCGAACACACGACGCCAGCCTCGGTCGTGCCGTGTATTCCCTGCGATGGCTGTTCCTACCCTTCCTACTCGGTGTGCTGATCGCCATCCTGGCGTTGGCCTGGAACTTCCTCGTCGAAGGCGTTCTTCCCCTGATCACGGATTTCAACGAGATCGGCAACGGCGGCGGGGGCATGGACGAATGGACCTTGAAGATCCTCGGCCTGATCGACAGCGTGCTCGTGGCCAACCTGATGGTCATGATCCTGATCGGCACGTTCCACACCTACGTGCGCGAGATTCGGCCAGGAGGGCATTACGAACCAGAATGGCTCGGGCATGCGAATGCCCACTCACTAAAGACGAAGGTCCTCCTCACGATTGCCGGCATCGGCATGATCCAACTCCTTTCTGCCTTCATCGATTTGGAATACGGCAGCGGAGCGCCGGAAACGACATGGTTGGTCACCTTCCAAGGACTCCTACTCGCGGCCACCCTGGCCTTCGCGTTGGTTGACAGGCTTCAATCGTCGGCACACACAACTGATACCCCCGAACCTCGCGGCGAACAGCAGAACGGAGGTGCCAGCCAGCGGTCCGCATCGACAGTCCTCGCCACAATCGTCTACAACACGCGATGGGTTCAACTGCCCTTCTATATCGGGCTGCTCATTGCGTTGATTGCCTACCTGTGTGCATTTGCGGTGATCGACCTTGCGCCCTACTTCGAGGAGATCCTCAACCTCGGCAGCGTGAACGAAGACGCGATGATGATGGCATCGCTTCAAGTCATCAGCGATGTGCTCGCAGCGGGACTCGTCATCGTGCTACTCATTGGCGGATACCAGAGCTTCATCGGCCCAATCCACGACCGCGACGGCCGGGAACCGTCACGGTGGCTGCGCGAGACAAACGCTGGGAACCTCAAGGTGACAGTCGCATCAACCATCTTGTTGATCGCCACCGTCCAGTTCCTGTTCGAGATGGTCCGCTCCGACGAACTTGGAGTCGGAGCCGAGGTCAGTGAACTTGCCTGGCTCCAAGGTGCCCTCACGGTCTCGGTCGTAGTGATTGCAGTCGTCGATTGGCTCGGCCGGCGTTCACACTCGTCACCAGCCACGACCGCCAGCCGCACGGAGTAGCAATCAATTGCATGACTGAAACCCTCCCGTAAAACAAGATCTATTCTGAACATCGTCTGGGAATACTTTCAGTGCCACTCAGGAACACTAACTAACAGGATCCTTCATGATCCACTTCTAATTCGATCCGAGCCTGGTCCGGCAATTTGGCCATAAGGCACCCGGTCAGCCAATTGAGTGACGGCCCGCAGTTGCGCAATCGTTCCCGCTGCGCTCAGGCGCATGCACCATCCCAACTCGGTCAATACTCACTGTGACGCCAACCGCGCCACCGCACGTTGAATCTGAGAGGCAACATCATGGAGTACCTTGACTGGCAAATTCGGGCCGCTACTGACGCAGAGTTCCGGGCGCGCCTCATCGCCGAAGCGAAAGAAACCCTCAGGTCGGCGGGTTTCGATGTACCCGAAGGTGTCTCCGTGCGAATCGAAGAATCAACCCCGCAAGAAATCGTCCTCGCGATCCCTCCGCTCTTACCTGAAGGAGCCGAAGTTGACGAGGATGCTCTCTCAGAGACTGCTGCGGGGTCGTCGCCGCTGTGCGCACTGACGATCTTTGATGCAGCGGTACTCGGAGGCACCTTCACCTACAAGTACGTGAAGGACGGCCACCTCAACTAAGGTCGCGCTCCCCCTGTTGCAGGACGCCGGGAATGAACATCTGACGGGTCACGCAAACGCAGGCTGGAGCGAAATCTCGCACGCATGCAAGGAGAGCGCAGAAGGCCCGGTCGATCCTGCCACGTAGGAGCCAAACCCGACCGACATTCCGGCTTAACGAACCGGGGCACAGCGGGTGTTGGCCTGACTGGGTGATCAAAGGCTCGTGCGCAATCGTTCCCACATCCTTGAGGCGGATGAACGGGTTCAGATCTGTGAATACTCGATATCAAGGTCAACATCGCAACATTTCGAATGGAGATCACGATGGACTACTTTGAATGGCAAGTGAAGGCCGCGACAGATGCTGAATTCCGTCAGCGCCTGATTGACGACCCCAAGTCGGTACTCGCTGAGTGCGGGGTTGAAATCCCTGCAGGTACGGCAGTTCGCGTCGCAGAATCGACGCCCGAGGAACTCGTTGTCACGATTCCGCCGCTACTGCCTGACAGTGCCGAACTCGACGAAGATGCCCTCGCCTCGACCGCTGCTGGTTCCACACCCGTCTGCATCGCAGTGCCCCTCGTTGCCGCCGCCGGGTTGGTCATCCATGGACTCTCTGGTTCAGCGAGCACTGGGATCGACCCAAAGGTGCAAATTCGCAGGTGACGGCCCTCGGGTCTGCCTCGCAGAGTCGAGGCCTCAGATAGCTCGGTCGAATCTGGCCCGAGAGGGGCCACGTTCGACCGACCTGCGGATAAAGACTGAACGCACAATCTGACTGTTCGAATGGAGATCACAATGGACTACTTTGAATGGCAAGTGAAGGCCGCAACAGATGCCGAGTTTCGTGAGCGGCTACTGGCCGACCCCAAGGCGGTACTCGCTGAGTGCGGGGTTGAACTTCCTGCAGACGTGGCAGTCCGCGTCGCGGAGTCGACTACCGAGGAACTCGTTGTCACGATTCCGCCCCTAATCCCTGCCGGTGCCGAAATCGACGAAGACGCCCTCGCCTCGACCGCTGCTGGTTCCACACCCGTCTGCATCGGAACGACCGTGATTAGTGGTGTGGCTTTGGGCTATCTAATGTTCTCGAACCAGAGCAGTGGTGAACCAACGCCACAACTCAAACTTCGACTTCGCCGGTGACGACCAATTCGATCGCTTCCAAGTCCTTCGCAACCAGACCCGGCTGCCTCAACTGAGGTCACTTCGCTGCTAGGTCGCTGGAGCGAGACGCAACCTGTCGACTTGCAGACAACTTCGTGCCCCCGGGCAGCCTAAGTAGCCGCGAATCGACCTTGCAAACCAACCAGCATCGCCACACAGCAATCACGCGATCGGATCTTGTGCTCACGCTGCAGGACGAAATCCTGCGCCAACCTCTGGTAAGAACGCACGCAGCGGGCAACCAGCACGCTGTCGGACCGCTGCGCGGGAGCCAGCGCATCTCGACCCGTGCAGATCGAGGAGCGGACTCACGATGAGCGGGTTGTCCCGAAGGCACTTCCTCCAAACCAGCGCCGCCTTGGCTGCTGGCTTTGGCTTGGCATATGGGCGTGTTGGATCTGCGCTGGCAGCGCCGCTAGCGCCGGCCCGCGATGCACCCTCGACCTTGCTCTCGACGATTCGTCAACTCAACGTCGGCAACCTGCAATACCGGACC
>CAUJEJ010000102.1 GCA_963169255.1 Actinomycetota bacterium | reverse complement strand
TTCGCCCGTGAAGTGATACTCCGGAAGCCACTGCTCAGGTGAGAACTGCGAAACCTCGAAGAATCGCTCGGCGATCCGTTGTGGACTGAAGTCGGTTCCGTCCTTGATGACGCCATCGATGGTGACGACCGCGGCGTGGATGCCTAGGGGTGCGAGTTCCACGCCAGCATTCATGACGAAGTTGCGGGCAGCCGCCTTTGCAGCGCCGAGCGCGGCACCTGGAGGCCACGGCTTGAGCGCCAGCGGTGTGCCCGGCATGAGGAATGTGCCGTTGCCGCGTTCGCGCATGGCTGGAACAACGTGCTGTAGCGCGATGACGGAACTCAGGCACGCAACCCGCCAGGCCAACTCAAATGCGGCTGGATCGACCTCGGTGGGGGTCGCTTCGACGAACATTGATGTGTTGGAAAGGACCACATCGGGGACACCGAGCAGTGCGTCAACCGAATCGATTGCTTCGCGTAGTTCGTCAGCGTCGGTCACGTCGGCTCGGGCCACAAAACACGTGACGCCCGCGGCATCGAGCTCTTCGCTCGCGGTCGTCAACACCGCCTCGTCGCGGGCGATCAGTCCGACGCTATAGCCGTCCCGTCCAAATCGCTGCGCTATCGCTGCGCCGAGTCCAGGTCCAGCACCAATCACCAGCAGGTTCTTTGTCATGCCTGCCACCGTAGGACCCCCACAGGTGAGGGGGCAACCGTGCGTGATTTCGCTGAGCGCGAAGCATTGGCGCAGGCGGAACACGTGGGTTTGGCGCACTGTTACAACAAAGCGATGCGAAACCGCCCATCTGCCTCGCATCAACGTCCGGTGAACGCGTTAGCTTTGCGCCTAACCGGTTGTGGATAGATCGGGCAAGTGGCTGTCGAAATAGGCAGCTAGAGTCAGGTAAGGCCAGCTAGGGTTTCGATCGTGGCAGGCGTTTAGCAGGGCCCTACCCAAGGGGAGTGACGATGTTCGAGAGATTTACCGACCGCGCGCGACGAGTGGTTGTGCTGGCGCAAGAAGAAGCCCGCATGCTCAACCACAACTACATCGGCACTGAGCACATCCTGCTCGGCCTGATCCACGAAGGCGAAGGCGTCGCAGCCAAGTCGCTGGAGAGCATGAATATCTCCCTGGAGGCCGTGCGCCATCAGGTCGAGGAGATCATCGGCCAGGGCCAGCAGGCTCCGAGCGGGCACATCCCGTTCACACCGCGCGCCAAGAAGGTGCTCGAACTTTCTCTACGTGAAGCTCTCCAACTTGGCCACAACTACATCGGTACCGAGCACATTCTGCTCGGCCTCATCCGTGAGGGCGAGGGAGTCGCCGCTCAGGTGCTCGTCAAGCTTGGCGCGGACCTCAACCGTGTGCGCCAGACGGTCATCCAACTGCTGTCCGGTTACCAGGGCAAGGAGCCCGCGAACGCAGGCGGGCCGCAAGAGGGAACCCCGTCGACGTCACTCGTGCTCGACCAGTTCGGCCGCAACTTGACGCAAGCCGCCCGCGAATCTCAGCTTGACCCGGTGATCGGTCGCGAGTCCGAGATCGAGCGGGTCATGCAGGTGCTATCGCGCCGGACCAAGAACAACCCCGTGCTCATTGGCGAACCTGGCGTCGGAAAGACGGCAGTCGTCGAGGGCCTGGCGCAGATGATCGTCAACAACGAGGTTCCTGAGACCCTAAAGGACAAGCAGCTCTACACCCTCGATCTCGGCGCGCTTGTTGCCGGTTCGCGCTACCGCGGTGACTTCGAAGAGCGCCTGAAGAAGGTCCTCAAGGAGATCCGCACGCGCGGTGACATCATCGTCTTCATCGATGAGATGCACACCCTCGTGGGGGCAGGTGCCGCAGAAGGTGCGATCGACGCGGCCAGCATCCTTAAGCCGATGTTGGCACGTGGCGAACTGCAGACAATCGGTGCGACCACGCTTGACGAGTACCGCAAGTACGTCGAGAAGGATGCCGCGCTTGAGCGCCGCTTCCAGCCGATTCAGGTCAACGAGCCGAGCCTCGCGCACACCATCGAAATCCTCAAGGGACTGCGCGATCGCTACGAAAACCACCACCGCGTCACGATTACCGACGCGGCGTTGGTTGCAGCAGCGACCCACGCGGACCGTTACATCAACGACCGATTCCTGCCAGACAAGGCGATTGACCTCATTGATGAGGCAGGCGCGCGCCTGCGGATTCGTCGTATGACCGCACCGCCGGACCTGCGCGAGTTCGATGAGCGCATCGCCGCTGTGCGCCGCGAGAAGGAGTCAGCGATTGACTCCCAGGACTTCGAGAAAGCCGCTGCTCTGCGCGACGACGAGAAGACGCTGATCGGCGAGAAGGCCGAGCGCGAGAAGGAATGGAAGGCCGGCGACCTCGACGTCGTCGCCGAGGTCGACGAGGAGTTGATCGCTGAGGTTCTGGCGACGGCAACGGGCATCCCGGTCTTCAAGCTGACCGAGGAAGAGAGCCAGCGTCTGCTGCGCATGGAGGGCGAGCTTCACAAGCGCGTCATCGGCCAGGAGCAGGCGATCCACGCGCTCAGCCAGGCGATTCGCCGTACCCGCGCTGGGTTGAAGGACCCGAAGCGCCCAGGTGGATCGTTCATCTTCGCGGGGCCGTCCGGCGTCGGAAAGACGGAACTTTCCAAGACGCTCGCCGAGTTCCTGTTCGGGGAGGATGACGCACTCATCAGCCTGGACATGAGCGAGTTCAGCGAGAAGCACACAGTGTCGCGCCTGTTCGGTTCGCCTCCCGGCTACGTCGGGTACGAAGAAGGCGGCCAACTGACGGAGAAGGTCCGTCGCAAGCCGTTCTCGGTCGTCCTCTTCGACGAGGTTGAGAAGGCCCACCCGGACATCTTCAACTCGCTGCTGCAGATCCTGGAAGACGGTCGCCTGACCGACTCTCAAGGTCGAGTCGTCGACTTCAAGAACACCGTCATCATCATGACGACCAACCTCGGAACCCGTGATATCTCCAAGGGTGCCGGGCTTGGATTCGGCAACGCTGACGACACGAAGACGTCGTACGAGCGCATGAAGGGCAAGGTCAACGACGAGCTGAAGAACCACTTCCGCCCGGAGTTCCTCAACCGAATCGATGACATCATCGTGTTCCACCAGCTGACGAAGGAAGAGATCGTCGAGATCGTCGACCTCATGCTGGCCAAGCTCGATGAGCGCCTGCGCGACAAAGACATGGGAATCGAACTCACACCCGAAGCCAAGCTGGCGCTCGCGGCGCGTGGGTATGACCCGGTGCTTGGTGCTCGTCCGCTCCGTCGCACGATCCAACGCGACATCGAAGATGCGCTCAGCGAGAAGATCCTCTTCGGAGATCTCAAGCCTGGCGAAATCGTCGTGGTCGACGCCGAAGGCACCGGTGCTGACGCCGTGTTCACGTTCAGTGGCGCGGTCAAGGCTCCGATCCCGGACACGATCGACGTCGCCGAGGTCTCAGGCGCGACGGAATCCGTCGAAGGGCTCGACCCCACGGGTACCGACAAATAGTTGCTTGATCCGCAAAACCCCCGGCTCCTTCGGTGAGTTCCACATCAACAACGGAACCCACCGAAGAGTTGGGGGTTTTGTGCTGCCAGGGGACATGGGCGCGGCTAGTTTGCCTCTATGTCCTCGGGTGAGACGTCGGTAAACGTCACAGCGAAACAGATCATCGCGCGGTTTGGTGCTGTCGGAATTGCGCTCATCTGCGTTCAGCTTGACTATTTTGCGCTCGCGCTCGCCCTGCCAGATATGGCGACCGAACTCAATACCACAGCTACTGACCTGCAGTGGACCGTCAGCGCGTACATGATCGCGATTGGGATCGCCATGATCCCTGGCAGCCGCATCGCCGACCTGGTTGGTCGCAAGCGGATCCTGCTGCTCGGCCTTGGGATCTTCGGTCTCGCCTCCCTATGGGTGGGCCTATCACCAACCACCGAATCGGTCATCGCCGCACGCGTCCTGCAAGGGCTTGGAGCCGGACTCTACTTCCCGGTAGCAATGTCGCTGGTGACGAACGCAACGCATGCGCTTGAGCGCCCGAGAGTGCTCGGTTTCCTCTCAGGCCTCGCTGGTGTGGGCACAGCGGCTGGTCCGATCCTCGGTGGTGGATTCGCCTCGACGATCGGGTGGCGATGGGTATTCCTGATCAACGTCCCGATTGCTGCCATCGGGGTGTTATGGGGGATGCGGCAGCTCAAGGAATCCAAGGACGAGACGCTGGCTGACAAATCCATGCGAAACCTCGATTGGCTCGGGGTGGTGCTGATCGCTGTCGGGATCTCTGGTGTTTCGCTTGGGATCGATGACGTATCGATCGCGGGTCTTGTTCCGATCACCTACATCCCGGCGGTGCTTGGCATCGGCGCAATCATCGGCTTCGCATTCTGGGAGCGGCGCGCACACTGGCCGCTGACCCCTCCGGCGCTGATGAAGAACAAGAACTTCACTGCGCTCGTCATCGCAGCGACCATCGCCAACATGGGCATCTGCGTCATGATCTTCGTCTCGACCCTCTATCTGCAACAGGTCCGTGACTACTCCGGCTTGGTCGCTGGGCTGATGTTCATTCCCGCGGCGGTTGGCCTTTCAATCGGTGGCCCGATCAGCGGCAGACTGGCATCGAAGGTACCGGGGCAGCGAGTGATGACGGTTGCGATGTTGGTTGGTGCGCTGAGCCTGGTCTTGCTCGCGTTCTCGAACAACATCGTCGTCTTCCTCATCGTCATGGGCTTCTCGTCGTTCTCGCTCGGGATGGGCTATCAATTTGGCAACATCGCTGTGCAGAGTGTGGTGGAGGAATCCCAATCCGGTGCGGCCGCAGGGGTGCTGCTGACTTTGATGGTTTCCCTCGGTGGAGTAGCAGTTGTGATCGCTTCGGCAACGATGGAATCAGTCAGCGGTGGTGAGCCAACTCAGTCGGCAATCAGCATCACGTTGTATTCGTGGGCCGCGCTCATCGGGGTGCTCGGTGTGATCTTCGGGGCAACCCAGTGGAGGAACGCGAAGGTTCCGGTCTCCGCGACAGCACCGCCGGTCTAACTGGGCTCCGGCAGGCGTCGGCGCTACGTCGGTAGGCGGTAGCGGCTTCGAGGTAGCGGTTCGACAAGTCCGTCGGCTATCAAGGTGTCGAGGCACCTCATCCGTTGTGTGTCATCGGGCCATGCCGAACCCAGAGCACGAGCGGTGACCGGCCCGTCAGCGGCACGCAAAATTGCCATGAGCTTGCCGCGAACTTGCCGATCGGTGCCGGTGAATCGCTGCGTCGGCCGAGCACGGTTAGCGGCCGCGGGTCGACCAGCGGCAACCCATGCGCACGTGGATTTCAGTACGCACTCGCCACAGTCCGGCGACCGCGATGTACAGACAAGGGCCCCAAGCTCCATGCACGCCACCGACCAGTGCGCTGCTGCGGCCCCATCGATCGGCAGCATCGCCTCGGCCAGGCGGCGCTCAGCAACCGTTGGGCTCGCGGATTCCGGCGTTTCGACTCCGGACACCGAACGCGCGATCACTCGTCGCACGTTGGTATCGAGAACGACGACGCGCTGTCCAAATGCGAAGGCAGCAACGGCTGCTGCGGTGTAGTCACCCACCCCCGGCAGCGTGAGCAGGTCTTCGTAGCGCGACGGTACCGCTGAGTCAAAGTCCTCGCAGATCTTGATCGCGGCTTCGCGCAGCCAGAGGGCGCGACGTGGGTAGCCGAGGCGATCCCAGGCACGGATCACGTCGGCTGGCGACGCGGCCGCGAGGTCGGCGGGGGTCGGCCATTGAGCCATCCAGCGCTGCCACGCGGGTGCGACCCGGGCAACTGGGGTCTGCTGCGACATCACCTCACTGATGAGCACACCCCACGCGCTCGTGCCTGGATCGCGCCACGGCAGGTCACGGGCGTGGACCTCAAACCAGCCACGGACCGATTGGGTCAACAGTTCGGCGTTGCCATGGTCCACCTCGCTGATGCCGGACGTCCCCTCGGTTCGCGTCACTGGACAAGTTTGCCGCGCGCCTAGTGAAATGGGCACAAAGGGTGCGCTTGATCCCACAACCAGCCAAGAATTCGCTCGACACACCTTCGATCTTTGGTACTGCTGCATGTGTTGGCGGGAACCCTTGTTAGCGTTTCCGTCGTGAGCAGCGTCCTCAATCCAGTCGGTCCAGAAGAACCAGGCGTCTATTGGCGTCGCCGTCTACTCGTGGGTCTCGCGGCGTTGGTCGTGTTGATTGTGTTCTTCATGCTGCTGCGTTCGTGTTCGTCAGGTGCCGAACCTGTTGCGTCTCCGTCACCCTCCGGGTCGCCGTCACCCACGGCGTCAGCGAGTTCATCGTCTTCCGCTAGCCCGTCGACGAGTGCAAGCGGCGCCGTTTGCGCCGATTCCGACATTGAGGTCACGGTCAAGCCCGATAAGGGCACAACGTTCCCGCCCGGAACCACAGTCACGTTCACCATGGCGATTAAGAACACCTCCGATAAGCCGTGTGAACGAAACGTGGGAACGAAGCCAAACACCGTGCTCATCGAGAGCGGCGGCACCCAGGTGTGGTCGAGTGATGATTGCGCCCCAGCAGGCACGGATCAGATTGAGACGATCGAGCCAGGCAACGTGTACCAACTTCAAGCCAACTGGAACCAGCAACAGTCCAAGGTTGGTTGCCCGTCCGGTCAGCCGACGGCAACACCGGGAACGTACGAGGTCATTGGGAAGAACGACCAAGTGACCAGCAGCCCGGCGACTTTCACGATCTCCTAAGCACCGAGGTGGTCGCACGCGCTGAGTAATCAGCCGCGAATAGCCTGCTAGCGGAAGTTCGACTCCACCATTCGAGATAGCCCGTCTCGGACACTGCGGGCTCTGGTTTCACCAATCCCGTCGACCGCCTGCAACTGGTCGATCGTTGCCGCAAGCAGTCGTTGTGCGTCGCCAAAGTGCGTGACGAGACGCTCGACCGCGAAGTCGGGGAGTCGCGGCACCCGCGAGAGCAACCGGTACCCGCGCGGACTTACTGGCGTATCGAGGCCTTCAAATCCGCCACCAAGGCCGAACGTATGAGCGACCAATTCCAAATCGAGTAGGTCCGTTGGTGATAGTGAGTACAGCGCGCCGAGTACGGCGTCCACAGGGATGAAACCCTCGACGACCGGTGCGTAATCGCTGACGATGAGGACCCGCCCCGCGTCCACGCCGGACACCAACTCCTCGTGCTGCAGCGCAATCAGGCGGCCATCTGTTCCGAGTTCGACCACATGGTCTGCAATCTCGGCTGCGATCCGGCGAACCATCTCAAGTCGCTGCGCGACGGCGGCCACGTCGCGTGCCGTCACCATGTCCTCTATCTCCAGGGCAGACAGCACGGCCGAGACTTCGTCGAGTCGGTACTTGTAGCGCTCGAGGGTGGCAAGCGCCTGGTTCGCCCGGCTCAGAATCGCCGCGGACTCTTCCACGACGTGGCGGTGTCCGCGGACGTAGAGGGCAACGGTGTGCATCGCTTTGCTGACGGACACCACAGGAAGGCCAGATTGCTGCGCGGCCCGATCAGCAGTGCGGTGCCGCGTGCCCGTCTCGTCGGTCGGCAAGGAACCGTCAGGAAGTAGTTGAACCCCGGCTCGCAAGATTCGATCGGCATTGGCGCTGAGGATGATGGCGCCGTCCATCTTCGCGAGTTCGCGAAGTCTGGTGGCGGTGAATTCGACGTCGATCGTGAAACCGCCGCCCGTCATTTGTTCGACGGCGTCATTAGTTCCAAGCACGATGAGAGCGCCGGTCTCGCCCTTCAAGATCCGAGTCAAACCATCGCGCAACGCTGTGCCTGGTGCAACTGCGGCCAGGGTGTCGATGAAGAGCGCGGTGTCTTCAGAGGTTGTGAGGTATTCGTTTAGCACGGGGTCAGTGTCTCACCGATCGCTTGGCGCGACGATTCGATGACATCCGATCGCAGGCATGTGTGCCTTCTCAGTGGCGGTCTTCGATTTGGGGCCCGTTGCGTTAGACCCCGCGCAAGCGCGGCACTCTGAAGGCAGCGTCGATCGCGTGGATGAGGTCGCTGGCTTCGTAGACCTTGATTCCCGCGGGAACGGTGCCCGGATCGTTCGCCACGATTGCGTGAGTGAAACCGAGGCGGGCGGCTTCGGCGAGGCGGCGCGGGGTAGCGGTGACACGGCGGACTTCCCCGGCGAGACCAACTTCGCCAATCAGCACGGTTCCGGCCGGAACAGGCTGCTTGGTCATGGCGCTCGCGACCGATACGGCAACGGCGAGGTCGGCTGCTGGTTCTGTCAGTTTCACGCCACCGACTGTGGCGGTGTAGGTGTCGCACGATTTGAGGCCGATTCCGGCGCGACTCTCGAGCACCGCGAGGACCATGGCCACGCGAGATGCATCGAGGCCTGTCGTTCCGCGTCGGGCATTGCCGGGGGTTGTCGGGTCTACCAAGGCCTGAACTTCGGCGACGATAGGGCGAGTTCCTTCCATCGCGACCGTGATCGCGGTCCCCGAAACGGGTTCGTGGCGCCGAGAGATGAACAGCTCGCTCGGATCGGTGAGTTCCTTGATGCCTTCGTCGGTCAGTTCAAAACAACCCACCTCGTCAGCGGGACCGAACCGGTTCTTATGTGCCCGCACGAGGCGAAGGCGTGCGTGCCGGTCTCCCTCGACGTTGACCACGACGTCAACCAAATGCTCCAGGGTGCGCGGTCCGGCAACGTTGCCATCCTTCGTCACGTGGCCTACCAGGATCATCGTCACGCCACGCTGTTTGGCTGCGCGGATCAGTACGCCCGCGACTTCCCGGACCTGTGACACCCCGCCGGGAGCGCCATCGGTGCCAGCGGCGGAGATGGTCTGAATTGAGTCGACGACCACAAGTCGTGGTTGCACCTGATCAATGTGCGTGAGTACGGCGCCAAGGTCAGTCTCGGCGGCCAGCATCAGGTGATCGTGCATCGCACCGACTCGTTGAGCACGCATGCGTACCTGCGATGCCGATTCTTCACCCGTCACGTAGAGCACAGGGCCGTTCTCTGCGGTGCGAGCGGCGACCTCAAGAAGCAGGGTCGACTTGCCGACGCCGGGCTCGCCCGCAATAAGGATGACCGCCCCCGCTACCAATCCACCACCGAGCACACGATCGAGTTCGCTCATGCCGCTCGGGGTTGAGACGGCCTCGCGCAGGTCCACAGAGGTGATCGGTACGGCAGCCGTTGTCACGGCACCAGGCTTCATAGAGGCGGCACTCGGGGCGCCGACCTCCGAGACGCTGCCCCACGTCTGGCACTCGCCACAGCGCCCGACCCACCGCAAGCTGTCCCAACCGCACTCGGTACAGCGGAATCCGGCACGGTCTTTGGTGCTGTTTTTTGCCATGCGCAGACCTTATGTCTCCGGACTGACATCGAGCGGCGCGTTCCTCGAAGAGTCGACCCGTTTAAGGCGGCGCGGAGTAGCTGTGGAAAGAAACCCAGAAATTTCTCGCAGAAGTTGTTGGGAATCAGCTTGCTCGGCGCTCATGGAGTTACCAAGGGCGGCCAGCCCGCCAAAAGCGAACCAAGGAGACAAACCATGAACGCATCAACGAAGCAGTACCTCGCCCGATTCGCCGTAGTTGCCGGGGCAGCCCCGATTCTGAGCATCGGTGTGGCAGTAGCGGTCGCACCTGCTGCTCAAGCCGGGCCGGTCCCGGGCCCGCAGGTAATCAAGGAGATGCCCAAGCCACCTCAGCCGCCAGCACCCAAGGACCTCGTGAACCCTGAGCCACCAAAGCCACCAAAGCCCGCAGGCCCGAAGGACTTCGCCATTCCGCCAGCGCAGCCGAAACCGCAACCGAAGCCGGACTCAACGCCGAAGCCGGGCATCGACCAGGGGAGCAAGCACGCGACTCAAACATCACCCAAACAATCGGATAGCGCGAAGCCCACAGCGTCAGCGGCGCAGGCTCGCGCCAGCGAGGCCAACCCAACGACCGAACCAACACCGGTCGCCACACCTGACTCCCTGCCCACGGAACCCGAGCAACTGTCGGCAGGTGTCGGCGGTAGCACTGATGCGGGGGGCATGCCGATTGGCCTCCTGCTCGCCGGTGTGGCCGCAGTGGGTGCGTTGAGCGCGGGAGGCGTCGCTATCGTTCGCCGACGCGCTGCGCAGTCCGGTCGGTGAGGTGGTTCCTCGCCGCGTTGACCAGCGGGTTTGGCGTGAGGGGGCGCCAAACCCGCTGGTCAACCTTTGGGGTTTCGGCCGGCGAGCACGTACCCTCAGGGACATGGGTGACGCGGATCAGGCTGTGCTGCCGACCGGGGGCGACGACGCCGACCTCGCAGCGAAGATTGCGGCCGGTGATCAGCAAGCACTCGCCGCGTTGTACGACCGGTACAGCGACAGGATCTACAGCTACTGCGTCAGCATCTGCCGCAACCCAGAGAACGCAGCAGATGCGATGCAGGACACCTTCTTGCTGGCGTTTGCCCGCATCGGGCAACTCCGCGACCAAAGCAAGTTGCGGCCGTGGCTTTACGCGATCGCTCGAAACGAGTGCCTGCGTCAGATTCGCGCCACCAAACGCACCGTCGACATTGAATTTGCGGGAGAGGTGGCGGACATGAATGCCACCTCCGACACCGCACTGAACGCCGCTGATGCGCGGGCGCTGATCGACGACGCGTTCGAGGGAATGAACTCAACCGACCGTGAGGTCCTCGACCTCGCATTGCGGCAAGACCTCGACAACAGCGCGATCGCCGCAGTGCTAGGCGTCTCAGACAACAATGCAGCCGCGAAGGTCTCGCGTGCAAAGTCCCAACTGGAAAAGTCGGTAGGCGCGCTGCTGCTGTTCCGCAGCAGAGCCTCGGGGTGCAGCCGCCTCGACAAAGAGATCGGCACGGACTCCGCCTACACGCCGTTGGCCCGCAAGCGGATCAGTCGCCACGCGCAGGATTGCGCCGAGTGCTCCAAGTCGCGATCCAAGTCCGTCGCCGCGATTGCGCTCGTCGGGCTGCCAGTGCTCATCGCACCGAGCTGGTTGCGTGACTCGCTGCTGAATTCCGTGGTACCCCAAACCGCGCCAGGGACCCTGGCTGCACAGGCCGATCCGGCGCCAGACGTTGCCCAAGGGTCGGACTCCGGGATGCAGTCGGTGTCGGCAGATGTGGACGGATCCGAATCCAGCGAGGCCTCGTGGGCTGATGCGGGCACGAGTCAGGATGCCGGTTCGATCGGGTCCGGCGGCCACAGTGAGGTCTCGGATTCGCCTGCCGCGCACGATCAAGTTGCTGTCTCAACGCCTGGCAGCGATGGCCCCGTTTTCATCGCGATGTCCAACAGTAAAGTTCCACCCTTGCCGCTGAAGGACAAGGCTGCACAGTTGGCGAAGGTCCGTCCGCCGTTCGACAAGCAGGGGTGGCCGATCGCGGGCCAACACAAGCCGAAGCGATGGCCCTTGATTGCGGGGATCGCGGCAGTGCTCGTATTGATGGCAGTGGCGACAGGTTTGGCGTTGACCTCGGGTGAGGCTGAGCCTGTCGTGGCGGAGTCCACGAACTCGACCGCGCCGATCGTTGCGCCGACCACAGCGCCTTCGGTTGTGCCAGCCCCGACACCCGATAAAGCGAAGAAGTCAGCGCCCACTGATTCTGCGGACACCAACAACTCCCAGGGCGGCGCTAATGCGTCCGGCAGTGGGTCACAGGGCGGTAACACGGCAAAGCCCAAACCCAAACCCACCGCAAAACCGAAGCCGAAACCAACCACTCCGGCACCAGCGCCAACGCCAACGCCGACCCCCGGTGGACCGGGCGGGTCAAATCCGATTCCCGGTGGTCCTGGTGGGATAGCTGCGCCACCCGATCCAATTCCCGGTTAGCGGGAAAGGACCTGCCGGTGCTTAGTGGCTAGCGGGGATCCGCTGGGTGAATTGCGAGACCAACCCGAGTAGAAGCCCGGCCAGCGCCGAGCGCGCTGACCGCGGCGAGGTGTTCCTCGCAATGTTGAACGAGGAGGTCGTAGGCCGCCGGACCCATCAACTCGACGAGGGTGTCGCGTTCACTGATGTAGACAGGATCGGGCCCAACGTGTGCTTCGGTGTTCCCGGAGCAATACCAGTTGAGGTCGTGCCCACCAGGACCCCAACCTCGACGGTCGAACTCACTGATCACGACGACGGACCACGCGGTGCCATCAGGGAAGTCGCGGTCTTCAAACGTCCTGCGAATCGGCAGTTGCCAACACACATCGGGCTTGGCCTCCAGTGGTTTGGCACCTTCGCTCAGCGCCAAGTTGTGCAGTGAACATCCGCCACCACCTTCGAAGCCAGGACTGTTCAAGAAGATGCACGCGTCGTTGAAGCGTCGGGTCTGCTTGTCGCCATCATCGTCGCGCATCACAACACCGTCTTGGCCGTCTTCGTAGTTCTCCCACAACTCCGGCGTCAGCCGTCTGGCCCATCGTTGAACCCGCTTTCGATCCGCCTTATCCGAGAAGTGGGCGCCAAGCGAGCAGCAGCCGTCGGTGGGGCGTCCGGCCAAGATTCCCTGACAACCGTTGCCATAGATGCACAACCACCGCGAGGTGAGCCACGTGAGGTCGCACCGGAACAGTTGATTCTCTTGCGCCGGATCGTTGAACTCGACGAAGGTTCGCGGAAAGTTAAGAGGTACTTCGGGCATTGCGCCACCATAGGCCGATACCGTTCGTCCTGTGCGACTAGGCGTGCTAGATGTCGGATCCAATACCGTCCACTTGCTGGTGGTTGATGCCCACCACGGTGGTGCGCCTGTGGCTGCCCACTCCCACAAGACCGAGTTGCGTTTGTCGGAGTACCTGACCGACGACGGCCGCATCGATGCAACCGCCGTTGACTTGCTCGCGGACTTCGTCAGGAGCTCGATCGATGTTGCCGAGGACCTTGGTGTTACTGAGATCATGGCGTTCGCCACCTCGGCAATACGGGAGGCCACGAACGGCGAAGCAGTGATTGCCGAAGTTGCCCGTCGCACCGGTGTCGAACTGGTCGTGCTGAGCGGTGACGAAGAGGCCCGCCTCACGTTCCTGGCGGTCCGCCGCTGGTTCGGGTGGAGCAGCGGCCGAGTGCTCTTGTTCGATATCGGAGGCGGCTCGTTAGAACTTGCGATTGGCGCTGACGAGGATCCCGATGTTGCGGTTTCGGTGCCATTGGGTGCGGGTCGGATGACCCGTGACCATCTCCTCGATGATCCGCCGACGGAGAAGCAGGTCAAGTCGATGCGCAAGCTGGCGCGCGTTGAGATCGCTCAGGTTGCGGGATCGATCACTCGGCTCGGACAGCCGGAACTCGTCGTCGCGACAAGCAAGACCTTCCGCCAACTCGCGCGCATCACGGGTGCTGCGCCATCGAGCGAGGGATTTCGGGTTCGGCGGACTCTTGGCCGGCAGAGCCTGCGGGAGTGGATTCCGAAGATCGCCGCGATGACGACGGAAGAACGCGCGACCTTGCCAGGGGTCTCGGCAGGGCGTGCTCGCCAGGTGCTTGCCGGTGCTCTTGTGGCTGAGGCCGCGATGGACATCTTCGACGTGGACGAACTGATCGTGTGTCCGTGGGCGCTCCGTGAAGGTGTCATCCTCCGCAAGCTCGACGGGCTCGTCGAATGAGCACCAGCGAAGAAATAGCCGACGTCGCCGACTTGTCCGGACTATCCGACGCTCAAGTTGCGGAACGCGTCGCCAAGGGCCAGACCAACATCGCGCCTAACCCCAATAGCCGCAGTCTCGGCAGCATCATCCGAGAAAACACAATCACGTCTTTCAACATTGTTATTGGCTCGCTCTGGGCCCTCATGATTGCTGCGCGCGCGCCAATCCAAGACTCGCTCTTTGGGTTCGTGATCGTGTTCAACTCGGCGATCGGAATCGTGCAGGAGTACCGCGCGAAGCGCACGCTGGAGAAACTCTCGCTCATCGGTGAGGCTCGGCCAACGGTTCGCCGCAACGGTGTGGAGATCGAGATCAGTGCCGACGACATCGTGCTCGATGACCTCGTCATCTTGTCGACGGGTGACCAGATCGTCGTCGACGGTGAGATGTTGTCCGCCAGTGGACTTGAGGCCGATGAATCACTGTTGACTGGCGAGGCAGATCCGGTCCACAAGAACATCGGCGACGAGGTCATGAGCGGCTCATTCGTCGTGGCCGGCAGCGGCATCATGCGTGCGACGAAGGTTGGCCTCGACTCGTACGCAACGAAGCTCACCGCTGAGGCAAAGACGTTCTCGACGACGAAGTCTGAACTCATGGGTTCGATCATGCGGTTCGTCCGCACGATCACGTGGGTGCTCATTCCGTTGGGGATTTTGCTGTTCATCTCGCAGATGCGCTCCTCCCCGAACTGGGAAACCGCGCTATCGGGGACCGTCGCCGGAATCGTCACGATGGTGCCGGAGGGTCTGGTTCTCCTGACCAGCGTGGCGATGGCGGTTGCTGTCGTACGGCTCGGCAAACGGCGGGCGCTGGTCCAGGAAATGCCTGCGGTTGAGGTCCTGGCTCGAGTTGATGTGGTCTGCGTCGACAAGACGGGAACTCTCACCGAGCCGGGAATGGCTGTCAACGATCTCGTCGTGTTGAGCGATTCGACGCAGGCTTTGCCCGAGTCCCACATTCGCGACGTTCTAGGAGCTCTCGGCGCATCGGAGAACTCGCCGAACCCGACGCTCGCGGCAGTCGCCAACGAGTACACCGGTCCCGGGTGGGAACAGCTCGAGTCAGTCCCGTTCTCATCGGCCCGCAAATGGTCAGCAGCGTCGTTTGCTGAGCACGGTACGTGGTTGTTGGGTGCCCCCGAAGTTCTGTTGGCAGGTGAATCTGGCGAGGCGGTCGCGTCTGCGATTGCGCAGGCCGATGTGCTCGCGACGGGTGGGGCGCGGGTGCTACTGCTCGCAAAGTCCACCGCATCGGACCCGTCCGCGGGCCCCTCGTCGGACGGCCAGATCGGTCCAATTGCGCCGATCGCCCTCGTGGCGATCGATCAGCGTTTGCGTTCGGATGCCGCCGAGACTGTCGGCTATTTCTTGGAGCAGGGCGTCGCGGTGAAAGTCATCAGCGGCGACAACCCGGTCACGGTCGGGGCCATCGCGCAGCAGGCCGGAATCCCGCTTTCGGAGAATCCGTTTGACGCGCGCGACCTCCCCGAAGATGAGGCCGAGCTTGCCGAAATCCTCGAGACCCATGGGGTCTTTGGTCGGGTGACACCTGCTCAGAAACGGGCCATGGTCGGGGCGTTGCAGAGCAAGGGCCATTGCGTCGCGATGACCGGCGATGGAGTCAACGATGTCCTCGCTCTCAAAGATGCCGACCTTGGAATCGCGATGGGTTCGGGCGCGGGCGCGACCCGCGCCGTCGCGCAGATTGTGCTGCTCGACAGTAAGTTCTCGGTACTGCCCCACGTCGTCGCTGAAGGTCGACGAGTACTCGGCAATATCGAGCGTGTCAGCGATCTGTTCCTCACGAAATCGTTCTACTCCGCACTGCTGTCGTTGATCACGGTGGTGTTGACGCTGACCGCTATTTACGAGGTCGAGTTCATCTTCCTGCCGCGCCATGTCACGGTGATTACGTGGTTGACGATTGGCACCCCAGCGTTCTTCCTCGCGCTCATGCCGAATACGCAACGATTCCGGCCGGGATTCTTCCGGCGGGTGCTCAAGTTCGCCGTGCCCGCGGGTGTTGTGTGTGCGATCTTCTCGTTCACGTCTTACGTGTTGGTGCTCACTGAAGGCGATCCGTTGGAACAGGCGCGAACCGCTGCTGCGATCACGCTCTTCATCATTGCGTGGACAGTGTTGATCTTGGTGGCTCGACCGTTCAACCTGTTGCGGGTGCTCATCGTGGTCGTCATGGGTCTTGGGTTCCTGACGGTCCTCGGCGTGCCCGCCCTGTCCGAGTTCTTCGCGCTCTCGCTCTCGACCGGACATGATGGCTGGATCGCCGTCGCGTTGGGTGTCGCTGGTTCACTTGTGTTGCTCGTTATTCGCAAGTTTGTTGAGGTCCGGGCAGCGAACAACGCCGGTGACGGTGACGCGGCGGCAGTTCACTAGTGCGTGATCATGCGCACACTTACCTGATTCTTTACGTGTGAGTCCGGCTAGGGTTAGCGCGTGACCCCACCACAGGGACCAAGCGGCGCACGCAAATCGGACCGAGCGCTCAAAGCTGCGCCCGCCAAGATCGCGCTATCCACCGTCTCGGTGTACCCGGAGTCACCCGCTGCCGCTTTTGAGATCGCTTCGCGGTTGGGGTACGACGGGGTTGAGGTCATGGTGATGACCGATTCGGTGACCCAAGACCCATCGGAATTACGTCAGCTCAGCGAGACATACGGCGTGCCGATTCTGGCAGTGCACGCGCCATGTCTGTTGATTACCCAACGCGTGTGGGGATCGGACCCGTGGGGCAAGTTGGTCCGCGCGCGGGAAGCAGCCGAAGTCTTCGAAGCTCAAACCGTGGTCGTGCATCCGCCATTTAGATGGCAGCGCGAATACGCGCGAGACTTCGTTCGCGGTCTCAAGCGGATGGCTGACGACACCGACATCAAGTTCGCGGTCGAGAACATGTATCCGTGGCGAGCCGGTTCCCGTGAACTTGCGGCGTACTCGCCCGGGTGGGACCCGCGTGACGAGGACTATCCGCACACGACCCTTGATCTGTCGCACACAGCTGTCAGCGGGACTGATGGTTTGACGATGGCGAAGGACTTCGGAGACTCGCTCACCCACCTGCACCTTGCTGACGGGTCGGGTAGTGCCAAAGACGAACACCTGATTCCCGGACGCGGGAACCAAGCATGTGGTGAAGTGCTCGAGTACCTCGCACGGCGGAACTTCGACGGCACCGTGGTCATCGAAGTCTCAACTCGTAAGGCTACGAACCGTGCTGAGCGCGAAGCCGATCTTGCCGAGGCGTTGGCGTACGCGAAGCTGCACCTCGTGACTCCTGAATAGGCTGCGTCGCAGCAGCCTGATCGTCACCAATCGCACTTGCGGGTGTACGAACCCGCGCCGACCGAGTCGTTAGTGGCAAACTGCGGTACGTGGGAACTGATGATGCTCGCGATGCCGTCCTTGATGCCGCACGTGCCGCGTTCCATGCGCGTGGATATGCCCGAACCTCGGTGAAGGCGGTGGCCGCTGCTGCGGGAGTTGCGCCCGACGTTGTCGGCAAGTACTACCAGTCGAAAGACAAGTTGTTCGCGGCCGCCATGATGCTGCCGTTCGACCCCGGATCGGCCATCCCTGCACTAGTTGCCCCAGGTCTTGATGGAATGGGCGAGAGGCTCACCCGGGTGACCCTGGAGACGCTAGGCGATCCCGAGACGCGAGCGGACCTCATTGCGCTTGCCCGCGCGGGTGCCTCAGGTGGCAAGGCTGCGGCCGGTCTGAAGTCGTTCGTGGAACAAGATGTTGTTGATCGGCTCGCTGGGGTTATCGGTGTGCCGGATGCACGGCTACGCGCGAACCTCATTACGAGCTACCTCCTGGGAATCGCGATCAACCGATACGTGATCCGCCTTGACCCACTGGCCTCGATGAGTGATGAAGACGTTGTCCGGCTCGTCTCGCCAACTGTGCAGGATTGGCTGACTCCGACGAAGCCGTTGCCGGGCAGCAAGAAGTCCAACTCGGATGATCAAGACCCCGAGCCGAGTCCTCGACGCAAGCGCAAAGATGACCCGTTCTCGGCCCTCGATGAATGGCGCGACAACTAGGACCGTTCGTACGTCCGCGGCAACCAGGCTGGTGTCGGTTGCGCGGTGAGGCTTGGAGGAGATTCACAGATGGTCGTTCGCAGTGCCCTCGTGGCAGCGTCGCAGAGTTCAGCGATGAAGACGGCGGCGACGTCGACGCCGCTCACCAAATCCGTCGCCCGCCGATTTGTGGCTGGAGAATCCTCGCTGGA
>CAUJEJ010000101.1 GCA_963169255.1 Actinomycetota bacterium | reverse complement strand
ACGAAGGATCGCTGGACTATCCCGAGGAGAGGCCATCCGTTCAAGTGGGATGAGACCGTTTGACCCCCGGCTGCTGAAGTACGCCAGCGCCACCAGGGGGTTTATCGTCGCCTCGGTAATTGCGGGCGTCATCACCACGATTCTCATCATTGTCCAGGCTTTTGCGATCACCGACATCGTTGTTCCGGTGTTCACCGAGGGAGCTAGTCTCGGCGGGGTTATCGGGGCCGTCTGGGTACTCGTGGCTGTTGTACTTATCCGGATCCTGGTTTCCTATATCAGCGAGCGCCTTGCGTTTTCGTCCGCGGCTGCTGCCAAGAGTCAACTGCGGATGGGCGTGATCGAGCATTTGGTCAAGCTCGGGCCAGTATGGCTCTCGAGGCGCAATTCTGCGGAACTCACCCAGCTGACTATTCGCGGAGTCGACGGCCTCGATTCGTACTTTGCACGGTATCTGCCGCAGTTGGTGCTGTCGGTGATGGTCCCGCTGAGTGTGGGCGTGGTGATCCTCACCCAAGACGTTTTGGCGGCCGTCATCGTTGCTGTGACCGTTCCGCTGATTCCGGTGTTCATGATTCTCATTGGCATGTACACCCAGAGCAAGGTTGACCGTCAGTGGTCAACGTTGTCGAAGCTCAGCGGCCACTTCGTTGACGTGGTCGCTGGCATGAGCACGCTGAAGGTCTTCGGTCGGGCAAGTGCGCAAGCCGCAACCGTGCGCGAGATTGGTGATCGCTACCGGTCGACGACGATGGGCGTGCTGCGCATCTCGTTCCTGTCGGCGTTGGTGCTTGAAGTGCTCGCGATGTTGTCGGTGGCGCTGGTAGCGGTGTCGATTGGCCTGCGCCTCGTGGAGGGCACGATCACCCTCGAAGCGGGGCTACTTGTATTGATTCTTGTTCCGGAGGTCTATCTGCCCCTGCGGATGGTGGGGACACACTTTCATGCTGCTGCCGAAGGCCTTGGTGCTGCGCAGCAGATGGTCGAGATCCTCGAGGAGGATCCACCTGCAAGCGGGAGTCGAATCGATGTGCCCGACTTGGCGACGGCTGCCATCGAGTTTGATGACGTGAGCGTTCGGTACTTCGGCCGCGACGCAGATGCGGTCGAGGGCTTGAGCTTTCGAATCCTCCCTGGGGAGGTGACTGCACTCGTGGGCGCCTCCGGTTCTGGGAAGTCCACGGCGCTTGCGGTACTCGAACGGTTCGTGGATCCGAGCGCAGGGTCGGTTTGGGTGATGGGAGCCGACGGCGAACGGGTCGCTTTGCAGGAGTTCGACGCAGATGCGTGGCGCAAGCACATCGCGTGGGTCGGACAGGCGCCAACGATGGTTGCCGGGACTGTGGCGCAGAACGTTCGGTTAGCCAACCCTGAGGCCAGCGATGAGGATGTTGCGCAGGCGCTCGGATCGGTCGGGTTGTCGCGGTTGGTTGCTGAACTACCGCAAGGACTGCAGACTCCAATTGGCGAGGGCGGTCGGGCACTGAGCGCAGGGCAGGCTCGCCGGGTGGCGTTAGCGAGAGCGTTCTGCCAACCAGCGGGACTCGTGCTTTTGGATGAGCCAACCGCCGCGCTCGATGCTGAGTCGGAGGCGCTTGTTGTTGCGGCCGTGGTCGAACTTGCGCGGACAAGGACGGTTGTCGTCGTGGCGCACCGGTCAGCGCTTGTCGAGGTTGCGACCCACGTCGTCGATGTTGCGGCGGTGGCGGTATGAGCGTCTCGGAGAGCAGTGTCGCTACGGGACCAGAATCGACGCCGCGGACCCATGTCGAGGAGAAGCACGGCACAGACGACTCGAGTCTGCGACAGGTCTGGCGAATTATCAGGCCGCGCCGGGGCCGGGGGGTGCTGTCGGTTGTCTTGGCAAGCCTGTCGCTGATTTGCGCGATCGCATTGATTGCCACGAGCGCGTGGTTGATCTCGCGAGCCTGGCAACAGCCGCCGATCTTGTATCTCACCGTCGCAGTGGTCGCTGTTAGGGCATTTGGCCTCGGGCGAGGGGTGTTTCGATACTTTGAGCGTCTCGTTTCACATGGAGCGGCGCTTCGAGGGCTGACGGATCTGCGGGTTCGGTTGGTTGAACGGGTGGCGGTCGTCGCTCCTGCGGGAATGGTCGGTTTGCGTCGTGGTGATGCGATGCGGCGCCTCGTGGACGACGTCGATACTTCGGCTGAATTCGGGCTTCGCACGGCGTTGCCAGGAGTCACCGCGGTCGTTGTTGGTGTCGGGGTCGTCGGGCTCGTCGCCTGGTTGCTGCCGCTCGCTGCGGTTGTGTTGCTACTGGGGCTTCTTGTGGGAGGCGTGGTTGCTCCGTGGATAACTGCGGCTGTTGCGCGCACTGCGGCCCGCGAGCAGGTTCATCGCAAGGGGGCAATGGCAGCAGAGTTGAGTGCGCTGTTTGCCCAGAGCGCGGACGTGATTGCGGCCCGGGCGTCGAGTGCGAGTGTTGAGTCGATCCGTTCGATAGATGCCGAGGTCGTTGAGTCGGAGGCCCGCAGTGCGAAGGGCATGGGACTAGCTGCCGCAATTGGTGCTGCGGCTCAAGGACTGGCGCTGATCGGGGTCGTCCTGGTTGCGGTTCCCGCTGTTCGTTCAGGGGCGTTGAGTGGCGTGAACCTCGCGGTTGTTGTGTTGATCCCGTTGGTTGCATTCGAGATCGTTGCGGGGCTTCCATCGGCCGCGCTGTGGTTAGCGAAGGCTCGGGGAAGTTCCGATCGGATCGTCGACCTCCTCGACCGACGGGACCCGGTACCGGATCCGGCGGTGGCGACCGAGATTGTTGTTGCAGATGGAGTTGTCCCGGCTTTGGCCGTTAGTGACGTGGCGGTGCAGTGGCCTGGTGCGCTATCGCCAGCGGTTGCGGGAGTCAGCTTTGAGCTCGAGGCGGGGGAGCGGCTCGCGATCGTCGGGCCGAGCGGGTGCGGAAAGTCGAGCCTCGCTGCCGGGTTGGTGAAGTTCGCGCCGATGTCCGGTGCCGTCGTGCTGGGTGGTGTCGACTACAGCGAACTCGAAGGCGCGAACGTACGGCAGTTGGTCGGACTCTGCGAGCAAAATGCACATATCTTCGACAACTCGATCGCGGAGAACATTCGCTTCGCGCGCCACGGGGCGAACGACGAGCAGATCATCGACGTGCTGACTCGCGTGAAACTCTGGGATTGGGTTGAGTCGCTCCCACACGGAATCCATACGACGGTTGGCGAAGGTGGTGCGCAGTTGTCGGGCGGGCAACGTCAGCGGATTGC
>CAUJEJ010000100.1 GCA_963169255.1 Actinomycetota bacterium | reverse complement strand
GGCAACCGTGGCTAGTGCGGCGCACTGGGGCATGTTGCCGCCCGGCGCGATGGTCACCAAAGGTGACAGCCTCTTCCCCAGGATCGAAGAGGAAACGAAGTAGTGGCAAGTCGATCGAACGAACCACCTGCTGCACCGGAGCCGCTAGCTGCGCCGGTCGTGGACAGCCACTGTCACCTCGACATGTGTGCCGCCGATGGGGCCCCCACAGTCGACGAGGCGTTGGCGGCAGCAGCGGCTGTTGGGGTGCCGAAGGTGATCCAGGTCGGGTGCGATGTTCAGGGTTCGCGATGGGCAGCAAAGGTGGCGGCGGAACACGACGACATCTGGGCCGCTGTTGCGCTGCATCCCAACGAGGCGCCAAAGATCCACGAGGCGGGCGGACTGACACTGCTTGAGGCTGCGTGGCGCGAGATCAGCGAGCTCGCCGAACTCCCGCAGGTGCGCGCGATCGGCGAGACGGGAATGGACTTCTTCCGAACCGAACTTCCCGGGCGTGCGATCCAGGAGGAGTCCTTTAGGTTTCATATTGGGCTCGCCAAACGGCTCGGTAAGACGCTGGTGGTTCACGATCGCGACTCCCACGACGACGTCTTGCGGATTCTTGATGATGAAGGTCACCCCGAGACGGTGGTTCTGCATTGCTTTAGCGGTGACGCGGACTTCGCACGGGCAGCAAGTGAACGCGGTTGGTACTGCTCGTTCTCCGGTGTCCTCACGTTCAAGAATGCCGATGACCTGCGGGCGGCCGCGGCGATTGTGCCTGCCGAACGTCTCCTGGTTGAGACGGATGCGCCGTTCCTGACGCCAGCTCCGCACCGCGGCAAAGCGAATGCGCCCTACCTCATTCCACTGACCGTCCGTCAACTCGCCGAAGTTCGCGGCATCGAGGAACGCGAACTCTGCAACCTCCTCTTCGCCAATACCGAACACGCTTTCGGCCCGTTGTGAACGCCGATTCGTCGCTTCTAGGGCCAGCGGAAATTCGTCGGCTCGCGGCGGAATTAGATCTGACGCCAACCAAACGCCATGGGCAGAACTTTGTTCTCGACCCGAACACCGTCCGCCGGATTGTCCGCCTTGCCGAGCTCGCTCCTGATGACGTTGTCGTCGAGGTCGGTCCGGGACTTGGCTCGCTCACGTTGGGCCTACTCGATGTCGCGCGCGAGGTGATCGCCGTTGAGATTGACACCCGGTTGGCGACGCAACTTCCGCTGACGGTTGCTGATCGCAGCGCGGCCGGTGGCAACCTTCGAGTGCTCGCGGCCGATGCCCTAACGGTGAGCCAAGAGGACCTGGGTAAACCAACCCCGACCGCGTTTGTCGCGAATTTGCCTTACAACGTCGCGGTACCCATCGTCTTGCACCTCCTCGCGGAGCTACCTGCCGTGAACAAAGGTCTTGTGATGGTCCAACTTGAGGTGGCCGCACGATTGGCCGCTGAGCCAGGATCGAGGATCTACGGCGTTCCGAGCGTCAAGATGCAGTGGTTCGGATCAGTGAGCTCGGTTGGGACAGTCGGGCCGAAGGTGTTCTGGCCAGAGCCAAGGGTGGATTCAGGGTTGGTGCGCTTCGAGCGCGGGGAGCCACCGGTGTGCTCGTCATCGCGGGAAGAGGTGTTCGCCGCGATCGATGCCGGGTTCTCGCAGCGTCGCAAAAAGCTGCGATCTGCGCTGAGCACCTGGGCCGGCGGATTGCCACAAGCCGACACAATTCTGCGCAATGCGGACATCAATCCCGACGCACGTGGTGAAGACCTCACTCTTGTGGAGTTCGCAGCGATTTCCGACGCGCGGTCAGCGCTTGTGGCCACCTAGCATGCGTAACGTGCAATCAGTCGTCCGGTCAGTCACCGTCCGGGTCCCTGCCAAGGTGAATCTGCAGCTATCCGTCGGTCCGTTGCGAGCCGACGGATACCACGAGATCGTCAGTGTTTTTCACGCTGTGAACATCTACGACGAGGTCACGGCTGCCGATGGCGTCCCTGGTTCTGGCATCACGTTGAGCATGGAAGGCCAGGGTTCGGAGTACCTCTCGGACTCCGAAGAGAACTTGGTGTGGCGAGCCGCGAACGCGCTTGCCGAATATGCCGACGTTGCGCTCGATGTGGAACTTCAGGTCAAGAAGGCGATACCGCTGTCCGGTGGGATGGCGGGTGGCTCGGCTGATGCGGCCGCGGCGTTGATCGCCTGCGATGCGTTGTGGCGGGTCGGTCTCGGTCGCGAGGAACTCGACATCCTTGCCGCGCGGCTTGGTGCTGACGTTACGTTCGCTCTGCATGGCGGCACGGCGATTGGCACGGGGCGCGGAGAAATCCTGACCCCAGCACTGATTAGCGGGCAGTACCACTGGGTCTTTGCCACTGCCAACGACGGACTGTCGACTCCCGCGGTGTATGCCGAATGTGACCGGCTTCGCGAAGGTCGAAGGGTCGCGATTCCGAGTGTTTCCGAAGCTTTGATGACGGCACTGCGACGCGGGGATGCAGAAGGTGTTGGAGCGGCGCTTACGAACGACCTGCAGGCTGCCGCGATCTCGTTGCGGCCTTCTCTGGAATTGGTGCTGGAGAC
>CAUJEJ010000099.1 GCA_963169255.1 Actinomycetota bacterium | reverse complement strand
ACTCGTGGGCAGCGTTGCGGTTGGATCGTTCGTGGTGCTCGCGATTGCGGCCAGCTGGTGGTTCTATCCGATCTGGACAGGGCAGCCAATTCCGTACGACATGTGGAATCTACGGATGTGGTTCCCGTCTTGGGTGTGATGGCGCCCGCCTGAGCGCGAGTGCCGATCCCCGAGTCGGCAACTAGCTGCGCAGGTTTGCGCTCCAGCGTTCTTCCACATGACCAAAGCGGTAGGCAAGTAGCGCGACCACCCATGTCGCCACGAAGATTCCAACGATCAAGAACCCGACCATATCCAGATTGATCGAACCGACCCACCCGATCACGCCATCCTGGATGCCGAGCTTCTCGGCAATTAATCCAATGATCTCGATCGACCCAATAACGAGCGCAACAAACACCGACAACGCGGTAATCGTGATGTTGTAGTACACCTTCCGCACCGGCTGCGAAAATGCCCAACCATAGGCGAAGTTCATGAAACAGCCGTCGATTGTGTCGAGCAGCAACATCCCAGCCGTAAACAGCAACGGCAAGCACATGATCGCGTACCAAGGAAGTGCGAAGGCAGCGGCTCCACCCGCGAGGACGAGCAGCGAAATCTCGGTTGCCGTGTCGAATCCGAGGCCGAACAGCACCCCGACCGGATACATCTGCCACGGCTTGCGGACGAGCTTGGTGATGCGGCCCAGGTAGCGATTGAAGAAGCCGCGAGAATTCAGATGATCCTCGAGTTCTTGTTCGGAGTATTTCCCGGCCTTCATCTGGCGAAAGACACCAACAATCTTGCGCAACACGAAGAGGTTGATGATGCCGATCAACAGCAAGAACACGCCGCTCACCAAGGTGCCGATCAAACCGAATGTGGTTTGCAGCGTTGATCCGTCGTCTTCTACCTGACCCGCGAGAGCGCGGACTCCAACGCTGAGTAGCGCACAGAGACCAAAGACCACGGACGAATGACCCAGAGCGAACCAGAACCCGACTGAGACTGGCCGCTGGCCGTCTTCCATGAGCTTGCGGGTCGTGTTGTCGATCGCGGCGATGTGATCGGCATCAAACGCGTGCCGCATTCCCAGCATGAATGCCGTCACGCCAATACCGACACCGAGAACCCCCGAGGACCCTAGTGACAGATTCTGCGGCGCAACCACGAGAAACAAGACCGCCCAGCCGACGACATTGAACCCCACGATGACCGATGCCATACCGGCGATTGAAATCTTCTGCGCTCGATCGAGCCGCATGCGACTGCCCTGCTCGGCGACGTTGTCTGCTTCCACTGCATTCACTCACCAGATCCTAGATGCAAAATATTCGCAACTAGCGGCGGCGTCCCGCACCCGACGCCGCGCATTATGCGCAAGGCTGGGTTCAAATCACTTCTGCTCAACAAAGCGGAAGTTGAGCGACACAGATCAGGAGCAGAGCGATGTTCTTCAAAGTCGTGACTCCGCATTCAGCGCGCAGGGAATAGCACCACTTCAACCTCCGTGCCGGCCATCATTTGGGCCTGGCCAACCGGCACTTCGATCAGACAATTGGTTCCGACGGCGACCGAGCTGCGGTGAGAGCCGTGCCGTGGAGGGGTGCTTACCGTCTGCCGCAGCAGATCTGCCACGGCTGGTAAGTACCGGACCCGATCAGGACGCGGATCAAGCTCAACAGCGGTTGATAGGCGAGCGCGCGGTGCCATCACCTCACGATGGCCACCGAGCGCGCGGATCGCCGGGCCGACGAATATGTGGAACGAAACCATCGCGCTGAGCGGATTCCCAGGCAACGTAATGACGGGCGTTCCGGCAATGGTTCCGTGGCCCTGCGGCTTGCCAGGTTGCATTGCCACAGCCGTAAACTCCGCTGTACCGAGCTTGGCGAACACATCCTTGATGACTTCATACGCGCCCGCGCTCACTCCCCCCGTGGTCACGATGAGATCGACCTCGGAGGCGATTGATTCGAGTATCTCGGTCGCGGGCTGCTCATCATCGGTAAGCCGCACCCGGTGCGCGACCCTGCCGCCTGCCTGGGCAGCTAGCGCGGCAATGAGATACCCATTCGAATCGTAAATACCGCCCGGCGGCAGTGGCTTGCCGAGTGGATGCAACTCATCACCGGTAGACACCACTGCGACCCGCGGTGCCGGGAACGCCGCCACACTGCTAATTCCAGCCGAGGCCATCAGCGCTAGTCGCGGTGCTTCGACCACGTCACCGACGTCGGCCAGGATCGCCCCCTTGGGCAAATCGTCGCCTTGCGGCCGGATGTTGAGACCAGGCGCTGCCGCCACTGACAGGTGTTCGATTACTACGTTATGCGCCCCAGCATCGGTCCATTCAACCGGAATCACGGCGTCCGCACCTTCAGGCACGGTCGCTCCAGTCATGATCCGGTGAGCAACGCCAGGCGCGAGCCGAACGGCAAGTGCGGATCCGGCCGGTAGATCAATCGGTACCGGCAACGTGGCTGGCAGGGCGTCGACATCTGCCAGTCGCACCGCGTACCCATCCATCGCAGAACTAGTGAACGGGGGCAAGGGGAAGTCACTGACCACTCGCTCCGCGACTGCGAGGCCGATGGTTTCGTCGACAGCCGTCGGTTCCGGCGCACGGGGTGACAAGTCGCCCAGAACCGCTTGGAGGTGCTCATGCACAGATCGCATGGGGCCCTGCGCCATACGCACTCCTTTCGATTTCGACATATCGCGTGGTTGGTCGTACGGTGGCCAGCATGAGCGGGGCACCGATCGAACGCTACGACGGCATCATCTTGGCAGGTGGATCATCTCGGCGGATGGGGAGCGACAAGCTATCCGAAACAGTTGGTGGCACCACGCTATTCGCACGAGCGGTTTGTGCACTAAGCGCGGCCGATACCGTTGTCGTCGTTGGGCCGCGTCGAGATGTCGATCGCTCCGTCGTTTGGGCCTTGGAGGAACCAGCCGGGTCGGGCCCGGCCATGGCAATCAAAGCCGGAATCGCGGCGCTACCGGACTCAACGGCGGCCCACATAATCCTATTGGCCGGGGATATCCCGTTCGCCGAAGACGTGGTCGCATCCTTACTGAACACCGTAACGATGGACCGACCAGCGGCAGTCGTTGATGAAGACCACCAGATCCAATTCCTCATGTCCGCTTGGTCTAGGCCATTACTCGAAGCTCGATGCGCGGCAGTCGCACCCACGGATCGAGTGTCATCCCTCTTCGATGGACTCGCGGTCACTCCAGTCACACTAGCGACGAAGATCCTCGACTGTGATACGCCGGAGGATCTTGCCGCCGCCCGACTCGAAGCGTTACAGCGAGGTCCCTCCAGGTAGCTGCTACTCGTCAATGCCTGAGTGGTCGTCGCGCTGCCATTTTTCAACGAGCGCGTCTACTCTGGCAACGAGTTCAGCTTGGTCAACACCTGACGCAGCCGCCAGGCCCAGCACGTACAGAGACAACGGAGCAGCCGGACGAGAAACGTTGTGAGCGATGTTCCTCGTCGCATCCAACAAATCGGCAATTTCTACTGGCGGATCGACGCCCAACTCGGCAGCAAGTTGCGTGATCCACAGGCTCATTGAGCTCTCCATTGAATCTACCTACCGATAGTTGTTCTCGCTGCGATTACCAGACATGCCACCTTGTCTATCCCACCCTGGGCGAGGCCCACGGTTGCCCGGTTCACCACCCACATCGCGCGACCGATACACAATGTAGGGACGCCACAGGTATCCAACGGGCGCGCTAAAGACATGCACCAAACGGGTGTAGGGCCAAATCGCGAACAGTGCGAATGCACATACTGCGTGCATCTGGAAAAGCACTGGCGCGGATGCCATGTCGGCCGCCTGCGGATTGAAGTAGAAGATCGACCTAAACCACACCGCAACCGTCTGGCGGTAGTCGTAGCCACCACCGATGATTTGCCAATAGAACGTTGTGGTCAAACCGAGCGCAATTACGGTCCCGAGCACGACGTACATGAGCTTGTCACTCTTGGTTGTGGCACGGAAGACGGCCGGAGTAGTGCGCCGCCGATAGATCAACCCAATCAACCCAATCACCATGACGATCCCGGCGATACCGCCCACTCCGGCTGACATCAGGTGGTACAGCGACTCTGGAACCATCGTCGTCCAGCTCTCGGGAATCACCAACCCGACGAAATGTCCCATCAATACGAACAGCAACCCGAAATGGAACATCGGACTTGCCCACCGAAGCAGGCGCGACTCGTACCACTGGCTCGAACGCGACGTCCAGCCGAACTGGTCGTAGCGGTAACGCCAGATGTGCCCAACGACGAGCGAGACCAAGCACATATAGGGGAATACGATGAACAGGAAGGTATCTAGCCCACTCATAGTCGTGCTCCCGTCGAGATGTCGGTCAACATGAACGGTTCAAGCCCGACCGTTTCAGTCGGAGGACCCTGCGCCACCAGTAGTCGCGCGGCCGCCCGCTGCGCGTCCGTTAGTTCAGGAAGAGTCGCAAGCACTCCTGCGAGGATGTGCCGCTGTGGTGACTCGACCTTCTCCAATGCCGCATGTAAGACCGTGAGGCCTTCGCGATGTTCGTCGATCAACGCTTGGGCTGCGAGCGCTGCGTCACCACCGTGCGAACCGAACTCGAGCAGCATCGGCAGAAAGTCGGGGAGTTCACCGGTGTCACAGGCAAAACCGTTGCGTGCGTACGTCTCCTTGAACCGGACCAGCGCCATTCCGCGCATCCTGGTGTCGCCGTTCAGGTAGTACGTCAAATACAGGCAGCAACGACGCTTCAGATCGAAGACTGCGACGTACTTTTCCTGCTGCTCGAGCAACGTCTTGTCATCGGTCTCGGCGAAGTACCGATCGAAGTGAACTCGAACGTCCGGCGGGATTGACGCAACGCCCTTCTTGATGAGGTCCAATTCATCGACGAGTTGCTCATCGGGGTACATCAAGAGCCGCGAGCTGATCACATCGATCAGAAGCCGTGCACTTGCAGACATCTCGCGGCTCATTGTTTGTGATCCAAATCGGAGTAGTGCTCTGCCTCGAGTCGCTGCTTGGTCAGTTGAAAACTCTCAATCGTGACTGGGACGGGTTTGGCTTCGCCTACCGAACTATCACCGTTGGTACTTGTGAAGTCCACCGAGCAGCCAGGCAACTCCTCTAACAGTGCATTGGCGACTTCGGTGTGTGCCGACGGAATGACGTAACGATCTTCGTACTTCGCGATCGCCAACAGCCGATACATCGACTCCATCTCAGCGATTGTCATGCCTACCGCCTCGGCAATCGAAGGGTCAACCGCTTCCCCGAGGTTCACAGTCCGCATGTGCGACCGCATTGCAGCCAACTTGCGAAGAACGTCATTTACCGGGTCGATGTCACCAGCTGTGAACAGTTCCGCGAGGTACTCAATCGGGATGCGCATGGCATCGATTGCCCCGAATAGGTTGCCTATGTCTTCGCCATCGTGACCGGTTTCGGTCAACGCATCGACTACTGGCGACAGCGGCGGGATGTACCAGACCATTGGCAACGTTCGGTACTCCGGATGAAGCGGAAGCGCCACGTCATAGCGGCAAGCAAGGTCATACACCGGCGAATTCTGTGCCGCTTCCAACCAGTCTTCCGGGATGCCACTGCGGCGGGCTTCGGCGAGCACCTCGGGATCTCGAGGATCCAACAAGATGGATTTCTGTGCTGCCATCAGCTTCGTCTCGTCCGGCTCAGTTGCAGCTTCGGCGACGCGGTCTGCGTCGTAGAGCACCAAACCGAGGTAGCGAAGGCGGCCAACACACGTTTCCGAACACACTGTCGGTTGCCCGACCTCGAGCCGCGGGTAGCACATCGTGCACTTTTCGGCCTTACCTGTCGTGTGGTTGAAGTACACCTTCTTGTACGGGCAGCCGGAGACGCACATCCGCCAACCGCGGCATTTGTCTTGATCAACCAGGACGATGCCGTCTTCTTCACGCTTGTACATCGCACCCGACGGGCATGAGGCGACACAAGACGGGTTGATGCAGTGTTCACAGATCCGTGGCAGATAGAACATGAAGGCTTGTTCAAATTCGAACTTGACCTTGTCACCAAGCTTGGCAACGATTGGATCCTTGTAGCCGTGCTCGGTGGCACCACCGAGGTCATCGTCCCAGTTTGCGGACCACTCGACCTTCATGTCCTTGTCCGTGATCAGCGACTTTGGGCGCGCGACGGGGAAGTCGTCGCCGGCTGGAGCATTCAGTAGAGAGTCGTAGTCGTACGTCCACGGCTCGTAGTAGTCGTCGACGTTGGGCAGGTTGGGATTGCTGAAGATCGTGGCCAACTTGCGAATTCGGCCACCCGCTTTGAGGCGGAGTCGACCCTTTCGATCGAGCTTCCAGCCGCCTTTCCACTTCTCCTGGTCCTCGTACCCACGCGGATATCCCTGGCCGGGACGCGTCTCCACGTTGTTGAACCAGACGTACTCGACACCGGGTCGATTCGTCCACGCTTGCTTACACGTCACCGAACACGTTGAGCACCCGATGCACTTGTCCAGGTTCATCACCATGCCCATTTGGGCCATAACACGCATCAGTACTCGACCTCCTGTGATCGGCGCCGAATCACCGTGACTTCATCACGCTGGTTTCCCGTCGGACCGTAATAGTTGAATCCATATGACAACTGCGCGTAGCCACCAATGAAGTGCGATGGCTTCATCAGAAGTCGTGTCAGTGAGTTGTGGATACCTCCGCGCTTCCCGCTGCTCTCGGCCTTCGGTACGTCGATCAGTCGATCCTTCGCGTGGTACATGTAAACCGTGCCTTCCGGCATCCGGTGGGTAACCACGGCTCGAGCGACAACAACGCCATTGCGGTTGCTCGACTCGATCCAGTCGTTGTCCTTGATTCCAGCCTTTGCTGCGTCGATGTTGGACATCCAGATGTCCGGTCCACCTCTACTCAGCGACAACATGAAGAGATTGTCCTGGTACTCCGAGTGAATTGACCACTTGGAGTGCGGAGTCAAGTAGCGAACTGTCACCTCTAGCGCACCATCAAAACCACTCGTCGGTGGCCCGAAGAGCCTCGACATCCCCAACGGTGGCCGATAGGCGGGCAGCCACTCCCCGAGTTCCGCCATCCAATCGTGATCGAGGAAGTAGTGCTGTCGACCAGTCAGCGTGTGCCATGGTTTCAGTCGCTCGACATTGATGGTGAACGGCGAATACCGACGTCCCCCATGCTCACTACCCGACCATTCCCATGAGGTGATGACCGACTGAGGACTCGACTGAGTGTCTGTGAATCGGATCTGCTTTCCTTCGTTGTCCTCCGCGAGATCAGCTAGTCGTTGACCCGTACGTTCTTCCAGCTGCTTGAAGCCGGCAACGGCGACCCTCCCATTCGTTGTACCGGAGAGCGCGAGAATCACTTCACACGCATGTTTGGCCTGATCGAGGCGTGGCCTGCCGTCAGCAATACCGCCCTTAACCGTGCCGTTGATCTCTTTGAGTCGCTCAACTTCGCGGACGGACTTCAGCGTGATCCCCTTGACCGTCGTGCCGAGGTTCTCAACATTGGGACCGAGTGCCGTCATCTTCGCGGCGATCTGGCCGTAGTCCCGCTCGACCACCGCGAGGTTCGGCATCGTCACTCCTGGGATCGGCTCGCACTCACCGAGCTTCCAATCCCGCACGACGCCACCTGGCTGCTTTGTCTCTCCTGGTGTGTCATGCAGCAGCGGCACAGCAACGAGATCTTTGCGTACCCCTAGATGTTGACGTGCCAGGCGACTGAAGACTCTGGACAGCGCTACGAAGGTGTCGTAGTCCGATGCGGTTTCCCACGGTGGATCAATCGCGGGCGTGAATGCGTGAATGAACGGATGCATATCCGTGGTGTTTAAGTCCTCTTTCTCGTACCACGTGGCGGCGGGGAACAAGATGTCGGAAAAGATCCCCGTCGAGGTCATCCGGAAGTCAATGGATGCCAAGAGATCCAGCTTCCCGATCGGCGCCTCGTCACGCCATCGAACGTCGCGCGGACGTTGCTCCGGCGGAGTCTCGTCTGCCCGTACCTGGTTGTTTGTCCCGAGGAGATGTCGCAGGAAGTACTCGTTTCCCTTACTCGATGAACCCAACAGGTTCGCGCGCCACACGGTCATCACCCGTGGCCAGTTTTCTGCCGCATCAGGATCATCAGCGGCGAACTCAAGGTCGCCGGACCGCAGCTGCGACACCACGTAATCTTGCGGCGTTTCGCCCGCCTCGACCGCATCGTCACAGATCTTCAGTGGGTTGCGATTGAACGTCGGATAGCTTGGCATCCAACCCATACGTACGCTCTTGGCAACGCAATCAGACATCGACATGCCTTCGAACAGGCCCGTACCGAGCGGACTGGCAAGTTCTTGTGCGCCCATATTGTCGTAACGGAACTGATCGGTCGCGCTGTAGAAGAAGGCTGTGCCGGCCATCTGCCGAGGTGGCCGTTGCCAGTCACCAGCGCTAGCCAACTGAGCCCAACCTGTATACGGGCGACACTTCTCTTGGCCGACGTAGTGAGCCCAACCTCCGCCATTGACACCCTGACACCCAGTGAGGGTCACCAGCGCAATGATCGCGCGGTACGTCTCATCAGAATGGAACCAGTGATTGGTACCCGCACCGAGAGTGATCATCGAACGGCCGCCGGAACGATCTGCGCTGTCAGCGAACTCCCGCGCAACCCGGGTCACCGTCGCAGCCGGAACAGAGGTGATCTCTTCCTGCCAGGCCGGGGTGTAGGGCTGGGTTACATCGTCATAAGAACCCGGCCACTCACCCGGAAGACCGTCGCGCTTGACTCCATAGGAGGCGAGCATCAAGTCGTAGACGGTCGTCACCAACCGGCCTGCGACATGGCGAACGGGGACGCCGCGCTGCATGATTCCACCGCCCTCGCTGGACTCTTGCCCAATGTCGAAGCGCGGCAAAGCGAGTGCGACTGACTCGGATGTTTGATCTTTGTAGACCGACAGCAGTGGGTCTATGTCGCCCAAGTCAAGGTTCCATTTGCCCACCCCCGATTCGGTGTAACGGAAGCCAAGTGAGCCATTCGGAACTGCGAGCTCATCGGTCGCCTCATCAATGACGACAGTCTTGAGATTCGCCTGCTCAGTCGTGTCGCCCAGGTCGGCGGCGGTGATGAATCGGTCTGGCACGTAGACGCCGGGTTCGCGCTCTTTAAGGCTGACGAGATTGGGCAAGTCCGAGTAAGCCTTGCTGTACTCGATGAATCGGGGAACCTGCTTGTCGACGTAGAACTCCTTGAGCACCACATGCCCCATTGCCATGGCGAGTGCACCATCGGTACCAGGATGTGCAGCCATCCACGTGTCGGCGAACTTGGTGTTGTCGGCGTAGTCCGGGCTGACCACGACGACTTTCGTCCCGTTGTAGCGCGACTCCGTCATGAAGTGGGAGTCGGGGGTTCTCGTCACCGGAATGTTTGAACCCCACATGATTAGGTACGCAGCGTTCCACCAATCAGCGCTCTCCGGGACGTCGGTCTGGTCGCCCCAAATCTGCGGAGATGCGATCGGGAGGTCGGCGTACCAGTCGTAGAACGAGACCATGCTTCCACCGAGCAAGCTTGTGTAGCGAGCACCCGAAGCGTGCGATGCCATCGACATCGCCGGAATCGGCGAAAAACCTACGATTCGATCAGGTCCGTATTTCTTGATCGTATTTACCTGCGCGGCGGCAGTTATCTCAAGCGCTTCCTCCCACGACGTTCGCACGAGTCCGCCCTTACCTCGACCGGACTGATACCGAGTGCGCTTTTGTGGATCCTCGGAAATCTCCGCGAACGCCAATACGGGATCACCGAGTCGCGCCTTGGCCTCGCGATACATCTCAAGTAGCACCCGGCGTGCGTATGGGAAACGAACACGCGTCGGCGAGTATGTGTACCAACTGAATGCGGCACCACGCGGACAACCCCGCGGTTCATATTCCGGTGAATCCGGTCCGACGCTGGGGTAGTCGGTCTCCTGCGTTTCCCAGGTAATAATCCCGTCTTTGACGTACACCTTCCACGAGCAGGATCCGGTGCAGTTGACGCCATGCGTCGAACGAACGATCTTGTCGTGACTCCACCGGTCGCGATAGAACACATCGCCTTCGCGGCCGCCCTCTTTGTGGATCGTCCGCATGTCATCTGAGATGTCCGCGTGGGTGAGAAATCGACGAGTCTTCAGTAGTGCATCTGTGATCTCGCCGTCAACTTCGCCCGTACCAGCATTACTCATGCCGTCACCTTTCGTTGCACTTCCACCGCGTCGCGTTTTGCCAGAACCGAACGAATTGACGTCAACGTAAACACAAGAACCGCTGCCGCGACTAGGGCCAACAGGAGAAAACCGATCGTGTAGGAACCGGTCGCTCCGTAGACCACTCCCATCAGCAGCGGCGGCACGAACCCGCCAAGTCCGCCAGCCGCACCGACGACCCCAGTCACCGATCCCACCTTCCCCGCTGGAGAAAGCAGGGCGACTAGCGCGAAGGTCGCACCGGAACCCGCACCGAGTCCGGCCGCCATCACGAGGTACGCGATCGTGGCGATGGGAAAGAGTGCTGGCGATGTGGCGTCGATCAACGCCCCGAAGACAACCGCACCGAGACAGGTCGCCAGCACTGGGACTGGGCCGATTTTGTCGGAGAGGAATCCCCCGACTGGACGCATGATCACTGCAAGTATCACGAAGCCGGCCATGCGATTGGACGCATCAGCAATGGAGAGGTCGTACTCCGCCTTCAGCAGTGACGGGAGGTAGACCGAAAACGCCACATACCCGCCGAACAGCGTGGCGTATAGCGCGGCCGCCTGCCACGTCACACCCAGCTTCAATGTCTCGCCGACGCGCTTCGCCATCGAGGTGGTCGGGCGAACCTGCCCGGGGGCATCGCGCAAGAGCAGCCACGCAACAACCGCATAGACCGCCAGCGCAGCGGCGGTAACCAAGAATGGAGTCGCTGAGCTACCGAGCTCCACGAGGCGAACCGTGGTGAATGCGCTGATTGCTGTGCCGACCATTCCAACACCGAAGATCCCGATCGCTAAGCCGCGACGTTCCGGCGGAAACCATGCGCTAACGAACGGCACACCCACCGCGAAGGACGTGCCACCGATACCGAGAAAGAACCCGCCGATGAGTAGCGTTGCGAGTGACTGATCGCCGAAGAAAGCAAGAAACAACACCGGGACGATCGTCGCGACCGAGACGATCGGCAACATCAACCGGCCACCGAATCGATCAGTCAAAGCTCCGATGGGGATACGGCCAAGAGAACCAACGATCACTGGGACCGCGACGATGAGTGATTGCTGGAACGACGACAGGCCAAGCTTTGTCGCCAGCGATGGCGCAAGTGGGCTGATCAGAGCCCACGCCCAGAACGTCACGGCGAATCCCAGTGTCGCAATCACCAGCATGCGAGTGCGGGGTCCTGCCTGCTCGGCAGCAGAGCCCGGTTCGGTTTTCATATTCACCGTCGCGTCGCCTCTTCTCGATTAATCGTTGCGGGCCGTTTGGATGCCTCATCCACATCTTGTTGAACATGCAAAATGCAAGCGCCCGGAACCGCGAACGCATCAAGATCAGCAGAAACGTCGTCGCTATCGATCACTTCGAGCATTCCCCGAACCAGGCCTAGGTGGACATTGCAGACGATCTCTGGATTTCGTTTTGCAGCGTCCAGGAGGGGACAACGCAGTAGCGCGATCTGCGTGTCGACCGGGTCAGATTTCGGCTGAAAACCCAACGAAGAAAGCTGGGCAATAATCGCGGCCTTGCCATCGTGGGCGATGGGTTTGATTTGATCCGCAGTAGCTACGCCCCAGGCCACCCCGGCCACGAGCGCTTCTTCAGCAGGGTCTTCCGACGTTCGCTCAATATGGGTCGAGAGTGCGGCGACCAGGCCCGAGTATTCCCGGACACTGGAATTCGGTTCCACCTGAACAGCCGCGGAGTAGCGCAGCGCGGGGCGCCCGCGTCCACTCGGAGTTGACGAAGTGCGGCAGATCAATTCACGTTCCACAAGTGCGTCAAGGTGCTCACGGGCGGTGTTGTGGTGAAGGCCCAAACCATCAGCGACCTGCGAGCTTGTCAATGGGATCGCACTGTGTTGGACAACTTCAAGGACTGCGGCGCGCTGGCTCGTTAGCTCCGCTCCTGGGCTCGGGCCACGCACGGGCGCCGGACCCAATTTATTTATCACGGTGCCTAGCGTAATATATCTCCCAGCGCCAGGCGAACTAAGGCTCGCCTATCAACTGAAGGGTTCGGAATATGTCCACTGATGGGTATCCAACGGACGGTTCTTCGGCAAACGACGAAGCGCAGCGGCGCTTTGAAGGAGTGGACGAACTCGCGATGGTCGAGACAACTTCGACATGCGGTTGTGGTGGCGACTGCGGTGGCAGCGCGGCTCCAACGGCGGACGACAGCGCGGTAGCGGCGGACTCTGAGGATGGAACCCCAGTACTCGATGCACGCGCCATTCCGCATTCCGTTCGGCACGCAACGGTGATCGGGGCTTACACGAGTCGCCCGTTTGGCGAATCACTCATCCTTGTTGCTCCACACGACCCGAAGCCGCTACTGAAACAGCTAGCAGCACGAACAGAGGATCGTGTCACCGTCGCATACGAAGTGAGCGGACCGGACGCTTGGCGACTACGCCTCACTCGTCATGCCTGCTAACGCGAAAGTCTCAACCGTCGCGAGGCCTTCGCCACAGAAGAAGGTCCGAAAGCAGCAATGGTTCCCACCCCAGCACGGTGCGTGGGCATTTATTGGTCTACCAATCGCACTTGGAATTGTGGTTGCGCCTTGGACACCTTTACTGGCTCTGACGTCGATCTGCGCCATCGCAGCATTCCCCTTGTCACACTTTTTGACCGCGATCATTCGTTACCCGAATAAGACACGATATGTAAAGCCGCTGATCCTGTGGGCCGCACTGTCATTGCCGTTGGCGCTTGCAGTTCTCATCGCTCGGCCCTGGCTGATCTGGTTCGGCGCCTTCTATCTCATCGCGCTAAGTCTGAATATCGCGCTGGCTCGCAACAAGTTGGAACGATCGTTGGCCAATGACGTGATCTTCATCGTCGAGTGTGTGGCATTGACGCCGATCATGTGGGCGATCGGATCTGGCACGGGCGCCCTTGCACCGACCGCGAGCAACCTCTCCCTCGCACCCGCGAGCCTCTGGGTCACAACCTTCTTGGCCTTCCTCGTACTCGTCGACTCGACTCTCCACGTCAAATCACTCATTCGCGAACGCAACAATCCGCGTTACCGAACGGCATCGCGGGTGTGGTCGATCTTTTCCCTAATCGCCGCTTTGTTGCTCGCTGCGCTCGCGGGGTGGCCAGCGTTCGTCATCGCGATTCCCTTCGGCTACCTCATCGCACGGTCCTATGTGCTGAACGGTAAAGACCTAAAACCCGGCGTACTGGGCATTGTCGAACTTGGCGCGATTCTGCTGCTTTTCGCCGCTGTCATCGTCAGTGGCGGCTGAATGAATGACTCGCCGCCATCACCGCGACCACCTCTGACCCAGGCGTACGGTGGTCCCATGTCGTCTGCTCACGAGGCTCTACAGCTAGTGGATAGGTATGGGCGAGTTGCCCGTGACCTGCGCGTATCGCTGACCGACAAGTGCAATCTTCGATGCGGTTACTGCATGCCGGCCGAGGGCCTCGACTGGATCCCAAATCCAGACTTACTCACTGACGATGAGGTCATCCGGTTAGTGCGGATCGGTGTAAGCACACTAGGGATCAACGCTATTCGGTTGACCGGCGGAGAACCGCTCTTACGTCGCGGGCTTCCTTCGCTAGTGCGTCGAATGATCTCAATACCTGGGTCTCCCGAGGTATCGCTGACTACAAACGGCATCGGACTAGACCGACTTGCTCAACCATTGGCAGAAGCCGGACTGTCTCGAATCAATGTTTCAGTGGACACCTTGCAGGCGGACAGATTCCTAGAACTCGCAAAGCGTGACCGGCTCGCTGATGTGCTCGACGGACTAGCTGCGGCCTCGGCCGCCGGGTTGGCTCCCATCAAAGTCAATGCCGTACTAATGCGCGGTGTAAACGAAGATGAAGCGGTTGACCTCTTGCGATTCTGTGGAACACACGGCTACCAATTGCGCTTCATCGAGCAGATGCCCCTTGACCCTATGCACGGATGGTCTCGTGATCGGATGGTCACCGCCGACGAAATTCAGCAACAACTTGAGCGCGCCGTGACTCTCACCGCCGCCGACACAAACCGCGGTTCTGCACCTGCTGAACTCTTCAGAGTCGATGACGGTCCACAACTCGTCGGGATCATTGCGTCGGTGTCTCGCCCATTTTGCGGAGCTTGTGACCGCACCCGGCTAACTGCCGATGGTCAAATCAGAAACTGCCTATTCGCACGAGAGGAATCAGATCTTCGGGGTCTCTTGCGCGGCGGAGCCGACGATGATCAGATCGCACGTTCTTGGGTTCGAGCAATGTCCACAAAAGCACCGGGGCACGGCATCGATGATCCGACCTTCCTGCAGCCCGCGCGGCCGATGTCGGCGATTGGAGGCTGAGCCCAATGCCCGAAGTCCGGTACTTCGCCGGTGCCAAAGCAGCCGCGGGTGTCGATTCTGAAATCTGTAACGAATCCACGCTCGCAGCAATAATCGAGTCACGAACCATCGAACACGGGCCAAAGCTCGGCCAGATCCTGGGTGCGTGCTCGTTCCTCGTCGACGGCACGCTGGCCAGAGAGCTAGACCGCGAACTACCTACCGATGCGACGATCGACGTGCTCCCACCTTTTGCTGGTGGTTAGGGGCAGTTCACCCATTCGGATGTTCCATCGGTGAATCGTTGCCGCTTCCAGACTGGGAGTTGCAGCTTCGTTTCATCAACTAACCATCTGCAGGCGTCGAATGCCTCGTCGCGGTGCGCGGACGACACCGCCACGATGAATGCCGGTTCACCGATAGCGAGTTCACCGACTCGGTGGGTGACGGCGATTCCGCCAAGTCGCCAGCGCGAAACCGCGAGCTGAACAACCTGGGCGAGCACCTCTTCTGCTGAGGGATGAGCTGAATACTCGAGACCCATGACGTTTCTACCGTTGTCATGATCACGTACCACTCCGGCGAAACTAACCACTGCCCCGCAGTGGGTTCGAGCAACAAAATCTTCATGATCTGTCACCTCGATCGGGGTCGAACTGATGTCCACTCGCACGTCAGTCATCGGCGGGCCTCACGTGATCTTCTGACCGCAATTGTGAGAGCGCGTGACCGAGAATCGGCAGCAGCAGCGTCACACACTCGACTGCTGCCTTCTTCGAACCCGGAACGTTAACGATCAGGCTTGAACCCGCTACCCCAGACACCCCGCGCGACAACACCGCACTCGGCACGCTCACCCATGACTGCGCCCTGAGGTACTCGGCAATACCTGGCACCTCACGATCAATCACCTTCTTGGTCTGCTCTGGTGTGCAGTCCGAAGGCGCGATTCCAGTTCCGCCAACAGTGAGGATGAGATCACGGCGGTCCGCAACTGCGTCGGCAAGAACTCCGGCGATCAATTCTCCGTCGGGAACGACGAGCACTTCGTCGAGGGCGAAGCCTGAGGATAAGAGGATTTCTGCCACCGCTGGTCCTGCCGTGTCAACGTAGGTTCCTGCTGCAGCACGGCTCGAGATCGTGATGACTCGCACTCGAGGCAGGTCAGTGAGCGGAGTCGTCATCGATCTTCACTTCGTGACCAATCGCCCGTCTTCCCGCCGGTCTTAGTCAGGACACGAACCTCGGCCACCGACGCATCCGGGTCAACGCCTTTGATCATGTCGATCACCGTCAAACCTGCGGCACACACGGCAGTTAGCGCTTCCATCTCAACGCCGGTGCGGTCAGTGGTCTTTACAAGCACCCGAAGACTGACTCGATCACCGCTAGCCGTAACGTCGACGTCAACCCCGCCGATCGAGATCGGGTGGCACAGCGGAATCAGATCTGGAGTGCGTTTCACCGCCATGATCGCAGCGAGCCGTGCCGCTGCCAACACATCTCCTTTGGGTGTTTCATTGCCAGCAATTAGGTCGATGACCTGGGCTGTCGTTTGCACGTATCCATCGGCCGTTGCGACTCGGACAGTGCGTTCCTTGCCTGTTACGTCAACCATGCGCATAGACCCATAGTAGGCGTTCGACGAGCGCACCTAACCCTCTGGAGTTGTGTCTCGCCCAAGCACAGTTGCGGATTCAATTCCATTCACAACCTCGTCAACGGGGCCCGCCGCCTGAATCCGCCCATGCTCCAACAAGATCGCCTGATCGCAGAACCGCTGCGCATCGGTTAGATCGTGGGTGACGAGCACAACGGGGCCTGGAAAGTCGTTGATGGCCCTTCCAAGCGCGGCACGGACGCTGTCTCCGACCCTCCGGTCAAGTGCCGAGAACGGCTCGTCTAGCAACAACATCTCAGGCCGAGCAGCGAGTGCCCGCGCGATCGCCAAACGCTGGGATTGCCCGCCAGACAACGCAGACGCACGGTGACCTGCGATCTGATTCAATTCGAACCTTGTCATCAGCTCATCGATTTCGCTGACTCCGACCGTTGCAGTGCGAGGTCGGGCGCGCACTGCGAATTCAAGGTTGCCACGAACACTGAGCCACCCGAAGAGTCGATAGTCCTGGAAGACCATTGAGGTACGCCGTTCGGCGGGTGGAACGAAACAGCGCTCACCCGGCGCATCGAGGGTGGTGTTGGCCAATGCGATTCGACCCGCACGGATCGCGATCAACCCACTCAACGCGTGTAGCAGACTCGATTTTCCCGAACCGTTAGACCCGAGTACCGCCAACGGCTTCCCAGGCTCAACGGTGAAACTGACGTCAGCGAACAGGCTTCCTCGTTGCATTTGAAACGTCGCAGCTAGCGAATTCTCGTTAGGCATCTCGCAGGAACCTGCCGGACCACGAGCGCCGCAAGGAAACCAAGACAACAACACAAATTGCGATCATCAACACGCTAATCGCGATTGCGCGATCTGGTTGCGTCACCAGTGAGTAGTACACCTCTATGGGCAACGTCTGGGTGACGCCAGGGAAGCTCCCCGCGAACGTCACGGTCGCGCCGAATTCGCCGAGTGCTCTCGCCCAGCACAATGCGGCACCGGCGATGATCGCGGTTCGCACCGCCGGAATCGTCACCGACCAGATGATTCGCGACTCGGACGCACCCAGCGTGCGCGCTGCCTGCTCAAGGTGCCGACCCCTCGTTCTCAGCGCACCCTCCACCGTAATCACCAGGAAGGGCAGCGCGACAAAGAGTTGTGCGATCACGACCGCGACTTGAGTGAACGGAATGGTGAAGCCGAACCAGGTATTGATACCCGCACCGATGAGCCCGTTTCGCCCCAGTAGTGCCAGGAGCGCAACGCCTGAAATCACCGGCGGTAGAACCAACGGCAGCACCACGAATGCGCGGACTAACCCCGCGGGCCGACCGTGTCCTCGCGCGAGCATTAGGGCAAGCGGGACTCCGACAACCACGGCGATGACGGTCGTCGCCGACGATGTCCACGCCGAGAGAACGAGCGCGTCACGAACAGCTGGGTCAGTCAGCTGCGACCAAAGGTCTAGCCACTGGACTCGCGACAGGATTCCGAGAATAGGGGCGACCAGAAAGAGCAGTCCGATAACCGCCAGGATCTTGACGAGTGTCGGCCGGGCGCCCGTCGCGAGCTTGTCTGCCGTTCGTTCGTTGCGTTGCGCACTGATCAAGCCTTCCCGGCTCTCGATGCTCACCGAGACTTCGCTGTGATCGGCGTGAAGCCGTGGTCAGCAAGTACGAGTTGAGAACTCGGAGAAAGCAGGAAGTCAATAAATTTCTCGACGGCTGGTTCGCCTCCATTGCTTGCAATGGAGGCGATGGGGTACTGGATCGAAACGTTGGTTGAATCTGGGATCGAAATCGACTCAACAGAAGTTCCACCGGCGATTGCGTCACTGCGATAGACAATCCCTGCATCGACTTCGCCGCTCGCGACCTTCGCCAAAACTGCCCTGACGTCGGCTTCGAACGTAACCGGAACGAGGCGCACCGCTGCACGAGCAAAGACCTCACGAGCAGCCTGGCCACAGGGTACTTGTGGTTGGCAAATTGCCAACTTGATCTCGGGCTCACCAAGGTCTGCGATCGACCTAATGTTCGCCGGGTTGCCGACAGGAACGACGATCGCGAGTTGGTTCGACGCGAAGACTCGCGGCGTCCCGGATATAACGTGCGCCTTCACGGCGTCATTCATCGTGGCTTCACTGGCTGTGGCAAGTGCATTGACCGGCGCTCCGTTGATCACCTGGTCCACGATCGTCGAACTCGAACCGAAGCTCATCGATACCTGAATGTTTGGGTTCTGCACCTCGAATTTCTCGGCGATCACGGTGAACACGTCGGTCAACGATGCCGCCGCCGAGACATGTATCGAGCTGGCTGGGACATCGCCGGACTCAGGTCCGCCAGATTGATCGACACAACCTGTAGTTGCCGTCACGCCCACCGAGGCGAGCACCGCCGCTGCAAGCCTCCGTCGCCACCTAGGGGTCACTGCGGACCAGGCAGTTCAATCGCGACGTTCGTGGCCTTCACCGCCGTGAGCACGATCGAACCCACCTCGAGTTCAAGCTCGTCGCAGCCCTCCCTGCTAATGAGCGATACGAACCGATGAGGTCCAGCTTGGACGACTACTTGCGCCATCACGGTGTCTCGGACGACGTCGATCACTACACCAGTGAACCGATTCCGAACTGACTCCAAAGCAGCAGGCCTATCGATGCTGTTACTAGTAGCCGAGCGTTCCTGACTCAGTCGAGCTAGCTGTTCGCCCGAGATCGATGCCCGCCCTGCAGAGTCAGTCTCGATAGTGCAGCGACCCGATTCCGCCCATCGCCGCAGTGTGTCTTCACTGATGCCCAAAACCTGCGCAGCGCGCTTCACCCTCACCAAGGCCATGCTCCTAACATAGCACTTGCGGCCACAATCGAGCCTTCTGGACTCATATGCGTTGCCTACAGAAGAATTCAAACGCACCCGCCCAACATGATCAGTCATCAGCACTCTGGTCGAATACACCACCGGGTCCTCAACAACTCGATCGGCCTTGACTGCGGTTCGTAACTGACCACATCCACTCAAGATCCAACGAATTCGGCGAGCACTCGCCCCGCAACGCGCAGGCGGAGCGCTACCTCTGCCAACCTTGGCGCCATGCCTGCGCCACATCACGGAGATCTTCCGGTCCAGATCCAGGGACTCGCTAAGCGGCTGCGATTCACGGCTTTGGAGCGTCATCACAAGAATCGCACGGTGATCGCGATCTATGTGTTGATCAACTCCGCAATCTCGATCTCACTGCTTTCCGTCATCGCGACGGCCACGGGAGAACCGTTCGTCTTTCCATCGCTTGGACCCACCGCCTTCGTCCTCTTCTTCGCTGCCCTCAGCACACAGTCCTCCCCTAGAAACGTGTTCTGCGGGCACTTGATTGGGGCCCTGGCCGGATTCACCGCACTGCTGATATTCGGACTTCAAGCAGTCCCCGCTGACCTCGAGGCAGTCACAACCGCTCGCCTGGGTGCCATTGCATTCGCGCTGGCCGTCACGCTATCGGTCATGATTTGGCTAGGTGTCCCGCACGCACCGGCCGGGGCTACAACATTGATCGTGGCGTTGGGACTCTTGCGGACACCGAGTCAACTCACAATCTTGATGGCAGCGGTTGTGATCCTCATCCTCCAGGGAGCGGCCATAAACCGGCTCGCTGGAATTCCATACCCGCTCTGGAAGCCAGTCTCAAACTAGCCCTCGCTTGGTCAGATGTTGCAACACACATAACGAAATGAAATAGGACCCACGATGTGGGCCCTATTTCATTTTGTGGAGCTGAGGGGAACCGTCGCTCACGCTCCTCCACACCCAACGCCGCGCACTGCGTGCACGGCTGGGTTCAAATCACGCATGCATTACGAAATGAAATAGGACCCACGATGTGGGCCCTATTTCATTTTGTGGAGCTGAGGGGATTTGAACCCCTGACCCCCTCGATGCGAACGAGGTGCGCTACCGAACTGCGCCACAGCCCCTTACGTGCGGATCCGAGGATACCCGGCGAGCTAGTCGTTGACAGCGCGACGGTGCCCGTAACCGTGATCGTCGGCAGAATCGGTGCCGGGAATGTCGACGAATTCATCGAGCCCAAGCTCGAATTCAGCGTCGGCTCCGGGGGTGCGAAGCGCCTCTGCCTGCTCCAGCATGCGCTCGCTCGTCCAGTCACCGTTCGCCGTCGAATCGAGATTGCGAGGCATCCGAGTTGCACGGGCGCTGTCTAGGTAGCCGGGTAGCGGCGCTTCAACAGGTTCCCAGCGACCCTCCGTCGCCGCACTTGCACGTCGCCCTTCAACCTCGCTGTTCGACAGCATGCGCACATCCGCGCCATCAAGGTCCGCGTACTGCGTGCTCGTCGAGCGCGCGGCTGGAGCGTCCACATGACGCCGTGCACCGCTGCTACGGCGAGTACTGGAACGACGGCTCGAAGAACGTCGGCTCGAACTGCTGCGTTGCGTCGATGCTCGACGAGATGAAGTGCGACGTTCCCGTTCATCTGCCTGGGAACCTTCGTCTTGTGCGCGGCGTTCACGTTCTGAAGCCCTGCGAGTCCGAGATTCGCCCGCCTTCGCAGCCTTCGCACTGCCACGCGAGGCGTAAAGGAAGGCACCGAGCGCAGCGGCCGGAACCACCGCGAGCAACAGCGGAAGTACACCCATAACCAGCAAGACCAAGGCCACGACCGTAAGTCCAATAAGGATCTGCTGCACCTGACGGCGACGTTGGCTAGCGGTGCTGCGCGCGTGAGATTCGGCGCGGAGTCGACGAACGTGGCGAAGGTGGTCCTCTGTCTCGGACCCCTCGAAGGGGTCAACACCTTCATCAAGATGCTGATCAATCGGCGAGATTCCCTCATCATCGATTGAAACGCGATCATGGACTCGCGAACGTGCCCCGGCGACAGTTACATCAACATCGTGGCGGGCACGACTCACGCCGCGACTGACGCGACGACGCTCAAGCGCGCGCATCGCACGGTGGAAGGTGACAGTGGTGCGATGTTCTGCGTTTCGCTCATGACGGCGAAGCCACTGAGGGACGAGAACAACCGCCCAAAGAAGAATGACCGCGACGTATACCAACCCGGTGAGCACGGGCCTCAGCGTAGGACAAATGAGTCCGAGCGCACCGGGTTTTACCGGAGTGTTTAGAGAAAATCGTTGCCAATAGTTGAGAGATCGTCAGGGCCGACGCATCCATGCGTCGATAGCAAGGCTATTCAGTCGGAATGTCGGACGAATCCGCGCCGCTACGTGCGTGCCCCCGTACCTGAGCGCCCGCTCGAAGACGGTTCAGCAAACCACCAGGAACCTCTTCGGCAGTCAACGCGTACGTCAGGTGATCGCGCCAGTCTCCGTCAATGTGGAGGTAGCGTTCGCGCAGCCCTTCGGGCCGGAATCCAAGCTTCTCGACAACGCGACGCGATGCTGCGTTCTCGGGTCGCAGGTTGATCTCAAGTCGGTGCATGCCCAGGGTGAAGAAGCAGTAGTCGGCCCCCATCGCAACAGCGGTCGGGACGATTCCCCGGCCTGCGAACTGCTGGTCCACCCAATAGCCCGCATGTGCGCTTCGCAGCGAGCCGTACGCGATCCCGCCGACGGTGAGCTGCCCGATCAACCGGTCCTCATACGTGATCACCCATGGCAGTGTTCTCCCGCCGCGAGCTTCGCTGCGCAGCGTTCGAACCATCGCACCGAACGTTGGTGGGACGTCCACGCTGCCCAAGGGTGAGGTGGCATCCCACCGCGTCAGCCAGGTCCGATTGCGCGCGCGTACGGCACGCCAGGCGGAGGCGTCGCGGAGCCGGATTGGCCGCAGCCCGATCGGGCCTTGCCGAAGTGTCGGGATCGATGAACTCGCGATCATTCACGATCCAGCCGAATTACGGCGACTTCATCGCCTTCATGCTTGGCGGGCTGGTCTTCCGGCAGGATTACCAAGCCGTTGGCCGTTCCAAGCCAAAGAGCCGCCTCTTCGGCGGGTTCGTGGATGCTGCCCACAAGCGGGTGCGCGCCTTGATCATCAAATCGAACGTTGGCTGGGACGAACTCGCGGATGCCAGCATGACTGCTCAGGGACTCCGTCAACTTCGCTCGAACCACCGGTCGGAACAGGGACTTCCGGCCAGCCAGCGCGGCGATTACCGGTCGAACCAGAACTTCAAAGCCCACAAACGCCGCGAGTGCCGAGGCACCGACGGCGATGACCGCAATGCCATCTTCACCGACCGTTCCCACCCCGATCGCGGGACCTGGTTTGAGCTGGCAGTATTCGAGGTCTTGGCAACCCGCCGCCCGCAAAGCGGACGCTACGAGGCCTTCCTGCGGATCGGTGACCGACTCGTCTTCACCGGCGATCACGATGAGGTCGGCTCGAACCAGTTGGTCCTGCACGGTGCGCGCAAGCACAAGCGCGTCCCGGCGCGACGGACCGCCACGGAACGTTGTTGCCCCGGCCTGTTCGCCTGCCGCAACCAACATGATGGACACAACGTCGTAAGCCAGCCCTGGGATCAATGCCCTCGTGGTGTCGACTAGTTCGTCACCGACGGTGATGATCACCACGCGAGGCTCGGGATGCACGGCGACTCGCGAGTGTCCGCCTGCTGCCACAGTCGCAAGCTCGCGGTCGCCTAGCCGAGTTCCCGCGGCCAACAATTGCGCGCCTTCGGCCCGCTGACTGCCTGCGCGAGCGACGCCCGTCCCGACTGGTTGGGCGGCGGCAACTGTGACCCACTCGCCGCCGGCGGCAACGTGTTGCGCGACGGCAGCCTCAACCCGAGCGACCTCAGCGGACTCTGCCGCGTGCTTGCGCTTGAGGAGTTTGCGTTCCTTCCTGCTGAGTTTCGCCTCCACTTCGACTTCGACTTCGGCGCTTGACTCTGGCTCACCGTCGGCCGAATCCGGGCTTTCATTGTCGGTATCCGCTGTGTCGGCTGGGTCCGCGACCACCTCAATATCGGCGTCAGTCGGCAGATCACTTGGATCGTTCGCAGCAGCCTCACCATTCGACGTTGACACGGTTTCTGCGAGTGCGATGACGGTATCCGCGCCCTTTGGCAGCAAGGTCCCCGCCAAAACTCGAACAGCTTGGCCTGCCTCCACCTGAAAGTCACTCGTGTAGCCGGGGGTCACTGAATCCACGACCCGCAGAC
>CAUJEJ010000098.1 GCA_963169255.1 Actinomycetota bacterium | reverse complement strand
ATCGTCGAGGCGATCGCATTCGCGGTTTGGATGATCGCGTCAGAGTCGGTAGTTCGCTTCCAGACGGCCGCAAATTTCGATCCGTCTGCGGCCGTGGCGATTTGTGACTGATCCGAACTCGCGGTGCCGCTGGACAACTGGACCGGGTTTGACCACGCCGACCCTGAGTCGGTGGAGTTGGAGCTGTGGATCGAGTACTTGCCGTCAGTAAGGGCTTCCCACGTCACTGCGGTGATGTCGCCAGCATCCGCGGCCGAAATCCTCGGCAGTGAGGAGTCGGCCCCTGGTGAGGAAAGGGTCGTCGAACCACTCCAGTCAGTTCCGGCGTTAAGACTGAGCGCCGTCTGGACTTCACTGTTGGTTCCGTTGTACCGACTCCAAACGGTGAAGAGCTTCTCGCCGTCCGCGCTACTGGCGATCCGCGGGTTCTGTGCGTCTCGACCATCAGCGGTCAGAAATGTGGGCGTTGACCAAGAAGCGCCGCCGTCAAGACTCCTGCTTACTTGGATCCGAGCATTTCCGCCGCCTGTCCACGTGAACGCAGTGGCAAGCTTTTCGCCATCGCTCGACGAAGTGATCTGCGGCTCAACGCCGTTGCCGCCGACGCTCGATACGTCGACAGTGGGGAGCCAGTTTGCGCCGCCGTCAGTACTGGTCTTCGACTGAACGATGGTGTCCGGTCCATCGGACCGATACCAAGTGGCGGTCAGCTTGCTGCCGTCAGCCGAACTTGCGATCTGTGGCCCGCTGGCATCTTGGCCGCCAGACGACAGGGTCTTCACACCATCCCAGTACAGGCCACCATCGGGACTGCTGGTGCTTTGAACAATGAAGTTGGAGCCGTTGTTGCGTGTCCAGACCGCTGTGACCTTGTCGCCGTCCGCCGAGGAGACCACCTGCGGCAGATCGGCGCTTCCGTTGGGTGCGGACATCGCTTGCCAGTCGCTCCAGGTAGCACCTCCATCGGAGCTCACTGATGATTCGATGAGGAAGTCGCCGGCGTCGGAGCGACTCCACACAACCACCAATTTCGTCCCGTCCGCAGACGATGAAAGCTGCGGATACCCGGCAGCCCCGCCGTCATCCGATAGCGCTGTAGGGGTGTTCCACGTGGCACCAGCATCACTGCTCGTGCTGGCGTAGACGACCGGATTGCCACCGCTGTTGGATAGCCATGTCGCTGCAAGTCGCTGGCCGTTGTCGCCAGAGACGATTTGCGGTATGTCCGATTGGACCGTCGTGTTCGTGAGGTCCTGAGGAGAACCCCAGGTGAAGGTTGTTGTGGCGGCCGACGCCCTCGCTCCGGCGCCGATGATGCTCGCGCAGATCGCAATGACCGCTAGCACCGCGAAGGCGGTAGGGACGAATCGTCGATTGCGAGCTGCTTCAGTGGCATCCGAGATCACCGGCTATGCGTATCTCAGATAGGCACGGTTTCGCGCGCGCAGCCAGGGTTGTTTTCCCATTTGCAACCTGGAGAGGCTGCCAAACGACGAACCCCTCCTTCCGACCGCGGAACCAACCACAGTGGCTGATTCCGGACCGGAAGAAGGGGTGCGCTTGCGTGCAGTGTCTAGCGTTCGATCTTGCCGGAGATGAAGTCTTCGACGGCTTGCTTGGCTTCGTCATCCGTGTACTGCACCGGCGGGCTCTTCATGAAGTACGAGCTCGCGGACAGGATTGGTCCGCCAACGCCGCGGTCCTTGGCGATCTTCGCGGCGCGGACGGCGTCGATGATGATGCCGGCCGAGTTCGGTGAATCCCAAACCTCGAGCTTGTACTCCAGGCTCAGCGGGATATCGCCGAAGTTGCGACCCTCAAGGCGGACGAACGCCCACTTGCGGTCATCGAGCCATGCGACGTAGTCCGACGGGCCAATGTGCACGTTGCGGGCTTCGATCTTGTCTTGGAGCTGGCTGGTGACCGATTGCGTCTTCGAGATCTTCTTCGACTCGAGGCGCTCACGCTCCAGCATGTTCATGAAGTCCATGTTGCCGCCGACGTTGAGCTGGTACGTGCGATCAACGGTCACGCCGCGATCTTCGAAGAGCTTCGCGAGCACGCGGTGCGTGATGGTCGCGCCGACCTGGCTCTTGATGTCGTCACCGACGATCGGAACACCGGCCTTCTCGAACTTCTCGGCCCATTCGGGCGTACCGGCGATGAACACGGGCAGTGCGTTGACGAAGGCAACGCCGGCGTCGATCGCGCACTGGGCGTAGAACTTCGCGGCTGCCTCGGATCCGACGGGCAGGTAACAAACGAGGACGTCAACCTGAGCTTCCTTCAGTGCCGCGACGACGTCGACTGGCTGCTGCTCGGACTCGGTGACCATCTCGCGGTAGTACTTGCCGAGGCCATCAAGGGTGTGGCCGCGCTGAACGGTGACGCCAGTTGGCGGCACGTCGCAGATCTTGATGGTGTTGTTCTCGCTGGCGACGATGGCGTGCGCGAGGTCTTGGCCGACCTTCTTCGCATCGACGTCGAACGCGGCGACGAATTCAACGTCGCGAACGTGGTACGGACCGAACTGCACGTGCATCAGGCCGGGAACACGATCCTGGGGATCGGCGTCCTTGTAGTACTCAACTCCTTGGACCAAGGAGGAGGCGCAGTTTCCGACGCCGACGATCGCTGTGCGAATCGAACTCATGTTGATTCCCTTTCTTGTCAGATTCGCCCGGATCGGCTCGTGCCGCCGGAATCGATTGATTGGTTTGTTGCACCCTGGGAGGTGCTGGTTTGTTCTGCCGCGATGAGCTCTGAGAGCCAACGGACTTCACGTTCAACGCCGTCGAGACCATGACGAGCGAGTTCTTCGGTGTAGGAGTCGACTCGATCTGTGCCGCGCGTAAATGACGAACGCAGGACAGAGAGTCGCTCTTCGAGCCGACTGCGCCGACCCTGCAAGATCCGCATGCGAACCTCAGAGTCTGTGCGCGAGAAGAAGGCAAAGTGGACGCCGAACCGCTCGTCGTCCCACGTTTCCGGACCCGCGTCGGCCAGGAGTTGCTCGAATCGTTCCTTGCCGTCAGCGGTCAGTTGGTACACGATCTTGGCGCGGCGATTGCTCAGAGTCGGTGCGCCTGAATCGGCTGGGCCAACCTCGCGGATCAAGTTGGCGGCGAGCATCTGCTTGAGGCAGGGATACAACGAGCCGTAAGAGATCGCCCGGAAGCTCCCAAGGACCGCATTCAGCCGCTTGCGCAGTTCGTAGCCGTGCATGGGGTTGTCGTGCAGCAAACCCAGCACCGCAAATTCCAAAACGCTGGATCGCTTAGCCATCTGTGCACCCCCTTCGCATTTAGAGTTCACCTGCACCCGCGGACTCGATATCTCCCACGAGCATAACCCGCAGATATATCGAACTGATATATCCAAGCTACACGCCCTCCCCCGGTTTCCGCTACCGTTCCGTCCCCGCCACGCCGTGACATCCACCACCCAGAGCCGGTTCACGCACAGGATTGGGCCACATCCGTACCGCGATAGGGGCACGGATGTGGCCCAATCCTGTGCGTGGCAGGTACGCAACCAGTGGCAAACGGGGGTGGTGCGGGGTGGGGGCGGGGGCGTAGCGTTGGGGGATGGCTGTGCCGAGGGGTGGAGGGAATCCCCGGGGGAACCGGAATCCGGGAAGTAGTGCGCCCGCGCCTAAGGTGCGCCCGGAGCTTGCCGAGCCTGAACACGTTGACGATCCCCACGCACCACGGCGCGTTATCGACTACACGTTGCAGAGACGGGCCGCGCTCGGCAGCCTTGTGCTCGTCGCCACGGGGGCGAGTGACCACCTCGAACCTCACCCGCACCTCCTGCGCGCAGCGAAGAATCACGGTGTTCCGGCGGGCCAGCCGTGCCCTTGGTGCAAGTCAAAGAGCGATCTCACCACACTGAACTATGCGTATGGCGACGAACTCGGCCCCTACTCCGGACGGCTGCGCACCCAGGCGGATTTGGCCACGATGGCGACTGAACATGGACAGTTCAGGGTCTATCAAGTTGAGGTCTGCAAATCGTGTGGTTGGAACCATCTGTTGCGTTCCTACGTCCTAGGCGACGGTGTACCTCGTCCTGCCTTGCGGGCCACGAAGGACATGCTCGACTAGTAATCCGAGCAGAAATGGACCGTTCGGACGGCACGGGAGACACCACAGCTTTGGGGCTCAGCGCCGTAGCCTGACGACATCGTCACCTGCCGCGGCCGCTGAAAAGAAGGCGACCAGGTTCGAAGTTTTTCACAGACGTAGGGCGGTACGAATGGCAGCGCAATCGAAGCAACGGGACACCACACCCGGTGCGCCCGCTCGTGCGAAGCGCTTCATCGACTACCCGCGCGGGGCAAAGACCGGCGTTCGCCGCTGGATCCCATCGTGGCGCCTGATCGTCGGCGCAATCGTGACCGGCTTCCTGTTGATGATCGGCATGTTCGCTGCGGCCGTCGCGTTCACCCCAGTCCCCGAGGCAAGCGAGCTCGCTCGCTCCGAGAAGACGATCGTGTACTGGAACGACGGCAAGTCCGAACTCGGCCGACTTGGTGAAGCCAACCGCATCAGCATCCCGTTCGAGGACATGCCCGTCACGCTGCGCCAAGCGGTGCTAGCCGCAGAGGATCGCGAGTTCTACGAGCACGGCGGATTCGACCCGACTGCGATCGTTCGCGCCGGCTGGAACGACCTGCGCGGCGGTGGCACTCAGGGTGGCTCGACAATCACCCAGCAGTACGCAAAGAACGCATACCTGACCCACGAGCAGACGCTGGTCCGAAAGGCTCGCGAACTCGTGTTGTCGGTCAAACTTGAGACCGAAGCGTCAAAGGACGAAATCCTCGGCGACTACCTCAACACCATCTACATGGGCCGTGGTGCATACGGGGTTGAGACTGCGTCGCAGGCCTACTTCGGCAAGCCCGCGAGTGAGCTGACGCTGAGCGAATCCGCGGTGCTCGCCGCAGTGATCCGCGCACCCAGCGGGTACGACCCGGACACCAACGAAGAGAAGTTGCGCGCGCGCTACCAGTACGTGCTCGACGGAATGGTGCAAAAGGGCTGGATCACGCCCGCCGAGGCGAAGGCCGCCAAGTTCCCGAAGTTCAAGTCGCAGAAGACAGCAAAGAATGCCCTTGCTGGAACGAACGGCTACTTGCTGGAGTCGATCCGCCGAGAGATGTTGCGTCGCGGCTACACCGAAGAAGACCTCAACGTCGGCGGCTTCCGGATCGTCTCCACGTTCGACAAGGTTGACCAGGCCGCAGCGGTCGAATCTGTCCAGAACAGTGGCGTCTCGCAAGAGAAGGGCCTGCGCATCGGTCTGACTTCAGTGAAGACAGACACCGGCGAGGTCATCGCGATGTACGGCGGCGCCGACTACCTGAAGAACCAGCTGTCCAACGCCGACCAAGCGGTCGGCCTCGCGGGCTCAACTTTCAAGCCGTTCGCACTCGCGGCGGCATTCGAGGACGACATCTCCCTCGACTCGCGCTGGGACGGCAATTCGCCTCGGACTATCCGTGGCTACAAGCTGCAGAACGAAAGCAACGTCTCGTATGGCAACGTCAGCCTCCTCACGGCGATCGAGAAGTCCGTCAACACTGTGTTTGTTGACCTCTCCGATCAAATCGGCCACGAGAAGGTGAAGGAGGCAGCAATCCGCGCGGGCGTGCCGGCCGAGACTGTTGGCCTCGGCACCGCTGACCCGACAACCGTCCTAGGCACGGCCTCGCCCACCACCATGGATATGGCAGGTGCCTACGCAACGTTCGCGAATCGAGGCGAGCGCGTCACGCCGACAACCATCAAGGAAATCTCACGCGGCGGGTCCGTGGAGTACGTGCTGAGCCCCGATCCACAGCGCGCGTTCAGCACTGAGACCGCCGACGAGGTCAACTACGCGTTGCAGAAGGTCGTCACGAGCGGCACCGGATTTGCTGCTTCGAGCATCGGCCGCCCAGCCGCGGGTAAGACCGGCACCACCGACAACAACAAGTCGGCCTGGTTTGTTGGTTACACCCCGCAGATCGCTACCGCGGTCATGCTGGTCAAGCAGGACAAGCGCGGCAACGCGACGACGCTGTATGGCACAGGCGGCGGCGGATCAGTTCACGGCGGCGATTACCCCGCGCGAATCTGGGCGAACTACATGGACGTCGCGATGGCAATCCTCGACGTTGACTCATTCGTGTCGACGAACGAGAACGACTACGGGTCATCGAACGACTACTACCGCTACCCGACGCCGTCGAACAGTCCGTCGCAGCGCCCGTCGAAGACGCCGAACCAGTCGCCGAGTTCCTCTCCAACGTCATCGCGGCCAACCGCGAGCCCGTCAAGTTCGGCCAAGCCAACTGCGACAGAAGAGCCCGCGGTTCCTTAGCGACAGGGTTCGCCGTTCCGTCTAGGGAGGATCCGAACCGTGCCAGTACGATCAGGCGATTCTTGAACCGATTGGCGAGTACGGGGAGCAACCGAAGAATGGGAAAGAGTCCAGTCGAGCTGTTGATTGTTGCGCTCCACGAGAACTACCAGGTGATCGAGCGGATTCAGCCTGAGCAACTCGACAATCCGACCCCTTGTGAATCGTGGACTGTGCGGGACCTCCTCGATCATCTCCTCACCGACTTGGAGATGTTTGGCCAGCAGGCCGCATTTGGCAATCCGTCGGTTGTGCCGACACCGACGCTCGGTGGTGATTGGCTGCGCCAATTCCGGATCGGCAGCGACGTGTTGATCGACCACTGGCGTCAGGCTGGCGACTTGTCAGGAACGATGGAGTTGCCGGGCATTGGCGAGGTCCCGAAGAGTTTCCCGATCAATCAGCAACTCGCCGAGTTCTCCGTTCACACGTGGGACCTCGCGACCGCGACAGGGCAGTCCACCCAACTCGACGAAGACGTTGCCGAGGCTGGCCTCAGCTGCGTCTCGGCGATGCTGCGCCCAGACTTTCGCGGTGCAGAAGCGGACGGAAAGTTCTTCGGTCCCGAGCAGCCCGTTAGTGCGAATGCACCGGCTGTTGATCGGCTGGCGGCATTTGTTGGTCGGACGATTCCCGCGTAGCGGTCGAACTCGAAGCCCAGCGATCCGGTGCCCCATCAAGGACTCCGCCACCAGGATCATCGTCGTCCTCGAGGAACCGATCACTGCGAACCGGATCGTGTTCGGGTCGAAGCACATCGCGAATGATCATCACGCCGAAGAAGATTGTTGAGCCAATCTGAATGATGATGGCGACTGAATACCACCCAACCGGCAGTCCGATGGCGTCGGTGCCGTACCCAGCGAGGTAGAGCCAGATAGACACGAAGTAGATCGTCTGGCCGGCCTGCCAGATCAAGAAGTCACGCCAGCGTGGGCGGGCGAGGGCGGCAAGCGGGATCAGCCAGAGCACGAACTGCGGCGAGTACACCTTGTTGGTCAGCAGGAACGCCGCGACAACGAGGAACGCGAGTTGGGCAAACCTGGGTCGGCGGGCAGCCTTCAGCGTCAGCACCGCGATGCCTACACAGAGGATCAACAGGATCCCGGTGGCAAGCATGTTCAGCACCTCGGGCGGAACGCCGAACCCGATGTTGCGCAGGAACAGCCAGATCGACCCGAAGTCCTCGCCGCGCTCGGAACTGAAGATGTAGAACCGGGCCCAGCCATCAAAGTTGATGACCATGAATGGAACGTTGACGGCTAACCACGCGATCGCCGCACCGCCGACGACGCGGGCGAATGCCGACATCTTGGCCGCACGCCAGCACAGCAGGAGCAGTGGCCCGAGCAGAAGCAAAGGGTAGAACTTGGCGGCCGCTGCCAGACCTAACACGAGCCCAGCCCACGTCGGATATCGCCTCGCCCACAGCAACATCGCGCCCGCGGTGAGCGCGACAGCGAGCAAGTCCCAGTTGATCGTCGCGCACAGGATCGTTCCAGGTGCCAGGGCGACCATCGCGGCATCCCATGGCCGCCGCTTGACGGTCGCTGCGGTAGCCACCACGGCAACGATCAAACACACGGCCAACATTGCGGCATTGACGTAGAAGAACCACAGCGTCGCGTTATCACCGCGTGGATTCAGGAAATTCGCCAGCGACATAAAGAGCCCGGTCAGCACGGGGTACTCGAGCTGCTCTTGGCCAGGCAGCGGGTTCTGGATGTAGGGGAACACCCCATCGGCGAACCCACGCAAGCTATAAAGCGGCGCGATGTCGGTGTAGCAGAGGTGGGTGTAACGACCCGGGTCTGACCAACCGTTGACGGTACAAGGCAGCTTGCTGATCAGTCCCAACATGAAGCCGCCGACAGCGAAGATCGCCACGATCGGCAGCGGACTCCAGAAGCGCCAACTGCTGTACGCATGGCGTCCGAGGTCGCCCCCGATGATCTCGGTGCTGCCAGCGATCGCCAGGTCTTCTTGACTCGGCGCAACGACCGTCGGGTCCGGTGGTGTGGTTGACCGATCGGTGTCGGTGGGTGTGGTGCTGGACATCGGTCAGTCGAGTCCCACGATGCGATCGAATGCCGACGTGGTGTGGCGCACGCGGCACTCGAGTTCGTCGCCTACCGCAGGCACACGCCCACCCTTGCCAACGGCCAGGCGAACGTCATCGGCCGTGACCCACAACATCGATACCTGCATGTGGGGCGGCTCGGCGAACCAGCGGCGCTTCTCGTCCCAGGTGAATGGTGACTTCGCGCGTCCCGAAGCCTCAAGTGCGCCGGTACCCGCGGCCACAGCACGCTGCCGAAGTGACGACACTGGCGATGGTGCTTCCAACGCGACGCCGTGGCTGGTTCCGCCACCGACGACGATCAGCAGACCGTCTTTGGGTGCCCGCCGCTGCCGGTAGCCAACGGCGCGACCCTTCGCGACTTGGTGCACAGCCAACACGGTGCCACGGGCAGACAGCGCCCCATCGTCACCGAGCCATAGGCGCGTCCCGATGCGAACTCGCAGTGGGATATCCGGAATTGCCTCACGCAACTGCCGCAACTCTTTGTCGTCGAGGTGCGAGGCCCACACGGCGGCGGAATCGTCGGTCAGCATGCATCCGGCGTCTTCGAGGGCACCGAGCGCACGGATCCAGGTCAGCGTCCAGGACCACGCCTCCTT
>CAUJEJ010000097.1 GCA_963169255.1 Actinomycetota bacterium | reverse complement strand
AACGACCAATGCCACCTCGACCGCCACCTGCGCCCCCGGCCCCCCGTGGAGCGATACCCCCCTCCCGAATTTGGTGCGACCCGCCGCCCCGCCGGCGTGCCGCACCAAATTCGTAGAGGGGCGGGCGGTCTGACAGACTGCGCGCATGGCAAAACGACGTGTGGGTGCGACTCCGCCACGCGACCCATCGACGTACACCTTGCCGAACCCACACTCGAGTGGGGAAGTCCCGCCATCGATCCCGCGCGAGTTACTGCCTGACCACATCGCGATCGTGATGGATGGGAATGGGCGATGGGCCAATCAACGCGATCTGCCGCGTACTCGTGGGCACGAGATGGGTGAACACTCGCTTCTCGACGTCGTTCACGGCGCCCTCGAAATGAAGATCCCGTGGGTCTCGGCGTACGCGTTCTCGACCGAGAACTGGAAGCGTTCGCCTGAAGAAGTTCGATTCCTCATGGGGTTCAATCGCGACGTTGTCCACCGCCGCCTCGACGAGCTCGACGCGCTCGGAGTGAGGGTTCGCTGGGCCGGGCAGCGCCGCCGACTCTGGCGCAGTGTGATCAAGGAACTCGAGATCGCCGAAGAGCGAACGAAGCACAACACTGCGATGAACTTGGTGATGTGTGTGAACTATGGCGGTCGCTCAGAGATCGCCGATGCGGCCGCGCGAATCGCGAAACTCGCCGCCGCTGGTCGACTCAACCCGGATCGAATCGACGAGCGGACGATTGCCCGCTACCTCGACGAACCGGAGATGCCTGACGTCGACCTGTTTGTACGAAGTAGTGGAGAGCAGCGCACGAGTAACTTCCTCCTGTGGCAAGCCGCGTACGCCGAGATGGTCTTCCTTGACCGGCTGTGGCCGGACTTCGATCGGCGTGATCTGTGGCAGGCGATCGAACTTTACGTCGATCGCGATCGACGCTATGGCGGCGCAGAAGGTCCGGCGGTCTAGCGATGGGAGCCGGGCACAGCCACAGCCACGCGAGCGCCGGGATGCAGAACCGCAAGCGTTTGCTGATCACGCTGTGCCTCGGACTGTCTGTCCTCGTCGTTCAGGCGATTGGCGCTGTCGCGTCTGGATCGCTGGCGCTGCTTGCCGACACAGTCCACGTCTTCGCGGACGTCTTCGGCGTCTTCTTGGCATTGGTCGCGATCACTCTTGCGGCACGGCCTACCAAACAACGTCGAACCTTCGGCCTATACCGACTCGAGATCCTGGCAACGGTCGCCAATGGACTGCTGCTCCTTGGATTGTCGGTCTTCATTCTGGTGGAGGCGTACGAGCGCTGGTTCGATCCAAAGCCGATCGACGCACCGGTCATGTTGCTCGCCGCCGTATTTGGCCTCGTCGCGAACTGCATTGGAGTGTGGCTGCTGCGCCGCGGCGCAAAGGACAGCCTCGCCGTCCGCGGTGCCTACCTTGAAGTGATGTCCGATGCGCTTGGGTCCGTCGGGGTGATCGCGGCGGCGATCGTCTTGATGACCACAGGTTGGGAGCAGGTTGACTCGCTGGTCTCGCTCGCGATCGCGCTGTTCATCATCCCGCGCACGCTCTTGCTCCTGCGCGATGCGTTCAGCATCTTGATGGAGAGCGCCCCCACCGGCGTCGATTTGGATGAGATCCGCGCGCACATGGCAAAAGTTCCCGGTGTGGTGGCTATCCACGACCTTCACGTCTGGACCATCACCAGCGGTATGCCATCGCTGTCGGCGCACGTGACAATTGAGCCGAATCCGTTCGTCGATGGCTCCGGTGAGCGAGTCCTCGACGAGCTCAAAGACTGCCTGCACGACTGCTTCGAGATTGGCCACACAACATTTCAACTGGAGTCCGTCGAGCATTCAGCTCAGGAGGATGTCCAGCACCCATAGGTGCGGCCCGGACGCTGTCTGGGCTCCGCGGCTCGTTGTTCGAAACGCGAGCTAGCCAGCAATACCTTGGCACTTGGGGCACACCCCGGAGATCTCGATGGTGTGCTCCGGATCGCTGAACCCGTGCTCGGCGGCGACCTTGGCGGCCCACCGCTCCACGGTTGGCCCGGCGACCTCAACTGTTGAGCCACATCGTCGGCACACCAGGTGGTGGTGATGCCCGCGCGAGCACAGCCGGTACCGAGCTTCGCCGTCATCAGCGATGATCACATCGATCGCGCCATCAGCCGCGAGTGCTTGGAGCGCGCGGTACACCGTGGTCAACCCGACGGGAGTATCACGTTCGATCAGGGTGTCGTGGATTTGTTGTGCGCTGCGGAAGTCATCCATCGCCGACAGTGCGGCCACAATCGCGGCGCGCTGCTTCGTGTTCCGTCGGTTTGTCCCAGGGGCTGCTGGGGTAGGGCCGTGCGAATGATCAGTCGAGGTATTCATCGTTGCGATGTTATGCCGAGCCGTAACCGGCAAAGCGCCAGATCGCAGCGGCCAGGATCGCGATCACCACGATTACGCGGATCCAACGCGAACCAACGTTCAGCGCTGGCCACGAAAGCGCCAACAGCCATCCCAGGAATCCGCCGAGGACGAGCAAGAAGGCCCCGGCAAGCGGCGTCGGCAAGAACAGACCCAGGAACAGGAAGACGCCCATCACAACAGGCAGCACGAACTTCGGCAGTTTGCGGAAGAAGTGCAACGGGCGGATGCTGCGTTGTTCAAGTTTGATACGGGCTGGGCTCTTCGCCTGGCTCGGAATCCGCTGCGCACGTGGCCCAAGAGGGCGTGTGGTGTTGGACTTGCGCGTCGATGACGTGCGCCCGGGCCCGGTTGACTGTTTTGGCATAGCTACATGGTCACCCACGGGGCGCTAACGTGCGCACAGGAGGTAGGGAATTTTGCTGGTTTTGTTGAGATTTCGGGTTAACGGTGGCGGGATTGACGCGTTCCTCGATCGCGCACGTACTGCGGTAGAGGTTCTCGGTGCCCGCCCGGGCTTCATTCGTGGCCAGGTAGGGCGAGCATTGGATGACGCTGCGCTCTTTACGATTGAACTGGAGTTTGACCAGGTCGGCTCGTATCGGCGCGCGTTGTCGAGCTACGAGGTCAAGATGCACGCCGTGCAACTGCTTTCCCAAGCCATTGACGAGCCGAGTGCGTTCGAGGTCCTCCACGAGCGCACTGCCGCGGGTGCGGTGGATTCGCCGTCGTCACTTGCGCCAGATCACGACACGTTCGGGGTCGGTCAGTAAGCTTCCGCTCGTTCAGTCAATCCCTAGAGAGCCGGTTCGTATCCAGCGGACCAGGCAGATGGAGTCCAAGTGGCCGACCGCGTTGATGCGATCGTCAGTTTGTCCAAGCGTCGCGGGTTTGTGTTCCCGTCGTCGGAAATCTACGGCGGAACACGTTCTGCCTGGGATTACGGCCCGCTTGGAGTCGAACTCAAAGAGAACATCCGCCGCGCGTGGTGGTCGGCGATGGTTCGTCAGCGCGAAGACGTCGTCGGGCTCGACTCCTCCGTGATCCTCGCAACTGATGTGTGGCGCGCCTCCGGCCACCTTGAGGCCTTCGTTGATCCACTCGTTGAGTGCACGTCATGTCACAAGCGCTTCCGCGAGGACACGCTGCTGGAGGAGTTCGAAGAACGCAAAGGCCGCCCGGCGGAAAACGGCCTCGCCGACCTGCCGTGCCCCAACTGTGGAACTCGAGACGCTTGGACAGAACCGCGCATGTTCAACGGTTTGCTGAGCACCCACCTGGGCCCGGTGAAGGACGACAACTCTGAGCACTTCTTGCGCCCAGAAACCGCACAGGGGATCTTCGTCAACTACAACAACGTTGCTGCGGCAGCTCGCAAGAAGCCGCCGTTCGGCATTGCCCAGACAGGAAAGAGCTTCCGTAACGAGATCACCCCCGGAAACTTCATCTTCCGCACGCGCGAGTTCGAACAGATGGAGATGGAGTTCTTCGTCAAGCCCGGCAGCGACGAAGAATGGCACGAGTATTGGCTGAAGCAGCGGTGGGATTGGTACATCGACCTCGGAATGAACCCCGACAACATGCGCTTCTTCGAGCACCCGCAAGAGAAGCTCTCGCACTACTCCAAGCGCACCGTCGACATCGAGTACCGCTTCCAGTTTGGCGGCTCAGAGTTCGGTGAACTTGAGGGAATCGCGAACCGGACCGACTTCGATCTCTCGACTCACTCGAAGCACTCGGGCACCGACCTGTCGTACTTCGATCAGGAAGCAAACGAACGCTGGACGCCCTACGTCATCGAACCTGCGGCCGGCCTGACTCGCTGCGTGCTTGCGTTCCTTCTTGATTCCTACCGCGAGGACGAAGCGCCGAACGCCAAGGGCGGTGTCGACAAGCGCACTGTCCTGGGTCTCGACGCTCGGTTGGCGCCGGTTAAGGCTGCGGTGCTGCCGCTGAGTCGCCACGCCGACCTGTCGCCGAAGGCACGAGACCTCGCAGCGCAGCTGCGCAAACGGTGGAACGTTGACTTCGACGACGCTGGCGCAATCGGACGTCGTTACCGCCGCCAAGACGAGATCGGTACGCCGTTCTGCGTCACGGTGGACTTCGACACCCTGGAGGATCAGGCCGTGACGATTCGCGAGCGCGACTCGATGTCGCAGGAGCGTATTGCGCTCGATCAGGTCGAGGCGTACCTGTCGCCGCGACTTCCAACGGCATAGCCCCAGGCTCGAGCCACTCGTTCGCTTTGCGAAACTGAAGCAGTGAGTACTGCGTCTTCCGAGGTTTCGCCGCTAATCGCAGGCGGGCTGGTCTTGGAGACCCCAGTGGTCTTGGCGCCGATGGCGGGTATCACGAACCGTGCGTTCCGACGTCTGTGCCGGGAGTCCGGCGCGGGCCTCTACGTCTCGGAAATGATCACCTCGCGAGCGCTCGTAGAGCGCAACGAGGCCACGTTGTTGATGGCGTCATTTGAGCCGGATGAGTCGCCGCGCAGCGTGCAGCTCTACGGCGTCGACCCCGACACCGTTGCTGCCGCGGTTCGGATTTTGGTCAGCGAGGATCGTGCGGACCACATCGATCTCAACATGGGGTGCCCCGTCCCCAAAGTGACTCGCAGAGGCGGGGGAGCCGCGCTTCCGTGGAAGCGCGATCTGTTCGCGGACCTGATTTCTGCTGCGGTGCGCGCCTCGGAGGAAGAGGCCGCCAAGCGTGGGATCGACCCACCGCCGGTCACCGTCAAGATGCGCAAGGGAATCGACGACGACCATTTGACCTACCTCGACGCCGGGCGCATTGCGGCCGAGGCGGGGGTTGCCTGGGTCGCCCTGCACGCCCGCACCGCTGCCCAGTTATACGGCGGGGAAGCCGACTGGCCCGCGATCTCACGCCTGGTTGAGGAGTTGGCGCCAACAGGGGTGCCGGTCCTGGGCAACGGAGACATTTGGACCGGTCATGATGCGGTGGCAATGATCGATCAGACCGGGTGTGCCGGAGTGGTTGTGGGGCGCGGATGCCTCGGGCGACCCTGGTTGTTTGGCCAACTGGCGCAGGCGATGAACGGACAGCCGATTTCGGCTGAGCCAGATCTAGCTGAAGTCGTTCGAGTGATGTACCGGCACGCGGAGTTGCTCTGCGATCTGTACGGCGAAGACAAGGGTTCGCGCGATTTCCGCAAGCACGTCGCGTGGTACCTCAAGGGTTTTTCTGTCGGCTCGACGCTGCGACGGGCCTTGGCGCTGTCGTCGTCGCTCGCCGAACTTGCGGGGTTACTTGCCGAGATCGACCAGGATCAGCAGTACAGCGCGGACGCAGCGGCGCGACCGCGTGGGCGGACTAGCGGACAACGCGCCGTTGCGCTTCCTGATGGCTGGTTGAACAGCCAGGCGATCGCTGCGGACGAAAGTGCAACATTGTGCGAGGCGGAGCTCGCGGTATCTGGCGGATAGCCCTGATGGCGGACGTTGCCACCTTTACCGAAATTTGTGCTTTGCGTTCTTGGGTTCGCT